>NZ_JBVHZJ010000038.1:10531-78385 GCF_055574655.1 Streptomyces sp. NPDC029956 | reverse complement strand
GGGGAGAAGGGGGGGGGCGGTGTGGGGAAGGGTCCACGGGGAGGGGTTCCTACGCCTCTGGTGTGGAGGGGGGGGGCCGGCCCCTCTGTGGGTCCTCCCCCCCTTCCATGTCTCCGCCCCCGAATCGCCGCCCCCGAATCGCCATGCCCGCATGCCGAGCCCGCGGCCGCCGGCTAAGGCCGGCCCGCGGGCTCCGGGTTCGCTCCGGGCCGCGGAGGAACGGTCCCCGCCGCCGGCTCCGCCCCGGGCTCCGGCTCCGCGCCTGGCTTCGGTACCGCGCCTGGCTTCGGGCCGCCCCCGGACGGGCGCACCGCGCCAGGCTCGGGTGCCGCTCCCGGTCCGGTGACCGACGGGGCGACCGGGGTGGGGGCGGGCGGGACCGGGGACGTGCTGACACCCGGGGGCCGGGCGGGCGGTGCCGGAGTGGGGGAGACCGTGCCGGCGGGCACCAGGAGGAGCAGGTACGCCGCCGCCACGGCCGCCGCGACGGCGACCGTCCCCAGCGACGCGAAGGCGACTCCGCGCACCCGCCGCAGACCCCGGCTCCGCCCCTCCGGGGGCTCGTCACGGCGCAGGTCCCGGTATGTGACGAGGGCCGCGCGCGCGGCGAACGCGGCGCGCAGCCGCTCCTCGGTGACGGTGAGGGGGTCCTCGGCACGCGGTCTCATCGGCCCGCCTCCAGCTTCTTCTCCAGGGCGTCGAGGGCGCGGCTCGCGGTCGACTTCACCGTGCCGCGCGAGAGCCCGAGCGTCTGCGCGATCTGCGCCTCGGTCAGCTCCGACCAGTAGCGCAGGACGAGGACCTCGCGCTGGCGCCCGGTCAGCTGCGCGAGCGCGTCGAGCACGTGCCGGTGCTCCTCGGCGAGCAGCAGTCCCTCGTCGACGGGCGGCTCGGAGGCCGGGTGGGGCGGGGTGTAGGCGCGCGCGGTGCGGCGCCTGCGCAGAACGGAACGGGCGGCGTTGACCACGGCGGTGTGCAGGTACGCGCCCGGGTCCTGGAGCCCGTGGAGGGACGTGCCGTACGTCCGGCACACGGCGGCGAACGCGTCCTGGACGACGTCCTCGGCGGTGTGCAGGTCGTCGACGAGGAAGAGCGCCAGCCGCACCATGTCGAGCCGCCGGGCCCGGTACAGCTCGGTGAGGGTGGGCGGCGGCCCCTGCTCCTCCGGAGCGTCCACCGCACGCAGATGCCGTCCCCGTACGGTCCCGGGGGCGTCGCCGGCCCGGGGGCGGGTCCGGGACAGGGTCCGGGCCCGGGACAGGCTCCGGGCTCGGGTCATACGGGCGGACAGCCGGGCCCACCAGGGCGACGGCCGGTCTGTGTGTCCGGGTACGGGTATGGCGTACGACAACTGCACGGTCCTCGATCCGTTGCGGGACGGAGGGGCGACCCGGCCGGACCTGCGCAAGCCCGGCCGGGCCGCCCGCTCCTCGGTGCTACCGCGTGCCGCTACTTCTGGACGCGGGGCGCGGCGTCGGCCGGAGCCGGAGCCGGAGCCTGGGCGGGCGCGGGGGCGGCCGTCGGCTTGACCGCCGGGGCCGGGACGGGCGCGGGGCGAGCTCCCCGGTCGGCGGCGGGCGCGGGTGCGGGCGCGGCGGCCGGGCCGGGCTTGCCGGGCGAGACGACCTTCGGGGCGGTGCCCGGAGCCGGGGCGGCGACGGGCTTGGCCGCCGGGGCGGGCGTACCGGGCGCGGCGGCCTTCGGGACGGCCTTCGGGGCGACGGCCGGAGCGGGCGCGGCGGCCGGTGCCGCCGGGGCCGCGTCCGGGACCGAGACCTTCGGCGCGGCCGGCGCGGGCTGCGGACCGGAGTCGGCGAGGGCCTGCGCGGCGAAGCCGCCGCCGCCGAGGAGGAGCGCGGCACCGGTGATGACGCCCAGGATGCGGGGGCGGGGGCGGAAGTTCCGCTTGGCGTGGCTGGACATGGGTTCTCCCGAGGAAGGGGACGGACACGGTCGGGTGGATCGGTGTGAAGGGCGCCTTCACACCACCAGACGTGCGTCACCCTGCGAGGTTGCGACCGGCCCCGGGAAAGTTTCCGCGGGCCGCCCTTCGGGCGACGACGGGAGTTCGACGACCGGACCTATTCGCCCAGCAGCCGCCACGCCGTCAGGGCCATGCGTGCCCTGGTCAGACCCGCCGGGGTGGTGAGGTCCACGGAGAGGGCTCTGCCGATCAGGTCGATGCGGCGGGCCACGCTGCTGTGGTGCAGGTGCAGGACGTCGGCGGCCCGGCGCAGCGACCCCGCCGCGCAGTACGCCTCCAGCGTGTCCAGGGTCTCCCGTGCGTCTCCCCCGGGATCCCCCGGGTCTCCGGCCACCCGGACGAGCGCCGCGACGTCGGGGTTGCCGCGCAGCACCTCCCTCGGCACCTCCGCGAGCAGCGCCAGCGCGCCCAGCTCCGCGTGACCGAGCACGGGTTCGCGTCCGGTGGTGAGACGCAGGGCGGTCCGGGCCTCCCGCCACGCCAGATGGGGCCCGTCCGCCGCGCCGATGCCCGCGCGTACGCCCGCGGGGAACCGGTCCCGGTCCACGGACGACGCCAGGATCACCCCGACACCGCCGATCCGCGCCGCCTTCACGGGCCGGACGGGGCAGACGGCTCCGCCCACCTGGTCGAGCGGCAGTCGCGGCGACCGTACGGCGGCCACCCGGACCGGCTGCCCGGCCGCGAAGCCGAGGAGCCGCAGCGCCCGCGCGCGGGCCGCCTCGTCGGTCTCGGCGCTGATGACCAGCTCGACGAGCGCGGGGTCCGCCATGGTCGTGCGGGCCGGACCGTACCGTTCGACGGCCCCCGCCACGGCGAGGGCCAGCCGGTCGAGCAGCACCTCGTCGAGCGGGCCGGCCGGGCCGGCCCGCTCCAGCCACACCGTGCCGATCTCCTCCTCGTCGAGGACGACCGGGACCGTGCCGGACGCGGGCCCCGCAGGGCCGGCGGCGTCGCGGCCGTCGGCCGCGACGCGGATCGTCCGCCCGGTGCCGTGGAGTCCGACGCCGGTGACGCACTCGGCGAGACCGGCGGAGGCCCGGGCGAGCGCGGGAAGGTCCACCCGCCTGCGCATCAGGGTGTCGTAGAACGCGACGATGCGGAGCGCGCCTTCGACGTGCGGATCGAGTCCGGACAGCCGTACGGCCAGAGCCTCCATGGCAGCAGGATAGGAGGACGGGCGGGCGGGACGCGGCCGCCGAACGGCGCGCGATCGGCCCTCGATGCCCGACGGACGGCGGACGACCCGGCGCGGGCGGCTCCCCGAGGATGGCCGTCATGGACCCCGAACTCGAAGCCTTCGTACCGTTCTTCCCCCGCGCCGACCTCACCGACCCGGTCACCGCGCGGAAGAACCTCGCGCAACTGGCCGCTTCCGTACCGGCCCCCGACACCACGGACATGGAGGTCGAGGACCACACCGTGCCCGCCGATCCGCCCGTGCCGGTACGGGTCTACCGCCCGCACGGAGCCCGGGGCGCCGTCATCTGGCTGCACGGCGGCGGATTCCTCATGGGCGACCTGGACACCGAACACCCGTGGGCCGGCCGGATCGCGGCCTCCTCCGGCGCGGTGGTGATCTCGGTGGGCTACCGGCTCGCCCCCGAACACCCCTACCCGGCGGCCCTGGACGACGCCTACGCCGTCCTCGGTTGGGCCGTCGGGCACGCGGCCGAACTCGGCGTCGAGCCGGACCGCATCGCGATCGGCGGGCACAGCGCCGGCGCCAACCTCGCCGCCGCGGTGACCCTGCGGGCCCGCGACCGGCAGGGGCCGCCGATCCGCTTCCAGCTGCTCAACCAGCCGGGGCTCGACGACCGGCAGGACTCGTGGTCGGCGGTGAACTTCACCGACACGCCGTGGTTCCACCGGGCCAAGGTCCTGGCCTCGTGGCAGCACTACCTGGGCGGCGCCCCCGCGACCCCGTACGCCGCCCCGGCCCGCGCCGAGGACCTGACCGGCCTGCCGCCGGCCTACCTCGCCACCGCCGAGTTCGACCCGAACCGCGACGAGGGCCTCGCGTACGCGCTGCGTCTGCTCCGGGCGGGGGTGTCGGTCGAGATCCACCAGTGGCCCGGCACCTTCCACGGTTCGCAGGCGATCCTCTCGGCCGAGGTCTCGCAGCGGCAGAACGCCGAACTCGGCGCCGTCCTGCGCCGCGCCCTGGCCGGGTGAGAACGCGGAGGGAACCCTGCGGCGCCACCCCGTCGGCACCGCCCTGAAGGCGCTGCACGACCGGTCCCCCTGCGGCGCGTGACCGGTCGCGGGCGCCGCGCCGCCCGGGTAATCCGGTGCGCCTCCCCGGGCGTCCGCATAGCCTCCCCACCATGTCCCTGGAGAAGAAGACCGAGATGAACGAGACCGTGCGCGGCCTGCTCGACGCCCCGCACATGGCCGTGCTCGCCACCCTCAACCCCGACGGCGCCCCGCAGAGTTCGGTGGTGTGGGTCAGCCGCGACGGCGGAGAGTTGCTGATCTCCACCACCCAAGGCCGGCGCAAGGCGCTGAACATGCTCCGAGACCCTCGCGTCGGCCTGACCGTCTTCGATCCCGCCGACCCCGACCTGTACGTCGAGATACGCGGCACGGCCACCCTCACCGAGGACACCGGCCGGGCGGTGGCCGTCCGCATCGCCGAGGAGTACCTCGGTCCGGGCGGCGGCACGGAGTACGCGGAGGCTCCGGCGGAGGAGGTCCGCGTGGTCGCCCGCATCACGCCGACCAGAATCCTCGGCAGCGCCACTAGGGCAGCCGGGCCGGCGAAGGCTCCCGCCGACGGGCAGGACGACCGGCCGGACGACCGGCGGGACGGCCGGCGGGACCGCGACGAGGGTCGATCGGACGGCCGGCCCGTGGTCCTGGAAGAGATCACGGAGGACAACTGGCGGGGCGTCGCCGACGTCGCCCCCGCCGACGACCAGCGCGGGTTCGTCGCGGCGCTCGGCGCGCGCTATCTGCTGCTCTCCCAGCGGGGCGGGCCCTGGACCTCCCTCGCGGTCCGCGCCGGGGACGAGGTCGTGGGCCACGTCATGTGGGCGTACGACGACGAGGGCGGCACCCACTGGATCGGCGGCCTGGTCGTCGACGCGGCCGAACAGGGCAGGGGCATCGGCAGGGCCGCGCTGCGCGCCCTGCTGGGCCGCCTGGCCGCGCTCCCGGACTGCCGGGAGATACGGCTCTCGTACCACCCGGCGAACACCGCCGCCGCACGCCTCTACGCAGACCTCGGGTTCACGCCCACCGGTGACCTCGAGGAGGACGAGATCGTGGTGGCGCTGAGCGCGGAGGCCGCCGCCGCTGCCGCGGCCCAGGTGCATTGACCCGCGGTCAGCGGCCGGGAGAGCCGGTCGCCCCGGAGGGTGGGAGCATGCTCCGGTGCGTGAACTGAGTGAGTTGATCGAGGTCGAGGACCCGGCCTGGCCCGTCCTCGGAGAGAAGCTGCGGGCCGCGCCCGTACCCGTAGAGGTGCTGGAGGCCGACGCGGCGCGGGGCGCGGCCGCGTTGCTGCGGACGCAGGTGACCCTGCGGTCGTTCCTGGGGGCGTTCGCCTTCCACAGCGGCGGGGCGTTCGTCGACGACGGCTGGCTGCGGGTGTACGGCAGCCCGGCCGGCGACAACGACCGGCGGCTGCCGTCGCTCGCGCAGGTCAACGACTTCCCCGCGGACGCGACGGCCGATCCGGGGTGGCGGCCCGGGGCGGGGCTCGTCGTGGCCCACGACGTGCTCGGCGGGGTGTTCGTCCTCCAGGGCGGGCCCGCGGAGCAGGTCGGGCTGCCGGGGCAGCCGGGCGAGATGGTGTACTTCGCGCCGGACTCGCTGAACTGGGACGCGCTGGGCGCCGGATACGGGGCCTGGCTGTCGTGGATGCTGTCCGGCGGCACGGAGGAGTTCTACGCGGGGCTGCGCTGGCCCGGCTGGCAGGACGAGGTCCGTCGGCTGGACGGCGACCGGGGGCTCACCCTCTACCCGCCGCTGTGGTCGGCGGAGGCGCACCAGGACCTGGCCGCGACGAGCCGCCGTGTCGTGACGATGGCGGAACTCCTGGAGTTCGAGCGGGAGACGAGCGTGGGGTTCGACGAGAGCGACCCCGGTTTCCTGGGGAACGTATGAGTGCCGGGGAGGGGAGCGGGGTGACCGGGGTGACCGGGCGTACGGTACGGACCCCCCGCCTCGACCTCGTCCCGCTCACCGTCGCGCACGCCGAGGAGATGGCGGGGGTCCTCGCCGACCCCGCCCTGCACACCTTCATCGGCGGCGCCCCGCTGACCCCGCCCGAGCTGCTGTCCCGTTACGAGCGGTTGGCGTCCGGCTCGCCGGACCCGGCGACGGCGTGGGGCAACTGGGTGGTCCGGCTCCGCGCCGAGGACCGGCTGACCGGCACCGTGCAGGCGACGGTCACGGAGGACGGGCGGGTCGTGGAGGTCGCGTGGGTGATCGGCACGGAGTGGCAGGGCCGGGGCATCGCCCGGGAGGCGGCCGAGGGCCTGGTGACCCTGCTCGTGGAGTACGGCGCGGGGACGATCGTGGCCCACGTCCACCCGGACCACGCGGCGTCGGCGGCCGTCGCCGCCGCGGCCGGCCTCACTCCCACGGACCGGGTGGAGGACGGCGAGATCAGGTGGGAGCGGCGGGTGCCGGGCCGGTGAGCCGTCGGCGTCGGGGCCATGGTCGGTGTTCTCGCCCGGATCGCCGACGCCCTGGGCACCGCGATCGTGATCCCGGGCCGTGCGCCGCTGATCTTCCACGAGGACCGGCGACGGCATCTGCCTCGCCGACCGCCTCCACGTCCGCAGCCGCCGGTGGCGGTGAGGCGGCGGCCGCTCAGGAGAAGCGCGTCAAGGAGGCTCTGGACACGATCTCCCCGGACGACCCCGCGTTCGTGGCGTCCGGGACCGAGTGGGTGGCGGACGGGGTGCACCACCGTGCCCTGCTGGAGAAGGGGGCCGCCTACCAGCCGGCCCTCGTCTGCGCCGGCGAAGGCACGGTCGTGCCCGTCGTCGACGGCAGGAAGATCCCGGCCGTGCCCTGCGACGGCGTTCCCGTGACGCACCGGATCACGAGCGCGCCCGCCGAGCTCCCGCTCGCCGTCACGGGCGGGACCGGCGCCTCGGGCGCGGTGGGCTGGCGCATCGTCGCGGTCACGGGCTGAGCGAGGCCGGGCCCTCCGGCCCACGGCGGGACCCGGCGCCCAGCCGCAGGAACCCGGAGCCGAGTCGCAGGGTCCCGCCGCCCTGCCGCCGGGTGCCAGCGCCGAGCCGTAGGAACCCGCCGCCCGGACGCCGGGTCCTGCCGCCCACCCACAGGGACGCGGCGAGGAGCAGCGCGCCCGCCGCGCCCGCCGCGAGCCCCGCCCGCAGGCCCGGAGGGCGGAAGTCGCAGGTCACGGTCGTCGTCCCCGGACGGACGGCGACGGCCACGAGGCCGCCGTACGCACCCGCCTTCCCGCCCTCGCACCGCCAGCCCGCGATCCTCGGGGCGGCCACCACCGCCGTGCCCGTCGTGCCCGGCGGCAGGGTGGCCGTCAGGCCGTCGGAGCGGATGTCGATCCTCGTCGCGGCCCGGGTACGGAGCCCTGCCACGGCCGTGCGCAGGCGGTCGTGGTCCAGGCAGGCGATCTCGGCGGTCCCGCCGCGCGGGACGTGGGGCTTCGCCCCCTCCCGCTCCTGCACGCCCAGGGACGTCAGCGCCGCCCGCCGCTTGGGCCCGCCGCCGAGCAGTCGCGTCTCGTACGGGCCCAGGCGGGCGGTGCCCGTCGCGTCCGGGGCCCAGAGGAAGACCTCCGTGCCGACCCGGCACGCACCGCCCGCCCCCGGAGCCTCGTACACCCGGGCGCCCAGCAGGAGTTCCTGGTTGCGGAAGGGGGACCTGCCGTACTCCGGGGCCGGGCCCGGCGGTCGTACCGTCACCAGCGGCAGCGGCGGTGCCGACCGCTCCGCGCGGACCACCTTCCCGTCCCGCCACCTCGCCCCCACGCCGAACAGCGCGTCCGTCACCGGGTTGTCCAGGCTCAGCAGGTTCCGGCCCCGGGACGTCCAGCCGCCGCCCAGCGCGGTCAGCGTCTCCGTCAGGACCGCCGGGGTGTGGCTGCTGTAGTACGCGGCGCCCTGGCCGCCCAGGAGCAGCGGATCGTTGCCCGCCACTCGGGGCAGACCCGGGTCCGTGCGGTACGCGGGCCAGCCGTCCGCCTCCGCCAGGGCGTCCGCCCGGCGCTGCTGCCCGGCGCCCCACGGCGGGTAGTCGTCGAGCCGGACCAGCCGCTCCCGGTCGGCGTAGGCGGTCGTCGCCGCCGCCTGGCCGACCACGGTGCCGACGGCCAGGAGCGCGGCGAGCACCCCGTAACGGCCCCGGCGCGGGAGCAGCAGCGCCGCCGCCACCGTCACCAGGCCCACGGCCGTGAGGAGGAGCGCCCAGGGAGTGAGGAAGGGGCTCGGGAGGGAGCCCAGGGACAGGGCCACGACCACCGCCGTCCCGCCGAGCAGCGCTCGGCGGTCCGGCAGGCCGCGGGCGAAGCCGGTCCACGCGGCGAGCACGAGGATGCCGGAGAGGACGAAGGTCTGGCGGTACGGGCTGCCGTTCGGGGTGGCGAAGGCGTGCCACAGGAGGTGCGTCGGGCCCCACTGCATGGAGGCCAGGACCGCCCCGCACAGGCCGGTCCACAGCCACCGCTCGCGGAGGGGGATCTCGCGGCGGAACAGCAGCGCGGCGACGAGCAGCAGGACGGCCGTGGAGACGAAGGCCGCCGGGGTCGAGAAGCTGTACGTCACGGGGAGCAGCCGGGCGAGGACGTCCGTGGCGGGCGCCGGGTCGAACTCCCTTACCAGGCCCGGGTGGGCGTGCCGCGAGCCGAGGAGGACGGGGACCAGGACGGGCGCCGCGAGGGCGATGCCGGTCCCGTTCGTCAGCCCGGCCCGCAGCAGCGTACGAACGGCACGGCGCCCGGCACCACCGACACGACCACCGGCACCACCACCGGCACCGATCCCCGCACCACCACCAACAACACCACCACCGCTGTCCGTCGTCGCGAGCCGCGCGGCCAGGACCAGTGCCGCCCCGATCGTCGCCATGTACGCCGTGTAGAAGTTCGCCGCCCAGCAGACCGCGACCACCAGCGGCCCGAGGAGCGGCCGCCTGCCCTCCCTTGCCCACTCGCCCACCAGGCAGAGCAGCGGGAAGGCGATCAGGCCGTCCAGCCACATCGGGTTGTACGTGCCCTCCGCGAGCGACCAGCCGCAGAGGGCGTACGAGGCGCCGAGGACCGACGCCCACCACCAGGTGCCGGGGCCGAGGCGGCGCAGCAGGTAGGTCATGGCCGCCGCCGCGACCGCGGTCTTCAGGACGGTGATCGCGTACACCGCGTACTCGATGTCCCCGCGCGGGAAGAGCGCGACCAGGGGCGCGAAGGGGCTCGACACGTAGGTGCCGTAGTCGGGGAGGAAGCTCGTGCCCCAGCCCGCCTGCCAGTCGAGCAGCGGACCGCCGTCCGCCCGGCCCCGCAGCAGGTCCCAGAGATGGGCGTGGAACGGCACGAACTGGTTCGCGAGGTCGTTGACGGCCCGGTGGCGGGGCCCGAAGGGGAAGACCCGGGCGACGGCGTCGCCGCCGCAGACGGCGAGCACGGTGAGCAGCGCGGCGAGGAGCGGGGGGCGCGGGCCCTCGGCCGTGGGCCGGGTCGCGAGGCCCGCGGTGGCGGGCGGGAGGGCGGGGGGCGTGGAGCCCCGCGTTCGAGTGGCGTTCGGCATGACCTGTCGAATATGCCAGCGTCCGGCCGGGGGAATCCGTGCCCCACGGCCCCGTTCACGCGATGGTCGTCTGGGCGCCATCCATGGGGACCGGCCGGGACACCGGCCTCCGTTGTCGTGGGCGGCGTGCTGATCTCGATCGTCGTCCCGTGCTTCAACGAGGAAGACGTCCTCGCCCGTTTCCATGACCACGTGACCACTGAACTCGCCAGGCTGGACGGCGAGTTCGAGATCGTCTACGTCGACGACGGAAGCCGGGACGGGACGCTCCCGCTCCTCCAGGAGCTCGCCGCGCGCGACTCCCGCCATGTCCGGTACGTCTCCTTCAGCCGGAACTTCGGCAAGGAGGCGGCGATGCTGGCCGGCCTCCGCGACGCCGCCGGCGACGCCGTCGTGATCATGGACGCCGACCTCCAGCACCCGCCCGAGCTGGTGCACCGCATGGTCGCGCTGCACGCCGAGGGGTACGACCAGGTCGTCGCCCGCCGCACCCGCGAGGGCGACCGCGTCACCCGCACCCTGACCGCCCGCCTCTACTACTGGGCGATCAACCGGCTCGTCGACGTCGAGCTCGTCGACGGCGTCGGGGACTTCCGGCTGCTGTCGCGCCGTACCGTCGACGCGGTCCTCGGCCTCGGCGAGTACAACCGCTTCTCCAAGGGCCTCTTCTCCTGGGTCGGCTTCCGGACGACGACGTTCTCGTACGAGAACGCCGTCCGCCAGCAGGGCCGCTCGAAGTGGACCTTCGGCAAGCTCCTCAACTACGGCCTCGACGGCCTCCTCTCCTTCAACAACAAGCCGCTCAGGGCCGCCGTCCACCTCGGCTTCCTGCTGGTCCTCGTCGCCCTCGGCTACGCGGTCTGGATCGTCGGGGACGCGCTGGTCAACGGCGTCGACACCCCCGGCTACGTGACCCTCCTCGTCGCCGTCACCGCCCTCGCCGGTGTGCAGATGGTGATGGTCGGACTGATCGGCGAGTACGTCGGCCGGATCTACTACGAGGTCAAGCGACGGCCGCACTACCTGGTCAAGGAGACCCACACGGGGGCGTACGACGGGGCTCCCGAGGCCCTCGATACGGATGAGGTACCGGCCGACACCCGGCGTGCCGGTGAGTCGTTGTGGGAAACAGTCGCACCGAAGTAGTGGCTCCGGCCCGGGCGACTCCCTAACATCGATCACCGCAAGGTCGTTCAACTGACGCACGACCAGCCCGGGAGGCTCCTTTGCACCGCCGCACTGCGCTCACCGTCTCCGCCGCACTGCTCGCCGCGGCCCCGCTGCTCACCGCCTGCGGCAGTGACGCCCACCCAGGAGCGGCGGCCGTCGTCGGCGGCGAACGGATCGACGTCTCCAGCCTGCAGGCGCAGGTGCAGGACGTACGCACCGCCCAGGAGCGATCCCCGCAGGCCGCCCAGCTCGTCCAGGCCACCGGTGACCTGCCCCGCCGCAAGCTCAACGTCATGATCTTCGACCGGGTCGTCGACAAGGTCGCCGCGGACAACGGCGTCGGTGTCACCCGCGCCGAGCTCCAGGAGACCAGGACCGCGTTCGTCCGCGAGAGCGGCGGCGAGGACCGGCTCGCCGACGTCCTCCTCCAGGAGCAGGGCGTGGCGCCCGGCGAGATCGACGAGGTCGTCCGCCGCAACGTCCTGATGAACAAGATCGCCGCCAAGCTGGGCGTCACGGACACCCCCGAGGGCCAGCGGAAGCTGACGGAGGTCTTCTCCGCCGCCTCCAAGGCGCTCGCGATCGACGTGAACCCGCGCTACGGCGCCTGGGACGACGCCCAGGTCCGGCTCGGCGACACCACCGCGCCCTGGCTGCGGCAGCTCAGCCAGGACCCGGGCGCCGTCCCGGCCGGCGCGTGAGGCGGAGTAAGTTCAAGGGGTGACATCTGAGAGCCCCGGCCGCATCGTTCTGCTCACCGCAAGCCACCGTGTGGCACCCGGACTGCTGTCCTGGCCCGCCTGGCAGGCGCTGGGCGCCGCGGACCGGGTGCTCTGCCCCGACGCGCACCACCCCCAGCTGCCGTACCTGCGGGAGGCGGGGGTCGCCGTCGAGCACCTCCGGCCCACCGCCGAGGAACTCGTCGAGGCCTGCGCCGGAGGCCGTACGGTCCTGCTGCTGCCCTCCGGCGAGGGCGACCGGGCGCTGACCGACGGCCTCGCCCGGCTCGCCGGCTCGGGCCGCTTCACGATGCCCGACCTGGAGCTGCTGCCCGGCTCGTACGACCTGCCCGGCGCCCGGCTCCTCGACCTCGTGCAGATCATGGACCGGATCCGGCGCGAGTGCCCGTGGTCCTCGCGGCAGACCCACGAGGCGCTCGTGAAGTACGGCGTCGAGGAGGCGTACGAACTCGTCGAGGCGATCGAGGACGGCGACCGGGGCGCGCTGCGCGAGGAGCTCGGGGACGTCCTCCTCCAGGTCGTCTTCCACGCCCGGATCGCCGAGGAGGACCCGGAGGACCCGTTCTCCGTGGACGATGTCGCGGGGGCCCTGGTGGAGAAGCTGGTCCACCGCCATCCGCACGTCTTCGGGGACGCGACCGCCGAGACGCCCGAAGAGGTCAAGGCGCACTGGTCGCGGACGAAGGCGATCGAGAAGCAGCGGGAGTCCGTCACCGACGGCGTGCCGCTCGGACAGCCGGGGCTCGCGCTCGCCGCGAAGCTCGGCGGTCGGGTGCGGGCGGAGGGGCTCGACGTCCCCCTGCCGGCCGGCGAGGGCATCGGGTACGAACTGCTCGGCCTCGCCGTACGGGCGGAGGCGGAGGGCGTGGACCCGGAGACGGCGCTGCGCGCGGCGGCCCGTGTCTACCGGGACGCGATCCGCTCGGCGGAGGGCGTGGAGGCCGTGGCCTGACGGGCGCGGTTCGGTCCCGTGCGGGTGAGTCCCGTGCGGGAGGGGCCGGCGGCGCGGGGGAGTCCGGTGCGGGTGAGTCCCGTGCGGGAGGGGCCGGCGGCGCGGGGGAGTCCGGTGCGGGTGAGTCCCGTGCGGGAGGGGCCGGCGGCGCGGGGGAGTCCGGTGCGGCGGCGGCTCCTTCGGCGGTCCGGCCGGGACGGTCCTGCTCGTCCTGGTGCTCGGCTGGGCGGCGGCGAGCGGCGCGGCCCCGGGGTGGATGCGGGCGGTCTCCGGGCTGATCGCGCTCGCGGGGGTCCTCGTCCTGGCGCGGTACGGCCTCCGGCGGCGCGGGGCCTGAGTCCGCGGCCGTTCAGTACTCGCGCGGTGCGCGGGCGCCCGGGTTGTGCCAGAGCGGGGCCGGGGGGCCCAGGAGGCGTTCCGCCGCGGTGTTCGGGCGGGCGGTGAAGCGGCCCACGGGCTGCAGGGTGTCGTGGTGGATCCGGTACGGGTCGGTGCCCAGCTCCACCAGCACCTCCGCGACCTCCGTCAGGAAGCCTGGCGGGCCGGCGAGGTAGACGTCGTGCGAGGGCCAGTGGACGCAGGCCCGCAGTGCCTGGAGGAGACGTTCGGTCGCCTGGTCCTTGCGGTGGCCGGGGGCCGAGGTGATGTAGGTGACGCTGAGTCCGCCGAGACGTCTCCTCAGTCGCTCCGCGTCCTGCCGGCCGTACAGGTACTCCTTCGCGCGCGCCACCACGAACAGCCGGCCCTTCAGATCCGGATCGGCCTCCGCCGCCTCGGAGAGGAGCGCCTTCACCGGCGCCCAGCCCGTACCCGCGCATATATAGGTACGGAGTCCGCCCGGCTCCGTGCACGCGGTGAGGCCGCCGCCCGGCGCGCTCAGCCGCAGCGTCTCGCCCGGACCCGTCCCGTCGACGAGGGCCGTGCTCATCGCGCCGCCCGGTATCCGGCTCACATGGAGTTCGACGGTGCCGTCGGGGCGGGGCGCGTCCGCGAGGGAGTAGGTGCGCCAGACGCGCGGAACGCGCGGCGAAGCGACGCTGACGTACTGCCCGGGGAGGAAGGGGTAGGGCCGCCGGGGCCGCAGGGTGAGGACGGCCAGGTCCTCGCCGTACCGCTCGTGCCGGACGACGTCCGCGTCCCACCAGGCCGGCTCGCCGGCCCCGGCCGCCTCCTCGGCGCCCGCCAGCATCAGATCGGCGACGTGCCCGTACGCCTCGGTCCAGGCCTTCTCGGCCTCCAGGCTCCAGGCGGCCCCCGCGGCGTGCGCGAAGGCGGCGAGCAGGCTCGAACCGACGGCGGCGTAGAGCGCGGGGGAGGCGAGGAACTTGCGGTGGTCGCGGCCCAGCTGCCCCAGGTACGCGGCGAGCCCCGGGGACTCCAGATGGGTCACCACATGGGTGAGCGCGGCGAAGAGCCGGTCCCGCTGGGGCTGCATGTCCTCGGGGAACAGCTCGCGCATGGCGGGGTTGTTCCAGAAAAGATGCGAGTAGAAGAAGGTGACGGCGTGTTCGGCCCGTCTCTCGACGACAGCGAACGTGCTTCTGAGCATCTGAGGATCCACTGAAAAGAATCTAGGGCACCACCCCCTTCTTGATCACAGGATCCGACAGACCTCACCTTCCGGACCGCCCTGTACGGTCGGGGAGTGAGCACCACCCCCGGCACCGGCCCCGTCCCCGAGCCCGCCTCCTGCCCCGTCCCCGGCCCGGCCCGCGCGTCCGCGCCCCCCGCGCCCGAGCTCTTCACCTGGGAGTTCGCGAGTGATCCGTATCCCGCGTACGCCTGGCTCCGTGAGCACGCGCCCGTGCACCGGACGACGCTGCCCAGCGGGGTCGAGGCCTGGCTGGTGACGCGGTACGGGGACGCCCGGCAGGCCCTCGCCGACCAGCGGCTCTCCAAGAACCCCGCGCACCACGACGAGTCCCCGCACGCCAAGGGCAAGACGGGCATCCCGGGCGAGCGCAAGGCCGAGCTGATGACGCATCTGCTCAACATCGACCCGCCGGACCACACCCGGCTGCGGCGGCTCGTCTCGAAGGCCTTCACCCCGCGCCGGGTCGCCGAGTTCACCCCGCGCGTACAGGAGTTGACCGACCGGCTCATCGACTCCTTCGCGGAGAAGGGGAGCGCGGACCTCATCCACGAGTTCGCCTTCCCGCTCCCCATCTACGCGATCTGCGACCTGCTCGGCGTGCCCGAGGAGGACCAGGACGACTTCCGCGACTGGGCCGGGATGATGATCCGGCACGGAGGCGGCCCGCGCGGCGGGGTCGCGCGCTCGGTCAAGAAGATGCGCGGCTATCTCGCCGAGCTGATCCACCGCAAGCGGGAGGAGCCCGGGGAGGACCTCATCTCGGGGCTCATCAAGGCCTCCGACCACGGCGAGCACCTCACCGAGAACGAGGCCGCCGCGATGGCCTTCATCCTTCTCTTCGCCGGCTTCGAGACGACCGTCAACCTCATCGGCAACGGCATGTACCAGCTCCTGCGTCACCCCGGGCAGCGCGAGCTGCTCCAGGCGTCGGTCGCGGCCGGGGAGACCGGACTCCTGGAGACCGGGATCGAGGAGCTGCTGCGGTACGACGGGCCGGTGGAGATGGCCACCTGGCGGTACGCGACCGAGCCCCTGACCCTCGGCGGGCAGGACATCCCTGCGGGCGACCCCGTCCTCGTGGTGCTCGCCGCCGCGGACCGGGACCCGGAGCGCTTCGACGGGCCGGACACCCTGGACCTGACCCGGCGCGACAACCAGCACCTCGGGTACGGGCACGGCATCCACTACTGCCTGGGCGCGCCGCTCGCGCGGCTCGAAGGGCAGACCGCGCTCGCCACTCTGCTGACTCGGCTTCCGGACCTGCGACTTGCCGCCGATCCGGAGGAACTGAGGTGGCGCGGCGGGCTCATCATGCGCGGATTGCGCACGCTTCCGGTGGAGTTCTCCCCTTCCGCACGACCTCCACGAAATGACGATCCGTCAGAACTGTGATCTTCGCGTGATCGCGGGTGCATCGACTTGTGATGAGCGTTCGAATAGGGCTACGTTCCCCGTCAGCTCGGTTCGTCAACGTGGTTGAGTAATTCGGCCACGTCGGCAACTCGGGTCGTCCACACAGTCGTCACGCGAAAGGCGCTCCTATGCGTTCCGGGAACGGACGTCACCGTCGCCCCCGTCAGGCCCCCGCAATCGTCGTCGCCGCGGGCGTGACCGGCTCCGCCATGGCGCTGCCGCTGCTCGCCACCGGGTCCGCCTCCGCCGCAGACGCCGCCACCTGGGACCGGGTCGCCGAGTGCGAGTCCGGCGGCCAGTGGAGCGCCAACTTCGGCAACGGCATGTACGGCGGGCTCCAGTTCACCCAGGACAGCTGGGAGCGCAACGGCGGTCTGACGTACGCGCCCAGCCCCGACCTGGCCAGCAGGGCCCAGCAGATCGCGGTGGCCGAGAAGGCCCTTGCCAAGGGCTCCAACGAGTGGGCCACCTGCGCGCCGATCGCCGGCCTGACGAACGACGGCACGTCGCCCGGCGTGGACCCGGGCCCCGCGAGCGTCCCCAAGGCTCCCACGGGCCCGGTTCCCGAGTCGAACTGGACCACCGGCCTTCCCGGCACCTCAGGGGAGTCCTCGGACGAGGCGAAGAAGCCGGAGAAGTCCCAGGCCGCGAAGAAGGCCACGGAGACGACTTCGCCCACCACGGCTGCCACACCCGTCTCGCCGACCGCTCCCGTCACACCGACCACTCCGACGAGCCCGTCCGTGTCGACCGACCCGGGCCACCCGACCGTGCCCGCCACTCCGGGTGCGCCCGATGGGTCCGTTACGCCGGGTACGCCCGTTACGCCCGGAACGCCGAGCGCGCCGGGGGCCACCACGCCCGGTGGGCCGACGGATGACGTGTCGTCGGCCACGCCCGGAACCGGGAAGCATCGGGGCGACGCCGCCCCGGAGGAAACCGGCAAGCCGGACAGTTCTACCGAATCCGGTAGACATGCTTCGTCGGATGGCAAGCTCACCGAAAAGCCCGTGAAGGACTCCCCGGCTGACGCTTCGAAGGAATCGGACGCAACGGACAGTCAGGGCAAGTCGGGCGCCTACCTCGTACAGCCGGGCGACAACCTGTCCGCCATTGCGGAGGAGAACGAACTCCCCGGAGGCTGGACCGCCCTCTACGACGCCAACCGGCAGACCGTGGGCGTGGATCCGGACCTCATCCTCCCTGGTCAGGCCCTCGATCTGACGAACGGTTCGACCGCGTCGGCGGAGTGATTCGGGCGCTAATGTCCGGTTCTGGGCAAGTGAGACATGGGTCTCTTCGCCCCAACTGGCGTGTCCCGTCCGCAAACTTTGCTGCCGTTACCTCTCACCTGCACAAACACCCCCCGCCGGAAGGCAAGTAGGGGCGTTATTTCCGTAATACGCCTCTTTGAACTTCCGGTGGGTCTGTGTCTACGGTCGTCACCGCTCGCCACCGCGGGCCCCGTCGACCGAAACGCCGAATCCTGCCGTCGGCCGATGGGAACAGTCGTCGCGCAAGCGCCGAAGGCAGGAGTGGGGGACCCAAGGTAAGTGCCGGTCCCGGCCGTTGAGACAGACGGCCGGCGAACGGCTTGGGGTGAAGCCGCGCGCTAGGACGCGCGGCCGGGCAACTTTCCGGCCCGAACCCGACAGCTCACCTCACAGGCGTCGGTGAGGAGAATCTCCATGCTGTTTTCCGGTAAGGGCAAACACCGCCGTCCCTCCAAGGCCACCCAGGTCGTCACGCTCGTCGGCGTCACCGGTGTCGCCGTCGCCGCCCCGCTGATGACCGCGGGCACCGCCTCGGCCGCCACGGTCTCCGAGTGGGACACCGTCGCCGCGTGCGAGTCCGGCGGCAACTGGTCCATCAACACGGGCAACGGCTACTACGGCGGCCTGCAGTTCTCGGCCTCCACCTGGGCCGCGTACGGCGGCACCGCCTACGCCGCGACCGCCAACCAGGCGTCGAAGTCCCAGCAGATCGCCATCGCCGAGAAGGTCCTCGCGGGCCAGGGCAAGGGCGCCTGGCCGTCCTGCGGCGTGGGCCTCTCCGGCGCCTCGCCGAACACCGGTGCCGCCGAGAGCGCGCCGCAGCAGAGCACCCACCAGCCGCAGCAGGAGCGGAAGGCCGAGCAGCCGACCACCCGCAGCGAGCAGCGTCAGGCCCCGAAGAAGACCGCGCAGCAGGCCGCTCCGCAGGCCGCCGCGAAGAAGACCGTCACCACCCCGACCGGCAAGAAGGTCAAGAAGGGCGACGGCGAGTACAAGGTCGTGGCCGGCGACACCCTCAGCAAGATCGCCCAGGCGCAGGGCGTCAAGGGTGGCTGGGCCGAGCTCTTCGAGCTGAACAAGGGCGTCGTCGAGAACGCCGACCTCATCTACCCGGGCCAGCAGCTTCACCTGAAGTGAGCCCGGCGGTCCGCGTGAGTCCGGCGGCTCACGCGGCCCCTCCGACCCTCCCGCGGTGACCACCCCGGCCCGACGTGCCCATCCCCCGTGCGCGTCGGGCCGGGGTTCCCCGTTTCCGGCGGGCGTACGGAGGGATCGGCACGGTACTCGGGGGAGGGCCCGCGGGGCGGACCGCGCGATCGGCACGGTTACCGACCGGTAGATCTGAGGCCCTTCGTCCCGAGATGCATGCCCTTGGGTCCTTTTTCGTCCCAGGGGGCGGGCGCCCGGCTGGCCGGAGCCCCCGAGCCGGTTAGGCTCATGTCGCAAGGCCAAGCGACCCTGCACCGACCTTGCGTCACATCCAGCGTCACATCCCAAAAAGGAGATGCTCGTGCCGTCCATCGACGTCGTCGTAGCCCGGGAAATCCTGGACTCCCGAGGCAACCCCACGGTCGAGGTCGAGGTCGGCCTCGACGACGGCAGCACCGGCCGTGCTGCTGTTCCGTCCGGCGCCTCCACCGGTGCGTTCGAGGCCATCGAGCTTCGCGACGGTGACCCGAACCGCTACCTGGGCAAGGGTGTCGAGAAGGCCGTCCTCGCCGTCATCGAGCAGATCGGCCCGGAGCTCGTCGGCTACGACGCCACCGAGCAGCGCCTGATCGACCAGGCCATGTTCGACCTGGACGCCACCGAGAACAAGGGCTCCCTCGGCGCCAACGCCATCCTCGGCGTCTCCCTCGCCGTCGCGCACGCCGCGTCCGAGGCCTCGGACCTCCCGCTCTTCCGCTACCTCGGCGGCCCGAACGCGCACCTGCTGCCCGTTCCGATGATGAACATCCTCAACGGTGGGTCGCACGCCGACTCCAACGTGGACATCCAGGAGTTCATGATCGCCCCGATCGGCGCGGAGTCCTTCTCCGAGGCCCTCCGCTGGGGCGCCGAGATCTACCACACCCTCAAGGCCGTGCTGAAGCGCAAGGGCCTCTCCACCGGCCTCGGCGACGAGGGCGGCTTCGCGCCGAACCTCGAGTCGAACCGCGCCGCCCTCGACCTCATCGTCGAGGCCATCAAGGAGGCCGGCTACACCCCGGGCTCCGACGTCGCGCTCGCGCTCGACGTGGCCGCGTCCGAGTTCTACAAGGACGGCAAGTACGAGTTCGAGGGCAAGTCCCGCTCGGCCGCCGAGATGACCGAGTACTACGAGGAGCTCGTCTCCGCGTACCCGATGGTCTCCATCGAGGACCCGCTGTACGAGGACGACTGGGCCGGCTGGAAGGTCCTCACCGACAAGCTGGGCTCCAAGGTCCAGATCGTCGGCGACGACCTCTTCGTCACCAACCCGGAGCGCCTGGCCCGTGGCATCGAGGAGGGCACCGCGAACGCCCTCCTGGTCAAGGTCAACCAGATCGGCTCGCTGACCGAGACCCTCGACGCCGTCGAGCTCGCCCAGCGCAACGGCTTCAAGTGCATGATGTCCCACCGCTCCGGCGAGACCGAGGACGTCACCATCGCCGACCTCGCGGTCGCCGTGAACTGCGGCCAGATCAAGACCGGCGCCCCGGCCCGCTCGGACCGTGTCGCCAAGTACAACCAGCTGCTGCGCATCGAGGAGATCCTCGACGACGCCGCGGTCTACGCCGGCCGCAGCGCCTTCCCGCGCTTCAAGGGCTGATCACCCCGCAAGGCTGATCGACGGCTGAGCCCCTCCGCAGGGCGGCTTCCGTACGTCCCCGTACTCGGTCCCGTACCGTGTGCGGGGACGTCCGCGTGAACAGGGGAGGCGACACGACATGGCCGCGAAGGACCGGGACCGGTTCTCCACCGCGACCCGGATCAGACTGCTCGGCGAGCAGACCGCCGCCCGTGTCTACCGTTCCCAGACCCGCCGCCAGGCCCGCCGTTCCCGGCTCACCGGCCGCGCGGCCTTCCTCGCCCTGGTCGTCTGCTCCCTCGTCGTGGCGCTCGCCTACCCGATGCGGAGCTACGTCTCCCAGCAGGGCGAGATCGCCGAGCAGGAGCGCAGGGCCGCCGAGGCCGCCCGCCGGGTCGAGGAGCTCAGGGACGAGAAGGCCCGCCTCCAGGACCCGGCCTACGTCCGCCGCCTCGCCCGCGAGCACCTCCACTACGTGCTGCCCGGCGAGACCGGCTTCACCGTGAACGACCCCGACGCGGAGCAACGGCCCCGCGGCGACCAGGGCGCGGCGGACCGCCCCTGGTACGACAACCTCTGGGACGGCGTCGACCACGCCGACCGCCCCTGACCCCTCCTCCGCACCAGACGAGCAAGGCAACCGAGACAAACATGGAAACGCCCCCTCCGCAGACCGAACGCACCGAGCCCACCGAGCGGGACATCGCCGCCTTCGAGCTCCAGCTCGGCCGGCCGCCCCGCGGCCTGCGCGCCATCGCGCACCGCTGCCCGTGCGGCAACCCGGACGTCGTCGAGACCGCGCCCCGGCTCCCCGACGGCACGCCGTTCCCGACCACGTACTACCTGACCTGCCCCCGGGCGGCCTCGGCCATCGGGACCCTGGAGGCCAACGGGGTCATGAAGGAGATGCAGGCCCGGCTCGCCACCGACCCGGAGCTCGCCGCCGCCTACCGGGCCGCGCACGAGGACTACATCGCACGCCGTGACGCCATCGAGGTCCTGGAGGGCTTCCCGAGCGCCGGCGGCATGCCGGACCGCGTGAAGTGCCTGCACGTCCTCGTCGGCCACTCGCTGGCCGCCGGACCCGGGGTGAACCCGTTCGGCGACGAGGCGCTCGCGATGCTGCCGGAGTGGTGGGCGAAGGGCGCCTGTGTCACGCCGTGCGCGGACAAGGAAGAGAAGGAGTCCGCGGAATGACCCGGGTCGCCGGAATCGACTGCGGTACGAACTCCATCCGCCTCCTCGTCGCCGACGTCCACCCCGAGACGGGCGACCTGATCGAGCTGGACCGGCGGATGACGATCGTCCGGCTCGGCCAGGGCGTCGACAAGACGGGGCGCCTCGCGCCCGAGGCCCTGGAGCGGACCTTCGCGGCCTGCCGCGCGTACGCCGAGGTCATCGAGGAGCTGGGTGCCGAGAAGCTCCGCTTCGTCGCCACCTCCGCCTCCCGCGACGCCGAGAACCGCGCGGACTTCGTGAACGGGGTCGTGGAGATCCTCGGCGTCGAACCCGAGGTGATCACCGGCGACCAGGAGGCCGCGTTCTCCTTCACCGGGGCCACCGGCGAGCTGCACGGCGACGACCGCCGGCTGGTCGTGGACATCGGCGGCGGCTCGACCGAGTTCGTCGTCGGCAACCGGCACGTCGAGGCGGCCCGCTCCGTCGACATCGGCTGCGTCCGGCTCACCGAGCGGCACGTCCGGCACGACCCGCCGACCGCCGAGGAGGCCGACGCGATCCGCGCCGACGTCCGGGCCGCGCTCGACCTGGCCGCCGAGACCGTCCCGATCGACACCGCCGAGACCCTCGTCGGGCTCGCCGGTTCGGTCACCACGGTCGCCGCCATCGCCCTCGGGCTCCCGGAGTACGACTCCGAGAAGATCCACCACGCCCGGATCTCCGCCGCCCAGGTCGCCGAGGTCACCGACCGGCTGCTCGCCTCCACCCACGCCGAGCGGGCCGCGATCCCCGTCATCCACCCCGGCCGGGTCGACGTGATCATCGCCGGCGCGATCGTCCTGAGGGAGATCGTCGAGCGGGTCGGAGCGCACGAGGTCGTCGTCAGCGAGCACGACATCCTCGATGGGATCGCCCTATCCGTCGCATAGTGGGCACCTATCGAGCCTCCTGACGACGTGCCGTCGGGAAAGTTCGTGAAGTTCTTCACAAGGAAAAGGGCCCTGGCGGCGTCCGAGGGGGGTCTTTGGGCCCTTCGGGGGGTGCCTCAGGGCCCTTTCGCAGGCGCGGGGGCAGATTCGCTCGATGTTTCCATCGCGTGAACGGGTGCCTTGGTTCAGCGTTAACGGAGGCTCTCCAGGCCAGTTCACAAGGGGTGAACAACGTTCGCCCGTGCACCCCGGTTCCTTTGCAGCACCATGACATGGATCACGTGGGCGGCGGAGTGTAGCAGAGGTGTCCGAAGACCTTGTGAAGGGGCGCACGAGCACCCCCCTCAGGAGGGGTGGATACTCGATCTCATGAGCACCACGGAGCGTCCCAGGATCCTCGTAGTAGGCGGCGGGTACGTAGGCCTGTACGCAGCTCGGCGCATCCTCAAGAAGATGCGCTACGCGGAGGCGACCGTCACGGTCGTCGACCCGCGGTCGTACATGACCTACCAGCCCTTCCTCCCCGAAGCCGCCGCCGGCAGCATCTCGCCGCGCCACGTCGTCGTCCCGCTGCGACGCGTCGTGCGCGGAGCCGAGGTGCTCACCGGCCGGGTCACCACCATCGACCAGGACCGCAAGGTCGCCACGATCGCGCCGCTCGTCGGCGAGGCGTACGAGCTGCCTTTCGACTACCTGGTCATCGCGATGGGCGCCGTCTCCCGTACCTTCCCGATCCCCGGCCTCGCCGAGCAGGGCATCGGCATGAAGGGCATCGAGGAGGCCATCGGCCTGCGCAACCACGTCCTCGAGCAGCTCGACAAGGCCGACTCGACCACCGACGAGGAGGTCCGCCGCAAGGCGCTGACCTTCGTCTTCGTGGGCGGCGGCTTCGCCGGCGCGGAGACCATCGGCGAGGTCGAGGACCTGGCCCGTGACGCCGCGAAGTACTACCAGAACGTGTCGCGCGAGGACATGCGCTTCGTCCTGGTCGACGCGGCCGACAAGATCCTTCCCGAGGTGGGCCCCAAGCTCGGCCAGTACGGCAAGGAGCACCTGGAGAGCCGCGGGATCGAGATCTACCTCGAGACCTCCATGGACTCCTGCGTCGACGGCCACGTCGTGCTGAAGAACGGCCTCGAGGTCGACTCCAACACGATCGTGTGGACCGCCGGCGTGAAGCCGAACCCGGCGCTCTCCCGCTTCGGTCTGCCGCTCGGCCCCCGCGGCCACGTGGACTGCAACGAGAAGCTCCAGATCAACGGCCTCGACTACGCGTGGGCCGCGGGCGACAACGCCCAGGTCCCGGACATGGTCGGCCGCAAGGCGGGCAACCCGAACGCCTGGTGCCCGCCGAACGCCCAGCACGCCCTGCGCCAGGCCAAGGTCCTCGGCGACAACGTGGTGGCCGGCATGCGCGGCTTCCCGCAGAAGGAGTACAGCCACGCCAACAAGGGCGCCGTGGCCGGCCTCGGTCTGCACAAGGGCGTCGCGATGATCGTCATGGGCAAGGTGAAGATCAAGCTCAAGGGCCGTCTCGCCTGGTACATGCACCGTGGCTACCACGGCATGGCGATGCCGACCTGGAACCGCAAGATCCGCGTCTTCGCCGACTGGACCCTCGCGATGTTCCTCAAGCGTGAGGTCGTCTCCCTGGGTGCCATGGAGACGCCGCGCGAGGAGTTCTACGAGGCCGCCAAGCCCGCCCCCGCCCCGGCCGCCCCGGCGCAGGAGAAGGCCAAGGCCTCCTGAGCAGGCAGTACCGCAGCACAGAGCAGGACCCGCAGCAGCACACGCAGGACCAGCAGTACCAGCAGTACCAGCAGTACACGCAAGGCCGTAAAAGGGCCGTCCGCCATCCGTGGTGCGGACGGCCCTTCGCGTGTTTTGCCGACTGATTGCGCTGCGCCGGGACTGCAAACGCCTACGGACGGTGTTCCCTTGGTGACGAGCATTTCTGGGGCACGAGATCACGGAGGTGTGCACCATGGCCGACGCCGCGTCGCGGCTGACGACTCTCGCCGAGGAGCTGCTGGGCGGACCGCTCCCCGTCCGACTACGAGCCTGGGACGGCAGTGAAGCCGGACCAGTGGGCGGCCCCGTCCTGATCGTCCGCGACCGCCGCGCCCTGCGGAGGATGATCTGGAAGCCCGGCGAACTGGGCCTGGCCCGCGCCTGGGTGGCCGGGGAGCTGGACGTCGAGGGAGACCTGTACGAGCTTCTGGACGGGCTGTCGGGCCTGCTCTGGGAGCGTCACGAGGACACCAGGGGACTGCTCGCGTCCGCGCGCGACCCGCGGCTGCGCGCCGCCGCCGCCGCCCTCCTGAAACTGGCCGGCTCGCCGCTGCCGCCGCAGCCGCCGGCCGAGGAGATGCGCGGCCGCAGCGGCGGCCGGCACACCCGGCGCCGGGACAAGCGGGCGATCAGCCACCACTACGACGTGGGCAACGACTTCTACGAGCTGGTCCTCGGCCCGTCGATGGTCTACTCGTGCGCGTACTGGGACTCCGAAGGACCCGACGCGACCCTGGAGGACGCCCAGCGCGACAAGCTGGACCTGATCGCCCGCAAGCTGAACCTGAAGGAGGGCGACCGGCTCCTCGACGTGGGCTGCGGCTGGGGCTCCATGGCCCTCCACGCCGCCCGGGAGTACGGGGCCAGGGTCGTCGGCATCACCCTCTCCCGCGAGCAGGCCGCGTACGCCCGCAAGCGGATCGCCGACGAGGGCCTGGCCGACCTGATCGAGATCCGCGTCCAGGACTACCGGGACGTCCCGGACGGCCCGTACGACGCGATCTCCTCGATCGGCATGGCCGAGCACGTCGGCGCCGTCCGGTACCGGGAGTACGCCGACATCCTGTACGCGCTCCTCAAGCCCGGCGGGCGGCTCCTCAACCACCAGATCTCGCGGCGCCCCGAGCCCGACGAGGAGGCGTACGAGGTCGACGTCTTCATCGACGCGTACGTCTTCCCCGACGGCGAACTCGCCCCCATGGGCCGCACGCTGAGCACCCTGGAGGACGCCGGCTTCGAGGTCAGGGACGTGGAGGCGATCCGCGAGCACTACGCCCTCACGCTGCGCCGCTGGGTGGCCAACCTGGAGCGGGGCTGGGGCCGGGCGGTCCGGCTGACCTCACCGGGCCGGGCGAGGATCTGGCGGCTCTACATGGCGGCCTCGGCCGTCTCCTTCGAGCGCAACCGGATCGGGGTGAACCAGTTCCTCGCCGTGAAGACGCCGTTGTCGGGGAGGAGCGGGACGGCGCTGCGGCCGCGCGTCTGGAACGAGAAGGTCTGACCCGTACGCACGGCGAAGGGCCGGCCTTCCCGGGTGGGGAGACCGGCCCTTCGCCGTGCTTCTCCGGCTGCTACTCGGCCTTGATCGCGGAGAGCATGTTCAGCTTCGCCGCGCTCCGGGCCGGCCACAGGGAGGCGAGGACGCCGACCAGGGCGGCCAGGATCAGGAAGATCCCGATCCGGTCCCAGGGAAGGACCAGGGCGTAGCCCGGGATCTGCTCCCTGATGGTCTCGCCGATCGCCCAGCCGAGGAACGAGCCGAGGCCGATGCCGACGACCGCGCCGAACACCGAGATGACCACGGCCTCCAGACGGACCATCCGCTTCACCCGGCGCCGGTCGAGGCCGATCGCCCGCAGCATGCCGATCTCCTGCTGGCGCTCGAAGACGGACATCGCGAGGGTGTTGACGACGCCGAGGACCGCGATGATCAGGGCCATGCCGAGCAGGCCGTACATGATGTTGAGCATCAGGTTGATCGGGCCGCCGAAGGAGTCACGGATGCCCTTGTGGTCCATCACCGTGATGTCGGGGTTGTCGCCCATGGCCTTCGCCAGGGCCCGCTCGTTGGCCGCGCTCGCGCCGCCCTCGGTCGAGACGAAGATCTGACGGATCTCCGGCCGCTCCTCGTGCGCGGTGACCAGCTTGTGGTCGATCAGGACGGGCGAGACGAACTCGCTGGGCTCGAAGACCGCCCCGACCGTCAGCTCGGCCTTCCGCTTGTCGAGGTACTCGACCGGGACGGTGTCGCCGACCTTCAGGCCGCGCTTCGCGGCGGTCTTCTCGTCGACGGCGATCGCGCCCTTGTCGAGGGAGGACAGCGAGCCCTTCACGACGGTGAGGTTGAGGACCTTGCCGATGTCGCCGGGGGTGACGCCGGAGGCCGAGACGTACGAGCCCTTGATCTCCAGGGCGCCCGCCTGCTGCGGGGAGATCGCGGTGACGCCCGGCGCCTTCTCCAGGGCGGTCAGCGCCTCCGGGCTCAGGCTGTTGCCGCTGGCCATGGAGACCATGTAGTCGGCCTTGATCTGGTCCGTCGTGGCCTTGTCGAGGGCCGTGCCGACCGTGGCGCCGAGCACCGAGAGACCGGTGACGAGGGTCAGGCCGATGGCGAGCGCGGAGGCGGTGGCGCCGGTGCGGCGCGGGTTGCGGACCGCGTTGAGGCCGGCGAGCTTGCCGGAGACCCCGAAGAGGTTCACGAAGACGGGGCGGATCACGGCGATCACGGGCCGGGACAGGAACGGGATCAGCACGATCACCCCGATGAGGGCGAGGAACGCGCCGCCCGCGATGAGCATGCGGCCCTCGTCGCCGCCCTGGCCGGCGCCGAGCACGATGAGCACGGCACCGAGGGCGCTGAACGCCGCACCGATGGAGTTCCGCACGACGAGCGACTTGGTGCTCGCGGCGGCGTGGACGCTGCTCATGGCGGCGACCGGCGGGATCTTCGCGGCGCGGCGGCCGGGCAGCCAGGCGGCGAGCATCGTGATCAGGACGCCGACGGCGAAGGCGCTGACGGCCGGGGTGGCGGTGAGGACCAGGCCGCCGCCGGGGACCTTCATCTCGAAGGCGCTCATGGCCGAGCGGAGCGAGACGGCCAGGCCGATGCCGAGCACGTAGCCGACGGCGGAGGCGAGCAGGCCGACCAGACCGGCCTCGGCGAGGACGGAGCGGGTGATCTGCTTGCGCGAGGCGCCGACGGCGCGCATCAGGGCGAGTTCCTTGGTGCGCTGCGCGACCAGCATGGTGAAGGTGTTGGAGATCAGGAAGATCCCGACGAAGAGCGCGATGCCGGCGAAGCCGAGGAGCACCTGGTTGAGCGCGCCGAGACCGGCCTCGATGTCCTTGGCCTGCTGTTCGGCGAGCGCTTCGCCGGTCTGCGCGGTGGCGGCCTTCGGGACGACCTTCAGGACCTCGGTGAGGAGCTTCTCGTCGTCCGTGCCGGGCGTGGCGCTCACGGCCAGGTCCTGGAAGTAGCCGGGCTTGAGGTAGAGCTTCTGCGCGACGGCGGTGTCGAAGACGACGAGGCTGCCGCCGGCGCTGACCGCGCCGTCCTCGGTGGTGAAGACGCCGGAGAGCTCGTACTCCTTCACCGGGCCGGTGGTCGCGACGCGGACGGTGTCGCCGACCTTGTAGCCGCCCTCGTCCGCGGTGTCCTTGTCGAGCGCGACCTGGCCGGCGGAGGCCGGGCCGTTCCCGGAGGTGAAGGCGTACGCGCGGTCCTTGCCGTCCTTGCCGGGGGCGAAGTTGGTGCCCTTGTTGGACCAGCCGGCGCCGATCAGCTTGCCGTTCCTGTCGGGCACACCGGCGAAGCCGTCGACGCGGGGGGTGACGGAGGCGACCCCGTCGAGCTTCGCGACCTTGTCGACGTCCTGCTGGGAGAGGCCGGGGGTCTTCCGGGCCTCCTCGGGGTTCGGGTACATCTCGACGGCGACGGCGACGTCGTCGTAGCTCTTGGCCGACTGGTTGCGGAAGGCCTGGCCGAGGGTGTCGGTGAAGACGAGGGTGCCGGAGACGAAGGCCACGCCGAGCATCACGGCGAGGACGGTCATCAGCAGTCTCGCCTTGTGCGCGAGGACGTTGCGCAGGGCGGTACGGAACATGGGTGTGTCCTGGAGGGAGAGGGACGGCGGGTGGGGCGGGGCTGCGCTACGGCGTCAGCTCGTACGGCCCTTGGCGTCGAAGGCCTTCATGCGGTCGAGCACGCCGTCCGCCGTCGGGTGCAGCATCTCGTCGACGATCCGGCCGTCGGCGAGGAAGATCACGCGGTCCGCGTAGGAGGCGGCCATCGCGTCGTGGGTGACCATGACGACGGTCTGGCCGAGCTCGCGGACCGAGTTGCGGAGGAAGCCGAGGACCTCGGCGCCCGAGCGGGAGTCCAGGTTTCCGGTGGGCTCGTCACCGAAGATGATCTCGGGGCGGGAGGCGAGGGCGCGGGCCACGGCCACGCGCTGCTGCTGGCCGCCGGAGAGCTCGGTGGGGCGGTGGCTGAGCCGGGCGGAGATCCCGAGCATGTCGATGACCTGCTGGACCCACTGCTTGTCGGGCTTGCGGCCGGCGATGTCCATCGGGAGCGTGATGTTCTCCAGGGCCGTCAGCGTGGGCAGCAGGTTGAAGGCCTGGAAGATGAAGCCGATCTTGTCCCGGCGCAGCTGGGTGAGCTGCTTGTCCTTCAGGGTGGAGAGCTCCGTCTCGCCGATCCGGACCGAGCCGGAGGAGAAGGAGTCGAGGCCGGCGACGCAGTGCATGAGCGTCGACTTGCCGGAGCCGGAGGGGCCCATGATCGCGGTGAACTCGCCCTGGCGGAAGTCCACGGTGACGTGATCGAGCGCGACCACCTGGGTCTCGCCGTGTCCGTAGACCTTCGAGAGATCCGTGGCGCGGGCGGCCACCGCGGTGGCGCGGGACACGGTGGGGGTGGTGGTCACGAGGGACTCCTGTCACTGCGGGGCTTCTGCGGGAACCCCTCCATCGTGTCGAGCGTTCGCGCTCGGATCGTCCGCCCACATGCCCGTTCCCGGGGCAGTCTCGAGTCGGACCGGGGGCCCCGATCCTCCTCCTGAGGTATGACGGCGTCCCTGAGAGACGGCTTCACGCCGACGTGACACACGTGCGACGACTTTTCGTCATTCCGGGGGGTGCGGCTTTGCGCCTGCGACCCCTGTCACAGTTCGGCGAAACGGCCCTCACCTGCACTGACGCACCCTCAGGCGTCAATAAAATAAGACAACATCGGGGCGATGTTCCGCTGAACGAGGGAAGCGCCCCGGATAGGCTCATGTGCCAACGCGGAGCTTCGCGACGCCCGGATGGTGGAATGCAGACACGGCGAGCTTAAACCTCGCTGGCCTTCGGGCCGTACCGGTTCGAGTCCGGTTCCGGGCACCACCCGGGCCCCAGGTGTCACACCTGTGGCCCGGCGAAGCGCCTCACTCACCGTGCGAGCCCTCGCGACCCACCGCGACGGAGCTGCGCGAAGATCGAAAACGTTCGGGAAAAGATCCTCCCCGAGCACTAGAGAGTTTCTTTTGCCTACGCATTACTCTTGACGCGAGGCCGCGCGCATGCGGCACGCCATGGAGGAGTGAGATGAGGAGCAGCAACCCGGTCTTCTCGCGACGGGGGTTCAGCCGCGACAACGGCACCGCGGGCTTCAACGGCCAGCAGCCGCAGGCCGGGGGCCCCGCCGTCGGGACCAACCCGTACGCCACCGGCACCCCGTACGCCGACGGCGCGACGAACCCGTACGCCACCAACCCGTACGCCCCGCAGGACACGCAGCTCGGCGCCCCGCAGCAGGCCCGCGGCAATGTGATGACGATCGACGACGTCGTGAGCCGTACGGCCATGACGCTCGGCACGGTCGTGCTCACCGCCGTCCTGTCCTGGCTGCTGCTGCCGGTCGACCCCGCCAACCTGGGCAAGTCCTACGGCATCGCCATCGGCGCCGCCCTGGTCGCCCTGGTGCTGTCGCTCGTGCAGTCCTTCAAGCGCAAGCCGTCGCCGGCGCTCATCCTGAGCTACGCGGCCTTCGAGGGCGTCTTCCTCGGAGTGATCTCGGCCGCCGTCTCGACGTACATCGCCGACGGCGTGGTCATCCAGGCGGTCCTCGGCACGATGGCGGTCTTCGCCGGCGTGCTGATCGCCTACAAGATGGGCTGGATCCGGGTCAACCGGCGCTTCTACGGCTTCGTGATGGCCGCCGCGATGGGCTTCATGCTCCTCATGGTGACCAACCTGCTGTTCGCCGTCTTCGCCGGCGGTGACGGCCTCGGATTCCGCAGCGGTGGCCTCGGCATCCTCTTCGGTGTCATCGGCATCATCCTCGGTGCCTGCTTCCTCGCCCTCGACTTCAAGCAGGTCGAGGACGGCGTGACCTACGGCGCGCCGCGCGAGGAGGCCTGGCTGGCCGCCTTCGGTCTCACCATGACCCTGGTGTGGATCTACCTGGAGATGCTGCGTCTGCTGTCGATCCTGCAGGGCGACGACTGACGCGTCCCGACTCGGGGGGAAGGGCCCGTCCGGCTTCGTGCCGGGCGGGCCCTTCCGCGTTCCCGGTCGGGACGGGGGCGGTGCGGGACCTCCCCCTGTCGGACGAGGGTGGTTCCCGGACCTCAGAGCAGTCTCCGGGCCGCCCGCCGCAGGTCGTACTCGTGCAGGATCGCCTTCGCGTGACCGTGCGTGAGCTCGTGGGCCCCGCGGAGCCAGCTCACCCGCTCCTCGAAACGGAGGAGGGAGGGACCCTCCTCGACGGTGCGCATCCAGTCGGCGATCTCACGACCGGTGCGGCCCGGAATGCGGGCCAGCATGTTGCGGTGGGTCTCTTCGGAGAATGTATGGGACATCGGCGCCTCCGGACGCGTCGTACCGTGTGCTCCTCGTACTCCTGGCACTTCTTCACGTCACCGTGCCGAAGTGTTCGCCCGTTGGCAAGAGGCCCGGGACGGCGCGTAGGGTCGCGGAGTGCGCGATACGAGTGAACTGACCGCCGCCGTCGAACGCTTCGCCGACCGGCTGCGGGCCGCCCCGCAGAGCCGCCTCCAGCGCGGTGCGGCGGCGGAGGGACTTGCCCTCGCCCGCGAGCTCGCGGTGCGCGCCCAGCGCGCCGAGGACCCGGAGCGCGAGCCGAGGACGATGCCGGACGCGGGGGTCTTCACCGTGGCCGACCAGCTGGTCGTCGCCGGGAACGATCTGGCCGAAATCCTGCGAACGGCCCCGGCCGACTCCCGCGAGGGGGAACTGGCGGAGGCCGTGGGTCTGGTCCGTGAGGCGGCGGAGCGCTCGGGGCTGTAGGGCCCGCGGATCGGCGGGCCTCCGGGAAAGGGCCCGTAGCGGTCCCCGCGGGGCGTGGAGAGGTTCTGGAGGGCCGGGAGAGGCCCAGGAGGGCTAGAGGGACGCGATGACGCGGTCCGCCAGGATGTAGACGTTCTCGTCGTCCGCCTCGCCGTACGAGAAGGTGAGGGCGAAAGCGCCCGAGACGCCCGAGCCGCCGAGCAGCACCGGCGTACGGCCGGCGCGCAGGGCCTCCGCGAGGCGCTCCGCGGTCTCGCGGTGCCCCGGCGTCATACAGAGCGTCGTGCCGTCCGCGAAGACGTACACGTCGAGCGTGCCGAGCGGACCCGGACGCACGTCGGTCAGCGCGGTGGCGGTGTCGGCCAGCTCCTCGAGACGGGCCACCGTCCGCTCGTGGTCGGTGACGACGGGGGTCTGCACCGGCACGAAGTCCGGGTGCGAGGGGTGCCGACGGCGGGCCGCGGCCAGCTCGGCCGAGTCCTCCGGGTACTCCTCGAGGGCGTCGATCGAGTCGAGCGGGTCCAGCGCGTCGGGGCCGTCGAGCGCGGCGGCCTCCGCCTCCATGGCCTCCAGGGCCATCGCCTCCAGGCCCACGAAGTCGGCCTGGCGCGGGACGAAGAAGGTGCCGTCGTCGACCGGGCCGCCGAGACCGCCCAGCAGGGACGGGGCGTCGGCCGCGTCCCTGGCCTCCTGTGCGGCCCAGAAGGCCCGCGCCTCGGCGAGCTCACGCTCGCGCTCCTCGGCCAGCGCCTCCGCGACCGCGGCCCGTATCTCGGCGGCGGGCGTGGCCGTGCGGGCCGCGGGGACCGTGACGCCGTGGCCGGCCGCCAGCTCGCTCCGCAGGGCGGTGACCTGCTTGCGGAGACCGTGGACTGCGTGCAGGGCGGCGGCGCCCACGGCCGTGGCAGCGGCCGTGGTCAGCAGCAGGGCAAGAGGCATGGCGCTCACTGACGTACTCCCGATTCCGAGTCGATCCCCCGACTTCCTACATCAGCTTGTCCTGGGGTGGGGCTCGCTGTCAGTGCATTACGTCACGAATTGGACAGGTATTTCTACCAGGCGTTTAGTCCCAGAACCGCTCTGACCTGGGAAAACGAACTCCCCCGGGACGTAGGTCACATCCTGGGGGAGATTCGGTCACGGCTCGGACGCGGTGCGGTTGGAGCCCTCGGTACGAGGAGACGCGCCCCGGCGTACCCCGGCGCCCGGGAGAGGCGCCGGTGCGGGTGTCAGGACAGGCGTCAGCTCAGCCGCCCGGCTCAGCGGCTCAGCTCAGCCGCTCGATCACCATGGCCATGCCCTGGCCGCCGCCGACGCACATGGTCTCCAGGCCGAACTGCTTGTCGTGGAACTGGAGGCCGTTGATCAGCGTGCCGGTGATCCGGGCGCCGGTCATGCCGAAGGGGTGGCCGACGGCGATGGCGCCACCGTTGACGTTCACCTTGTCCAGGTCCAGGCCCAGGTCCTGGTAGGACGGGATGACCTGGGCGGCGAAGGCCTCGTTGAGCTCCGCCAGGTCGATGTCGCCGATGGTCAGGCCGGCCCGCTTGAGGGCCTGCTTCGACGCCTCGACCGGGCCGAGGCCCATGATCTCGGGGGAGAGGCCGGAGACGCCGGTGGAGACGATCCGGGCGAGCGGGGTCAGGCCGAGCTCGCGGGCCTTCGTGTCCGACATGATGACGAGCGCGGCGGCGCCGTCGTTCAGCGGGCAGCAGTTGGCGGCGGTGACCAGGCCGTCGGGGCGGAAGACCGGCTTGAGGCCCTGCACGCCCTCCAGGGTGACGCCGGCGCGCGGGCCGTCGTCCGAGGAGACGACGGTGCCGTCCGGGAGCGTCACCGGGGTGATCTCGCGCTCCCAGAAGCCGTTCTTGATGGCCTGCTCGGCGAGGTTCTGCGAGCGGACGCCGAACTCGTCCATCTCCTGGCGGCTGATGCCCTTGAGGCGGGCCAGGTTCTCGGCGGTCTGGCCCATCGCGATGTACGCGTCCGGGACGATGCCGTCCTCGCGCGGGTCGTGCCAGGTGGAGCCCTCGGAGGCGGCGACCTCGGCGGTGCGGGCCTCGGCCTCGGCGAAGAACGGGTTGTGGGTGTCGGGCAGCGAGTCCGAGTTGCCCCGGACGAAGCTGGACACCATCTCGACACCGGCCGAGATGAAGACGTCGCCCTCGCCCGCCTTGATCGCGTGCAGCGCCATGCGGGAGGTCTGCAGCGAGGAGGAGCAGTAGCGGGTGACCGTGCAGCCCGGCAGGTGGTCCATGCCCATCCGCACGGACACGATGCGGCCCAGGTTGTTGCCCTGCTCGCCGCCGGGCAGACCGCAGCCCAGCATCAGGTCGTCGATGTCGCGCGGGTCCAGCTCCGGCACCTTCGCCAGGGCGGCCTGCACGATGGTCGCGGTGAGGTCGTCCGCCCGCAGGTCCTTGAGGGAGCCCTTGAAGGCCCGGCCGATGGGCGAGCGGGCGGTCGAGACGATCACGGCTTCGGGCATCACGGCTCCATGAGGGTGCGGAGTGAGCGGACTGAAAGGGAAGTTACCCGTACGTACCGCATGGGGTCATCGGCCTGGGCATGTGATGCGGACCTCTTTTCTAAGCGAGCGCTCAGTTGGTGGGGGCGGCCGTCTCCGCGGCCCCCTCTCCCTGGGCCTCAGGCGACGCGTCCGTCGCGACCGGCAGACGCCGCCTGCGGCGGTGCTTCAGGAGGGCCCAGGGGGCGCGGGCGCCCGTGACCTCCGTGCCCGCCTCCTTCGCCGCCTCCGCCGCCGCCTTCGCGACCGGCAGCATGTTCTCCCGCCGTGCCGGCTCCAGGCGGTCCGTCTCGGGCCACACGCCCAGCACCGCGCACATCGTCGGCAGCACGGCCATCGCCGCCGTCGCGTAGCCCTCCGCCGACGGGTGGAAGTTGTCCACCCCGAACATCTCGCGCGGGTTCGCCGCGAACTCGGGCCCGAGCAGGTCGCCCAGCGACACCGTCCGCCCGCCCTGCTCGATCACCACGATGGTCTGCGCCGCCGCCAGCTGCCGGGAGGCCCGCCGGGCCAGCCAGCGCAGCGGCTGGTAGACCGGCTCGATCGTCCCGAGGTCAGGGCAGGTCCCCACCACCACCTCCGCGCCGGCCGTCCGCAGTCGCCGGACCGCCGCCGCCAGGAGCCGTACCGACTCCGTCGGCGGCATCCGGTGCGTCACGTCGTTCGCGCCGATCATGATCACGCAGACGTCCGGCGGCCCGAGGGGCTGGGCCAGCAGCAGCGACACCTGGCGCTCCAGGTCGTCGGAGCGGGCGCCGGAGAGCGCCACGTTCCGCAGCACCACCGGCCGCTCCGCCACCGCCGCGAGCCCCGAGGCGAGCAGCGCGCCCGGCGTCTGGCCCGCGCGGCGCACCCCCTGACCCGCCGCCGTGGAATCACCCAGAAGGGCCAGCCGCAGCGGGTCGTCCGAGCCGAACGCACGGCCGTAGAGGCCGTCCGCTCCCGGTGGCAGAGGGGCCGCGCCGCCGCCCACCGTCCGCTTCGCGATCTGCATCTCGGCCAGCAGGACGCCCACCGCCGCCACACCCAGCAGCCCGATGCTGCCGCCGCCGTACGCCGCACCCGCCGCGATCCGCCGCGCCACCCTCGCCCTCGACATGGGGCCGTCACCTCCTTCAAGCCGTTCAGGGTCTAACTGCCCCGTAACCCGCTCCGACTACGCATACGCTGGCCACACCATTACGGAGACCCCGGAGATTACGGTGCAATTCCACGACTCGATGATCAGCCTCGTCGGCAACACCCCGCTGGTGAAGCTCAACAGCGTCACAGCGGGTATTCAGGCGACCGTTCTGGCCAAGGTCGAGTACTTCAACCCCGGAGGCTCGGTCAAGGACCGGATCGCCCTGCGGATGATCGAGGCGGCCGAGCAGAGCGGTGAGCTCAAGCCCGGCGGAACCATCGTCGAGCCCACGTCCGGCAACACCGGCGTCGGCCTGGCGATCGTGGCGCAGACGAAGGGCTACAAGTGCATCTTCGTCTGCCCCGACAAGGTGTCCCTCGACAAGATCAACGTACTGCGGGCGTACGGCGCCGAGGTCGTCGTCTGCCCCACCGCGGTCGACCCGGAGCACCCGGACTCGTACTACAACGTCTCGGACCGCCTCGTCCGTGAGACGCCCGGTGCCTGGAAGCCCGACCAGTACTCCAACCCGAACAACCCGCGCTCCCACTACGAGACCACCGGTCCCGAGCTCTGGGAGCAGACGGAGGGGAAGATCACCCACTTCGTCGCGGGCGTCGGCACGGGCGGCACCATCTCCGGCACCGGCAACTACCTCAAGGAGGCCAGCGGCGGCTCCGTGCAGGTCGTCGGCGCCGACCCGGAGGGTTCGGTCTACTCGGGCGGCTCCGGTCGCCCGTACCTCGTCGAGGGCGTCGGCGAGGACTTCTGGCCGACCGCGTACGACCGGAACGTCACGGACCGGATCGTCGCCGTGTCCGACAAGGACTCGTTCCAGATGACCCGCCGCCTCGCCAAGGAGGAGGGCCTCCTCGTCGGCGGTTCCTGTGGCATGGCCGTCGTGGCCGCGCTCGAGGTCGCCAGGGAGCTCGGCCCGGACGACGTCGTCGTCGTCCTGCTGCCGGACTCCGGCCGCGGTTACATGTCGAAGATCTTCAGCGACGAGTGGATGGCCGACTACGGCTTCCTGGAGGACACCTCCACGGCCACCGTCGCCGACGTCCTGCGCCACAAGGAGGGCGGCACCATGCCCTCCCTCGTCCACATGCACCCGGACGAGACCGTCGGCCAGGCCATCGAGGTGCTCCGCGAGTACGGCGTCTCCCAGATGCCCATCGTGAAGCCCGGCGCCGGTCACCCCGACGTGATGGCCGCCGAGGTCGTCGGCTCGGTCGTCGAGAAGGAGCTGCTCGACGCCCTCTTCACCCAGCGCGCCTCCCTGGAGGACCCGCTGGAGCGCCACATGAGCGCGCCGCTGCCGCAGGTCGGCTCCGGCGAGCCGGTGGCCGACCTGATGTCCGTCCTCGGCGAGGCCGCCGACGCGGCGATCGTGCTGGTCGAGGGCAAGCCGACCGGCGTCGTCAGCCGCCAGGACCTGCTGGCCTTCCTGGCCAACGGCGGCGCGAAGTAGGTCCCGGGGCCGGTGCGGTGGGTGCTGCGGGCGTGTTCGCGCAATCGGTACGAGCGCGACACGTCGGCGCAGCACCCGCTTAACACGCGTCCGGCACAGTGGTGGTTGTCGGCGTCACGGACTTCCGGAGCGGCTCCCGGACTCCTGACGACGCCGCGGACGCGGAGACCGGCCCTGACCCGGGCCCGTGTCCTCGCGGGGACCGCCGTCGTCCCGCCCCCCGTTCCGGGGGTGCGGCGGTCCCCGCGCCGACTTCTTCCACCCTTGCCGGGCCCCGTGGGCGTTCCTCGCGGGGCGTTCCAGCCCTTGCCGGGCCCCGCGGGCGTTCCTCGCGGGTGTGGCAGCCGGGCTCCCGCCGGTCTTTCCTCTCGGGCTTCCCGCTCGCGCTTCTCTCCGGAGCACCCCCTGCATATCCTTATGCAGAGCCCTTCGTGGGTGAATAGGCGTGAGAGAGAGGGGGCGGCGGTATGAGCGACAGCCCGGCCGGTCGGCTGCAGGCGCTCTTCGAGGGGCACCGGCTGACGCCGACACAGCGGCGGATCGCGCACTGCATGGTGCGGCGCGCCGGTGACGTGCCCTTCCTGTCCAGCGTCGAGCTGGCCGAGCTCGCCGGAGTCAGCCAGCCCTCCGTCACCCGCTTCGCCGTCGCCCTCGGCTTCGACGGCTACCCGGCGCTCCGCCGTCATCTGCGCGAGGTCGCGCCCCCCGAGTCCGGTGCGGCCGAGGGGGAGGACGAGACGCCGAACGAGTACCAGCAGGCCGTCCTCGCCGAGATCGAGAACCTCAGGCACCTCGCCGGACTCCTCGCCGACCCGGCGCCCGTCGAACGGGCCGGCCGGCTCCTGGCCCGCTCCCGCCCGCTGCCGGTCCTCGGTCTGCGGGCCGCCTCCTCGCAGGCACGCGGCTTCGCCTACTTCGCCGCCAAGGTGCACCCGGACGTCCGGCTCCTCGACGAGGCCGGCTCCATGCTCACGGACCGCGTCGACGCCGCCGTACGCGCCGGGGCCACGGCCCTGCTGTGCTTCGCGCTGCCCCGGCACCCGCGGGAGGTCGTCGAGGCCCTGGAGTACGCGCGTGCCGCCGGGCTCACGGTCGTGACCGTCGCCGAGTCGGCGTTCGCGCCGGTCGCCGCCCACAGTGACCTGCTCATCCCGGCCGCCGTCGGCACCGGGCTCGCCTTCGACACCGCCTGTGCGCCGATGATGCTCGGCCGGGTCCTCCTGGAGGCCATGGCCGACGAACTCCCGGACGCGCAGGCGCGCCTGGAGGAGTTCGACGCGAAGGCGGCGGCGCGGGGCCTGTTCGTCGAGTAGGTCCTGTCGTCGCCTTCCCGCCGTCGCCCGAAGGGCAGGCGGGAAGGCGACGACAGGACCTGCGCCCCGCGCCCGCGAAGAAGGCCGGGTCAGACGTCCAGTTCGGCCTCGATCTTCTTCAGCTGGTGGCGGGCCATCGCCAGGTTCGCCCGGTCCTTGTCCAGCGCGAGGTACAGGAACAGGCCGCTCTTGCCCTGCCCCTTGAGCAGCCGGATCATGTGGTACTGCCGGCCGAGGGTGATCAGGATGTCCTCGATCTCCTCGCCGAGGCCGAGCATCTCCATCGTCCGGACCTTGGCCCGGACGACGTCGGTGTTGCCGGCCGCGGCCATGTTGAGGTCGAGCTCCTTGCCGCCGCCGATCGTGCCGAGTGCCATGCCGCTCGTGTAGTCGACGAGGGCCGCGCCGATGGCACCTTCGATGGAGGCCGCTTCCTTGAGGGAGGTCTCGGTGTTCGCCATGGGTGTCGCACTTCCTTCTCGTGTACGTGTCTTCTACGTGGTGCACGTGGTGCTCGTTGTGCGTGGTGCTCGTTGTGCTCGTTGTGCGTGGTGCGGTGCGTCAGTTCAGGTCTCTGCGCTCCAGTGCGCCGTCGACGAGTTCGCCTATCCGGACACTGGATCTGCGGGCCTCCAGATGGAGCCGCCCGACGTTGATCCGGGGTTCGGCGAGCAGCGTCAGGACGGCCGAGCCGCCTGCCGCGTACGTCGCCACGTAGCCGTTCTCGCCGCGTACCAGCAGCTCCCGGAACCGGCCCTGGCCGGTGCTGTCGGTCAGCCGCTGGCCGACGCCGAGCGCCGCCGCGGTCAGCGCGGCCACGCTCTCCGCCTCGCCGTCCACGGTGTCGTGGGCGAGGACGAGCCCGTCGGCACTGGCCGCGAGCGCCCCGGTCAGCTGGGGCAGCCGGGCCCGCAGCCGTCTGAGCTCGCCGAGGACCTCGGCTTCTGCCGTCATGAGCTGTTTCCTTTCGGCGCGCAGGCGCAGGGCACGCCTCATCACAGGTGTGCCTCCAGGGCGTCACGGAGCCGGCGCAGCAGGGCGATGTCGGGATCGGCCACCGGCAGGGCCGGTAACAGGGCAGGCAAGGGGGGCGGCATCGGTAGGGGGGCGGGGTCGAGCGGCGTCTCGACGAGCCCGGCGGCCGCGAGCCGCCGGACGTCGAGGAGGGTGTGGAAGGCGGGTCGGCCCAGTGCCAGGGCCAGTTCGGCCGGGGTCCGGTGCCCGTCCGCGGCGGCGAGCAGGGCCCGCTGGCGCGCCCCCACGGTCTGGCCGGGGGCGGCGCGGCGCGGCACGACGGGGGAGGTGTCCACGGAGGCGTACGGCCAGACGGCGTCGAGGAGTTCGCGGCGGCGTATCGTCTCGCGCTCCACGGCCTCGGCCGACACCGGCCGCACCGTCCCGAACCAGTGCCCGACCCCGTACCGGAAGCGGGTCGGTCCGCTGGTGGGGGAGAGGGCGAAGAAGGCCGCGTCGAAGACGGCGCCGAGGTGGCAGATCTCCAGCTCGCCGTCGTGGAGCCGGCCGCTGTCGACGAGGAAGCGGCCGACGGCGCGATGGGCGCCCGCCCGGTCGACGGCCTCGTCCCAGCCCTCGCGGGGCAGCCGTCCGCCGGTGGTGAGGAGGACGTCGACGCCGGGGGCGGCCGGGCTCTCGGCGTGTACGACACGGCCGTCGACGAGGTAGAGGGTGCCGTGGTCGCGGAGCAGGGCGCCGGTGGCCTTCTCCGCGGCGAGCCGTACCAGCATGGGGGAGACGGGAGTGGCGACCGCGGTCGCTCCGAGCCCGCTCATCCCAGGACCAGCCGTTCGGCGAGGTCGCGGAGGCGTATTCGGGCGAGGGCGAGGTTGCCGGTGTCGCGGTCGAGCCAGAGGTGGAGGAAGACGCTGCTGTCGAAGGACGTCTCGACGAAGCGCAGGACGTGGTAGCCGGCGCGGGTGGTGACGATCAGGTCCTCGACGGGCGGTTCGTCGCCGGGGTCCTCTCCCGCGGCGGCGAACGAGTCGAACTCGGCGGCGGCTCGGGCGAGTTCGGCGGTCTCGGCGGCGGTCGTCTCATGGTCGCCGACCGGTGAGTCGCCCGCCGTCCCGAGGGCGAGCCCGCTGGTCCAGTCGACCAGGGAGGCTCCGCGAGCGCCCGGCAGGGCCATGGCCTCCAGAAGGCACTCGTCGATTCCGGGCACGCGGATTCCCCTCCCGATGCGGCGTGCGAACGTGCGGCAGTGACGGTGACGTTACTGAACGCAGCGGCCTCCGGGGGGTGTTCTGGCATTTTCCATCGGAACATGCCAGCACCTGGCGGTAATCGGGTCAGGATTGTGTGTCAGGTCGACCGTCAGATCTTCGATTCCACCGCGTTCGCGATCTCGGACAGGTCCTTCGCGAGCGCCTTGGCGACCGCCTTCGCGCCGAAGCGGGCCATCAGCCGTCCCAGGAATCCCTGCCTGCGACCGCGGGAGGGCCGGGCGGAGAACGTCATCCGCAGGGTGGTCGCCCCCGTTCCGTCGGGGACGAGGGTGATCTCGGAGACGTAGTGCATACCGTGCGAGTCGGCGACCGTCACGTACCGGTCGGGCGGCTCGCACTCCGTCACCAGCATCTCCTCGGTGGCCTCCTTGCCCAGCATCCGCCGGGTCTCGCGCCAGCGGGTGCCCACGGCGAAGCCGCCCTCGGTGAGCACCTCGACCCGCTCGACGCCCGAGAGGACGCGGGGCATGTCCGGCAGGTCGGTGATCGACTCCCAGACCCGCCCGGGGGAGGCGTCGACCCGCCGCTCGACGACGACGGTCGTGGTGTTCGAGCCGGTTCCCGTTCCAGTCATGGCTTCATCGAAACCGCGACGCACGGCCCGCGCTACCCGACGAGGGCGTCCGCGTGCGCCCCGCCCGACTCGGCGACGATCTCCGCGAGCGTCTGGGGCTTCCGTACGGTCGCGAAGGCGACCACCCCGTCGCCGCCACCGTCCCCGCCCTCCGTCACCGTGAAGCCGTGGATGCCCGGCCGGGGCAGGCTGTTGTACGCGTAGTGGTGGGCGAAGCAGTACGCGCCCGTGTCCGGGACGGCCACCACGTCGCCCTGGTGCAGCAGCGGCAGCGCCCGGCCGGCGGCGAGCAGGTCCCCGGCGAAGCAGGCGGGGCCCGCCACGTCCTGGACGGTGACCTCCCCGGTGCGGGGGCGGCCCTCGGAGTCGTAGGCGAGCACGCGCAGCGGCCAGGCCTCGGGTGCGTAGACCGTCCGGGTGGCCACCTGTACGCCCGCGTGGGTGACGGCGATGGGGCGGCCCCCGGAGGTCTTGGTGTACTCCACCCGGGCGAGGATCGTGCCGTGCTTGGCCAGCAGGGAGCGGCCGAACTCGGTCACCAGGCCGTAGCGGCCGTCGAAGAGTCCGGGGACGGTGTCGGCGAGCAGCCGGGCGTACTCCGCGTACGTCGGCGTCTCCTCGTCGGAGTGGAAGTTGACCGGCAGGCCGCCGCCGATGTCGAGGGTGTCGATCTGCTGTCGGCCGACCGTGCGGTTGATCTCCTCGGCGAGCGCGTACGCCTCTCCGACGCCTTCGGCCATCAGGGCGAGCGGGACGCCCTGGGAGCCGGTGTGGGTGTGCAGCCGGGTCAGCCAGGGCCGCTCCGCGTAGGCCTGGACGACGGCCTTGCGGGCGCCCTCGTCGCGGAGTGCCACGCCGAACTTGGAGGTGGCGGTCGCGGTCGAGAGGGCGCCGATGGAACCGGCTCCGACCTGCGGGTTCACCCGGATCCCGAGGGGTGAGGCGGTGGGCGCGGAGGCGATGAGCGCGTCGAGCCTGGCCAGTTCCTGGAGGTTGTCGGCGTTGACGGCGATGCCGAGCGCGAGGGCCTGGCGCAGCTCGGCGGGGGTCTTGGCGGGGGAGTCGAGCACGGTGTCGGCGGGCGGGACTCCGGCGGCGCGCGCGAGGGCCAGCTCGCCGGGGCTCGCGACCTCGACGCCGAGTCCGGCCTCGTGCAGGAGGCGGAGCACGGGGACGAGCGGGGCGGCCTTGACGGCGAAGGCGTGCAGCACGGGCGCGTCGGTGACGGCGGCGAACGCGCTGGTCAGGGAGGCTGCGGAGGCCCGGATGCCGGCGGTGTCGAGGAGGGCGACGACCGGTTCGGCGGGGGAGAGGAGTCCTTGGTCGACGGAGGCTCGGACGGCGAGATCGCGGCGGGAGGAGGCCATGGATCCATCCCATCACCGGGACGTGCGGCCCCGCAGCTGTTGACTACAACTATTCATAGCGCGAGGATGTGAATATCTGAACGACATCCGAGGAGGCACCCCCATGTCAGGACCCCGCCCCGTACGAGCGGCTCGCGGTACGGAACTGAGCGCCCTGGGATGGCAGCAGGAAGCCGCCCTCCGGATGCTCCAGAACAACCTCGACCCCGAGGTCGCCGAGCACCCCGACAAGCTCGTCGTCTACGGCGGCACCGGCAAGGCCGCCCGCGACTGGCGCTCCTTCGACGCCATGGTCCGCACGCTCCGGACGCTGAAGCAGGACGAGACGATGCTCGTCCAGTCCGGCCGGCCCGTCGGCGTCATGCAGACCCACGAGTGGGCCCCGCGCGTCCTCCTCGCCAACTCCAACCTGGTCGGCGACTGGGCCAACTGGGAGGAGTTCCGCCGCCTGGAGCAGCTCGGCCTCACCATGTACGGCCAGATGACCGCCGGGTCCTGGATCTACATCGGCACCCAGGGCATCCTCCAGGGCACGTACGAGACCTTCGCCGCCGTCGCCGCGAAGAAGTTCGGCGGCACCCTGGCCGGCACGATCACCCTCACCGCCGGCCTCGGCGGCATGGGCGGCGCCCAGCCGCTCGCCGTGACCATGAACGACGGCGTCGCCATCTGCATCGACGTCGACCCGCGCGCCATCGAGCGCCGCATCGAGCACCGCTACCTGGACGTGAAGGCGGACAACCTCGCCCACGCGCTCCAGCTGGCCACGGAGGCCCGCGACGCCCGCCGTCCGCTCTCCGTCGGCCTCCTCGGCAACGCCGCCGAGCTGCTCCCGCAGATGCTCGCCGAGGGCGCCCCGATCGACATCGTGACGGACCAGACCTCCGCCCACGACCCGCTGGCCTACCTGCCGGTCGGCGTGGCCTTCGACGACATGGCCGACGCGGCCGCCAAGGACCCGGCCGGCTTCACCGTGCGGGCCCGCGAGTCGATGGCCAGGCACGTCGAGGCCATGGTCGGCTTCATGGACGCGGGCGCCGAGGTCTTCGACTACGGCAACTCGATCCGCGGCGAGGCCCAGCTGGCCGGCTACGACCGCGCGTTCGCCTTCCCCGGCTTCGTGCCGGCGTACATCCGACCGCTGTTCTGCGAGGGCAAGGGCCCGTTCCGCTGGGCGGCCCTGTCCGGCGAGGCCTCGGACATCCACAAGACGGACAAGGCGATCCTCGACCTCTTCCCGGAGAACGAGTCCCTGCACCGCTGGATCAAGATGGCCGGCGAGCGCGTCCACTTCCAGGGCCTGCCCGCCCGCATCTGCTGGCTCGGCCAGGGCGAGCGCGACAAGGCCGGCGACATGTTCAACGACATGGTCGGCAACGGCACCCTCGCCGCGCCCCTCGCGATCGGCCGCGACCACCTCGACTGCGGCTCGGTGGCCTCCCCGTACCGCGAGACCGAGGCCATGCTCGACGGCTCCGACGCCATCGCCGACTGGCCGCTCCTCAACGCCATGGTGAACGTCGCCTCCGGCGCGTCCTGGGTCTCCATCCACCACGGCGGCGGCGTCGGCATGGGCCGGTCCATCCACGCCGGCCAGGTCTCGGTGGCCGACGGCACCAAGCTCGCGGGCGAGAAGATCCGCCGCGTCCTGACGAACGACCCCGGCATGGGCGTCATCCGGCACGTCGACGCGGGCTACGACATCGCGGAGCGGGTCGCCGACGAGAAGGGCGTCCGCGTCCCGATGCGCGAGGGCTCCGACGACGAGGCCTCGGCGTGAGCGCCACCTTCCACGCCATGTGGCGGTCGCTGCGGCCCATCGGCCGCAGCGCCGCCTCCGGTGGCTACCGGCGTTACGCCTGGACCGAGGCCGACGCCGACTGCCGCCTCTGGTTCCGCATGCAGGCCGAGGCCCGCCGCATGGACGTCGAGACCGACCGCAACGGCAACCAGTGGGCCTGGCTCGGCGACCCCACGGCGGGGGACGCCGTCGTCACCGGCTCCCACCTGGACTCCGTCCCGGACGGCGGCGCCTTCGACGGCCCCCTCGGCGTCGTCTCCGCCTTCGCCGCCCTCGACGAACTCCGCTCGCGCGGCGTCTCGTTCAAGCGCCCCCTCGCCATCACCAACTTCGGCGACGAGGAGGGCGCCCGCTTCGGCCTCGCCTGCGTCGGCTCCCGCCTCACCGCCGGCCGGCTGACGAAGGAGCAGGCGTACGAGCTCCGCGACGGCGCCGGCACCAGCCTCCCGCAGGCCATGGAGGCCGCCGGGTACGACCCCTCGACGATCGGTCCCGACCCCGAGCGGCTCGCCCGCATCGGCGCGTTCGTCGAACTCCACGTCGAGCAGGGCCGCGCCCTCGACCTCTCCGGGGACGCCGTCGGCATCGCCTCCTCCATCTGGCCGCACGGCCGCTGGCGGTACGACTTCGCGGGCGAGGCCAACCACGCGGGCACCACCCGCCTGGTCGACCGCCGCGACCCGATGCTCACCTACGCGGAGACGGTCCTCGCCGCCCGCCGCGAGGCGGAGCTCGCGGGCGCCGTCGCCACCTTCGGCAAGATCGCGGTCGAGCCCAACGGCGTCAACGCCATCCCGTCCCTGGTCCGCGGCTGGCTCGACGCCCGCGCCGCCGACCAGGACTCGCTCGACACGGTCGTGGCGGGCGTCGAGACGGCGGCCCGCGACTACGCCCGGCGCCACGGCATCGACCTCACGGTCGTCCGGGAGTCCTTCACTCCGATCGTGGACTTCTCGCACGCCCTGCGCGACGAGCTGTCCCGGATCCTGGGCGAGTCCGGCAAGGTCCCGGTCCTCGGCACCGGTGCCGGACACGACGCGGGAATCCTCTCCGAATCGATTCCGACCGCCATGCTGTTCGTACGGAACCCCACCGGCGTCTCGCACTCCCCGGCCGAGTTCGCGGCCGAGGACGACTGCGCGGCCGGGGTCCTCGCACTCGCCGACGTACTGGAGGAGCTGGCGTGCCGCTGACGACGTACTGGCTGGAACACGCCTGGCTCGACACGAACGTCGAGCCGGGCGTGGCCCTGGACGTGGACCCCGGCGGCCGGATCGCGGCCGTCCGCACCGGGGTGGACGCCCCGCCGCCGGGCGCGGTCGCCCTCCGCGGCCTCACGATCCCCGGCCTCGCCAACGCCCACTCGCACGCCTTCCACCGCGCCCTGCGCGGTACCGTCCAGGTCGGCTCCGGCACCTTCTGGACCTGGCGCGAGGTCATGTACAACGTGGCCCAACGCCTCGACCCCGACAGCTACTTCGCCCTCGCCCGTGCCGTGTACGCGGAGATGGCACTGGCGGGTATCACGGCCGTCGGCGAGTTCCACTACCTCCACCACGCGCCCGGCGGCACCCCGTACGCCGACCCCAACGCCATGGGCGAGGCCCTGATCGCCGCCGCAGGCGAGGCCGGCATCCGCATCACCCTCCTCGACACGGCGTACCTCTCCGCCGGCTTCGGGGCCGCCCCCGACCGGCACCAGCTCCGCTTCTCCGACGGCACGGCCGAGGCCTGGGCCGAGCGGGTGAGCGGCCTGAAGGAACGGGACGGGGTACGGATCGGGGCGGCGATCCACTCGGTCCGCGCGGTCCCGGCGGACCAGCTGTCGACGGTGGCCCGCTGGGCCCAGGACCGGCAGGCGCCCCTTCACGTCCACCTCTCGGAGCAGACGGCCGAGAACGACGCCTGCCTGGCGGCCCACGGCCGCACGCCCACCCAGCTCCTGGCCGACCACGGAGTGCTCGGCGCCCGGACGACGGGCGTCCACAACACCCATATGACGGACGCCGACATCGCCATGATCGGTTCGACGTCCACCGGCACCTGCATGTGCCCCACGACGGAACGGGACCTGGCCGACGGCATCGGCCCGGCCGTCGCCCTCCAGCGTGCCGGCTCCCCGCTGTCCCTGGGCAGCGACAGCCACGCGGTGATCGACCTGCTGGAGGAGGCGCGCGCGATGGAACTGAACGAACGCCTCCGCACCCGCACCCGGGGCCACTGGACGGCGGCCGCGCTCCTCCGCGCGGCCACGGCGGACGGCCACGCGGCCCTCGGCCGGCCGGACGCGGGCACCCTGGAGGCCGGCGCCCCGGCCGACTTCACGACGATCGCCCTGGACTCGGTCAGGACAGCGGGACCGGTACCGCGTCTGGCAGCCGAGACGGCGGTATTCGCAGCGTCGGCAGCGGACGTCCGGCACACCGTCGTGGGCGGACGTCACGTCGTACGGGACGGGGTCCACCAGACCGTGCAGGACGTGCCCCGTGCCCTCGCGGACTCGATCGCCGCACTGCGCGGCTGAAGCGCCTGAAGGAGACACCCCTCACCATGAACACCGGCCCCGCGGCGACGAACAACCCGGTGGCGAGCTCCGCCCCCACGAGCGCGAACAGCGCCGTGGCGAAGGCCGCCACCGCCATCGTCAACATCGCCAGCCTCGTCACGAACGATCCCTCCCTCGGATCGGGGTCCCCCCGCTCGAGCAAGTTCGAGAGTGGGGGAGGAAGTGCCCTGGGCCTGATCCAGGACGCGGCCGTCGTCGTCGACGGCGACCGCGTCGTCTGGGTCGGTGAATCCAGCAAAGCACCGGCCACTGACAACAGGGTCGACGCCGGTGGACGGGCGGTGATCCCCGGCTTCGTGGACTCCCACTCGCACCTCGTCTTCGCGGGCGACCGCACCGCCGAGTTCAACGCCCGCATGTCCGGCCAGGCCTACGAGGCCGGCGGCATCCGCACCACGGTCGCGGCGACCCGCGCGGCGACCGACGCCGAGCTCTCGGCGAACGTCGCCCGCTACCTCCGCGAGGCCCTCCGCCAGGGCACGACGACCTTCGAGACCAAGTCGGGCTACGGCCTGACCGTCGAGGACGAGGCACGTGCGCTGCGCATCGCGGCCGAGCACACCGACGAGGTCACGTACCTCGGCGCGCACATCGTCTCCCCGGACTACGCCGACGACCCGGCCGCGTATGTGGACCTGGTGACGGGCGAGATGCTGGACGCGTGTGCCCCGTACGCCCGTTGGGTGGACGTCTTCTGCGAGAAGGGCGCCTTCGACGGCGACCAGGCGCGCGCGATCCTGACTGCGGGCATGGCGAAGGGCCTGCACCCCCGGGTGCACGCGAACCAGCTCACGTACGGCCCCGGCGTCCAGCTCGCGGTGGAGCTGGACGCGGCGAGCGCGGACCACTGCACCCACCTGACGGACGCCGACGTGGACGCGCTGGCGAACGGATCGACGGTCGCGACCCTCCTCCCGGGCGCGGAGTTCTCCACCCGTGCGCAGTGGCCGAACGCCCGCCGTCTCCTGGACGCGGGCGTGACGGTCGCCCTGTCCACGGACTGCAACCCGGGCTCGTCCTTCACGTCCTCCGTCCCCTTCTGCATCGCCCTCGCGGTACGGGACATGGGCATGACCCCCGACGAGGCGGTCTGGTCGGCCACGGCGGGCGGCGCGGCGGCCCTGCGCCGCACGGACGTCGGCCGGCTGACGCCCGGCGCGCGCGCGGACCTCACGTTCCTCGACGCCCCGTCCCACGTGCACCTGGCCTACCGCCCGGGCGTTCCGCTGGTGACGGAGGTCTGGCGGGCGGGCGTGCGGGTGGTCTGAGCACGCGGGGGCGGCAGTTGAGTAGTCGTACTCAGGTGGGGCCCCGCCCGCCGCGAACAGACTGCGGGCATGACTTCAGAGCGCTCGACCATCGTGAAGAACAAGCGACTCGGCGGCGTGATCGCGGCGGCGCTGTGCGCCCTCGCGCTCACGGCCTGCGGCACGGAGGGGGCGAGGGGCGAGGCGACGGCGGGAGCGGCCATGGCCGTGAAGCCGACCGCCACGCCCACGCCCACGGAGGCGAGACCCGACCCCATGGACGACCCCGCCCTCACCGCCGAGGACCAGAGGGCCGCGCTCGGACTCATGAGCCTCGTGATGGAGGTCGCCGCGGCGTGCGAGAAGGGCTCCGAGGACCTCCCCGCCGTGCCCCCGAGCCGCGAACCGCAGCGGTCGGCGCCGGTGCCGGTCGAACCCCAGGCCCCGGGGCCCCGCCCCGGCGACTCGGAAGTCCCCGTTCCCCTCGACGACATGCCCGCGCCCGCCGACACCGCCTGGAACTTCGACCGCGTGCGTCAGGAGGTCGAGTTGGGCGACACCGAGAAGTGCGCCGCCCTTCGCCACGGCAGCCGTATCGCGAAGGCACTGGACGGCACGGGCGACCCGACCGCGGCCCATGTCGAGAAGGCCCTCGGCGAGATCGGCTACGGCTTCGCCCACCGCGTCCACAGCCCCGTGGAAGCCGACGGAAAGGTCGAGTTCACCCTCGACCTCCGAGGCGGCGAGCTGTGCATCGACGGCACCTACGACGGAACCCGCACGACCTTCGACCCGTACGGCGTCCATCCTGCGGTGTACTGCACGGACGTGAAGCGCCGCGGCTGAGGCGCGGCCCGGGGTGCGGGATATCCTGACACTCCATGGAACCCACCACGGCTCTCTGGTCCTTCGCCCTCGTCGTAGGGCTGCTCACCCTCACCCCCGGCCTCGACACCGCGCTGATCCTGCGCACCTCCGCCCTCGGCCACCGCGCGCGGGCCTGGGGAGTCGTCCTCGGGATCCAGACCGGCACCCTGCTGTGGGGCGCGCTCACCTCGCTGGGCGTGACGGCGCTGCTCACGGCCTCGCAGACGGCGTACGACATCCTGCGCTGGGCGGGTGCCGCGTACCTGGTGTGGATCGGCTTCCAGATGCTCCGCAACACCTTCCGCGGCCTCCCGGCGACGGGCGAGGCGGACGAGGGGCACGCGACGGCCGAGGACTCCCTGGCCGTCGGCTGGCGCCAGGGAACGCTCACGAACCTGCTGAACCCGAAGGTGGGCGCCTTCTATGTGGCGGTGCTCCCGCAGTTCCTGCCGACGGGCGGCGACCACTTCACCATGGGCCTCCTCCTCACCGGTGAACACATCCTCCTCGGTCTGCTCTGGTCCACGGTCCTGATCGCCTTCGCCCGCCTCCTCCGCGACCAGCTCCGCAAGCCCAGGGCCCGCCGCTACCTGGACCGCCTCACGGGCACGGTCATCGCGGCCTTCGGCGTCCGCCTGGCGCTTTCGAACTAGCGGCACCGGCAGCCGCGTCGGGCCGCTGGGACCGGTGGCTCAGGACGTTGATCACGCGGCCGTCCGGGTCGCGGGTGAAGAAGCGGCGCACGCCCCAGGGTTCGTCGGTCAGGGGGTGGACGATCTCGGCGCCCGACGCCCGGACCGCCGCGTACGCCGCGTCCACGTCGTCGACCTCCACGCTCAGGTCCGGGGCGACCGGGGCGGTCAGGTCGTGGGTCATCAGGCTGATCTGCGCCGCGGGGGCCGACGGGGAGGCGAGGGTGGTGATCCAGCCGTGGTCCATCACCGCCTCGAACCCGAGCAGCCCGTAGAAGTCACGGTTCTCCTCGAGGGAGGCGGTGTGGAGGTTGGGGACCGCGCGGCGGATCGTCATCGGTGGCTCCCGAACGGCAGGCGCGGCTCGCGGACGGTGGTCGTCAGTGCTCCCATGACCGCACCCTAGCGAGCCGCGTTCAGCGGAACTCGTGAACCAGCTCGATCTCGCCCACGATGTGCGCGTTGAACTCGTCGAGCTCCTCCGCCGGCACCCACAGCTCCAGGATCGTCCGGCCGCCCGCCTGCTGGACCGGGTACCTGCGCAGGAACTCCGTGTCGACCTCGAAGCGGGTGACGAAGCCGACGCCGCTGTGCCTGACGTTCCAGTCCCGCGCGATCATCACCGCGTACTCCTCGTTGAGGACCGGGTAGAAGATCGGCTGCTCGGGCAGCCGCGGCGGCCAGGCCCGCCACTCCAGCTCCCGCACGAGATCCAGCTCGATCGGGCCGGTGGGGCGCCACAGGGTCGTCGTCGGGCGGTGGGCGGCGGTCACGGGTTCACTCTCTCTCACACAGGGCAGCCGCGGGCGAGGTCTGCGGGCCCCCGACGGTAGCGGCGGGGCCGGGCGCCGGGCCACCGGGTTTCGCCGGGTCGCCCAGGCGGCCCGGGGCGCCGCCCGCTCAGGCCGCCCGGGGTGCCGCCAGCTCTGTCACCAGGTCCGCCGCCGCGCCCAGCGTCGCCCTCTCCCCCTCCGTCAGGTTCGGGTCCGCCGCACGGCGGACCCGGGCCGTGCCGACGTGCGGCAGGACCGGGGCCGTCGCGGCCGAGAGGAGCGTGGCCAGGCCCGCCCGGGCGCCCGGGGCGTACGGGGCCGGGGAGACCGCCACCTCCGCGAGGAGCAGCGCCGACATCGCGTGGTCCAGGCCCGGCGGGTGGCCCTCCTCGGCGGTCTCCCAGTCGATGACGACGGGTCCCCGGTCGGCCGTCAGGAGGACGTTCCCGGGGTGCAGGTCCAGATGTGCCGGCGGTGACCCCGGCAGCGCGTGCAGCCTCGCCAGGAGCTCCGCGATCAGCGCGCCCGCCGGTTCCGGTTCGTACGTGCCGGCCAGCAGGGCGTCCAGGAGCGACGGCCCCGCGAGGCGTTCCATCACCAGATCGGGCCCCTCCGCGCGCAGCACCGCCGGGACCGGGTAGCCGTGGCGCGTCAGCCGCGTCATGACCTCGGCCTCCCGGGCCGTGTCGCCGCCGTCCCGGTTGCGCCGCAGCACCCACGCGTCGTCCCCCGGCAGCGCGTACACGTCCGCGGTCCTGCCCCAGCCGATGATCTCCAACCCGTCCACCCCGCGAGCCCCTTGATCATCACGGATCCCCGTCATGTCCCCTCCTTCACGGGTTGGTCACGGAAAGCCCCAGTATCCCTGCCGCGGGTGACCACGGACCGGTACCGTCCTGTCCTGGTAGTGCTCAGGGGGTAGACCGGGGGGTCGGCAGGTGAGTGCTGTGAGCGTGCGCGTCGTGCGGCCGGGGGAGCTGGGCGAGCGCGAGATCGAGTCCTGGCGGGAACTGCGCGCGAAAGCCGGGGGGCCCGCGAATCCCTTCATGGAGCCGGAGTTCACCCGCGCGGTCGCCGAGGTCCGCCCGCGCTCGCGGGTCGCCGTCTGGTGGGAGGACGGGCAACCGGTCGGCTTCTTCCCGTACGAGAAGGGCCTGTTCGGCGGGGGCCGTGCCATCGGCTTCGGGGTCTCCGACAGTCAGGGAGCCGTCCTGCGTTCCGGACTGCGGCCGGACGCACGGGTGTTGCTGCGCGCCTGCGGTCTCGCCGTCTGGGAGTTCGACAACCTGGAGGACGGGCAGCCGGTCTTCGAGGGTGCCGCCACCGAGTCGTTCGCCTCGCCGGTGATCGACGTCGGCGAGGGGTACGCGGCCTACGAGGCGCTGCTTCGCGTCCAGTCGCCCAAGTTCCTCAGGACCACCCTCGCCAAGGAGCGCAAGCTCGGCCGGCAGGCGGACGGCGAGGTGCGCTTCGTCTTCGACGAGCGCGATCCGGCGGCCCTGCGCACCCTCATGGCGTGGAAGTCCGCCCAGTACCGCAGGACCGGCCGCGGCGACCGCTTCGCCCGGGAGTGGATCAGCGCGCTCGTCCGCCGCCTGCACACGCTCCGTACGCCCGGCTGTTCCGGCGTGCTGTCCGTGCTGTACGTGGGGGAGCGCCCGGTCGCCGCCCACTTCGGACTGCGGTCCAGGACCGTGCTGTCCTGCTGGTTCCCGGCGTACGACCCGGAGTTCGCGAAGTACTCGCCGGGGCTCGTCCTCCATCTGCGGATGGCCGAGGCCGCGGCCGCCGCCGGGATCGGGATGCTGGACCTGGGGCGCGGCGCAGCCGAGTACAAGGACTCGCTGAAGACGGGGGAGTTGACGGTGCACGAGGGTGCCGTCGTCCGGCCGGGTGTGCTGGGCGGGGCCCACTGGCTGCGCCGGGAGCCCCCGCTGCGTGTGCACCGCTTCGTCCGTACCCGGCCCGCGGTCGCGGCCCGGGGGCGCGCCGTCCTCAACGGTCTCGCCCGCCTGAGGGGCCACCGTCGGCCCCACCGCACCGCCGTCGGCCGCGTCGGTGACCGCGCCCGCGCGGGTGACTGAGCCCGTGACCGAGCCCGTGCACGCGGGCGCGCCGGCGCATACCCGCCGCACCCACCCCGCTCACCCGGCTCGCCGATCGCGCCCCATCAGCCCCGCCCGTCCCACTCACCGAGCACGCCCCGCCCGTCCCGCTCACCGAGCACGCCCCGCCCGTCCCGCTCACCGAGCACGCCCCGCCCGTCCCGCTCACCGAGCACGCCCCGCCCGTCCCGCTCACCGAGCAGGCCCCATTCGTCCCACCTGCCGCACCCGCCTCCGTACGTCTCTGGGGAGACCCCCGATGAGCAGCACCCCCGCCCCCCGGCCCCTCTCCGTCGCCGAGCTCGATCTCGACGCGCCCGACGGGCCCGTCCTCGGCTTCCGGCCCGCGCCCGGCGCGCCGGCCGTCGTGCCCGGTGACGTCTACGCGCTCGTACGGCTCCGGGGGCGGCCCGCCGCCACCGTCGTCGGGACCGTCCCCACCGGTGAGGACCCCGCCGAGGTGCTCGCCGCCCTAGCCCGGCTGCGGCTCGCCGGGGCGGGGCGGCCCGGGACCGACGCCGAACGGCTCGCCGCCGCCCGGCCGCCCGTTCTCGACCCGCCCGCTCCGCCGCGCGCCTCCGTCGTCGTCGCGACCCGTGAGCGCCCCGAGTCCCTCGCCCGCGCCCTCGACTCGCTGCTCGCCCAGGACCACCCGGACTTCGAGCTGATCGTCGTCGACAACGCGCCCCGCACCACCGACACCCACGAGCTCGTCACCCGGAAGTACGCCGAGCACGCCGACCGCGTCCGGTACGTGCGCGAGGACACCCCCGGCCTCGCCACCGCACACAACACCGGCCTCGCCGCCGCCGAAGGGGCCGTGGTCGCCTTCACCGACGACGACGTGATCGCCGACCCGCGCTGGCTGAGCGCCCTCACCGCGCCCTTCACCGCCGATCCCGGACTCGGCTGCGTCACCGGTCTGATCCTGCCCGCCCGCCTCGGCACCCCCGCCCAGATCCTCCTCGAATCCCACGGCGGCTTCGCCAAGGGCTTCGCACCCCGGCTCTACGACCCGGCGCACCCGCCCGCCGACGAGCCGCTCTTCCCCTTCACCGCCGGGAGCTTCGGCTCCGGCGCCAACATGGCGTTCCGCGCCGACGCCCTCCGCCGGGCCGGCGGCTTCGACCCGGCGACCGGCACCGGGACCGCCGCCCGCGGCGGCGACGACCTGTACGCCTTCGTCGCCGTCCTCGCCGCCGGATTCCGCCTCCGCTACACCTCCGAGGCCCTCGTCTGGCACCACCACCGCGACACCTGGCAGGACCTGCGGAACCAGGCGTACGGCTACGGTGCCGGGCTCACCGCGTACCTCACCGCCACCCTGATACGCAGCCCCCGCCTGCTGCCCGCCCTGCTCGCCCGGCTGCCGCGCGGCCTCGCGTACGCCCGGACCATGACCGCCCGGCGGGGCGAGACGTCCGAGGGCGGCGTTCCCGGCGAGCACGGCACCCAGCACCACCCCTGGCCCGCCTCGCTGTCCCGGCTGGAGCGGCGCGGCATGCTCTACGGCCCGATCGGATACGCGAAGGCGCGTACGCGGGCCCGTACGCAGGCCCGCGCCGAGGCCCGCTCGCAGGCGCCGCGCGGTGGTTCGGCGGTGACCCGATGACCGGCACCACCGCCCGCTCCCGCATACCCGTCCTCCTCTACCACGCCGTGATGGAGGATCCCCCGGACTGGATCGCCGAATTCACCGTCTCGCCGCAGCAGTTCGCCGCCCAGCTCGACGCGGTCGTCGCCAGCGGCCGTACCGCGATCACCGTCGGCACCCTCGCCGCGTACTTCGCCACCGGTGCCCCGCTGCCGCCCCGGCCCGTCGTCCTCACCTTCGACGACGGCTTCGCCGATCTGGTGGGGCCGACCGCCGAGGCCCTCGCCGCCCGCGGCCTGCCGTCCACCGCGTACCTCACCACCGGGGCCATCACCCGCGGCCGGCCCTGTCTGCTGCCGCCCGCGCCGATGATGACCCTCGCCCAGGCGCCGCTCCTGGAGCAGTACGGGATGGAGATCGGCGCGCACACCGCCACCCACCCGCAGCTCGACACCCTCGCGCCGGCCGCGCTCCGCCGGGAACTGCGCGAGTCCAAGGCGGTGCTGGAGGACGTCCTCGGGCACGAGGTCCGCCATCTCGCCTATCCGCACGGCTACAACAGCCCGGCCGTACGGCGGGCCGCCGCGGCCGCCGGGTACACCTCGGCCGTCGCCGTCCGGCACGCGCTCAGCTCGGGGACGGACGAGATCTACCGCATCGCCCGGCTGATCCTGCGCCGCGGCCACACCGTCGCCGACATCGAGCAGTGGATGGAGGGGCGCGGCGCGAAGGCGGCGCCGTACCCGGACTCTCTGCCCACGGTCGGCTGGCGCATGTACCGCAGGGCCCGAGCCCTGGTGAAGGGGCCCGGGTTCGCCGGCTGAGCCCCGGTGTCCGAAGATCGACAACTCCGGCGATCCGACCGGCAGTTGAAAGCCCGAACAAAACCGAAGTACCTTCCTGTACTTCGGCGAAAGGGACAGTTCGTGGGGGGAGAGGCCGTGCAGCGTCAGGGGCCCGCACCGGTGACCGGGAGCGGTGAGCCATCGCGGCCCTCCGCCACGGACCGGGAGGCGGAGGACCGCGAGGCGAGGGAGCGGGCAGCAGCGGACCCGACGACGGCAGGGGAGCGGGAGGCGACGGTCCCGGAGGCAGGGGCTCGGGCGGCCACGGACCCGGCGGCGGGGGAGCCGACCGCAGGAGCAGGAGAGCGGGCGGTCACGGGCCCGGCGGCAGGGGCGCGGGCCACCGCCCCCCGTGACCGGCTCGCCGCCGCCCTCCGTTCCCCCGACGCCCTCAACCTCGTCCCCCTCCTCGTCGCCGGCGCCCTCTGGCTCTGGGCGCTGCCCGGCATCGACTTCCGGAGCATGGACGAGTTCGGTCTCCTCGACCGCTTCCCGCTCACCTTCTATGCCGCTCTCGTGGTCCTCACCTGCGGTTTCGTCATCACCCTGCGCCGCGCCGGCACCGCTCCCCTCTGGCCGGCCACCTACTGCGCGGCGATGCTCGTCGCCCTCAAGGCGCCGCCCGCGATCCTGTACGACACCGTCCGCTACGCCTGGGCGTCCAAGCACGACGCGATCATCAGCAGGCTGCTCGACCAGGGCACCGTCCACCCCGGGACCGAGCTCTCCGGCGGCATGTCCGCCTACGACCAGTGGCCCGGCTTCTTCTCGCTGGACGCCGCCCTCGTCCGAGCCTTCGGCGTGGACGCCGCCGCCTCGTTCATCAACTGGGCGCCCGTCGCGCTCGGCCTGCTGACCGTTCCCGTCCTGATCCTCGTCTACCGCACGTTCAGCGACGACTGGCGTCTCGTGTGGACCGGAGTGTGGATCTTTCAGCTCGCGAACTGGGTGGGTCAGGACTACCTCTCCCCGCAGGGCTTCTCGTACCTGCTCTACCTCACCGTCTTCGCCGTCGTCGTCCGGCACTTCGTCCTGCCCGGCTCGGCGGGACCGCTCCGCGACCGCGCCACGCTCGACCCGGCCGCCGCGGCCGTGCCGCCGCCCACGACCACCCGGCAGCGGGCCGTCGCCGTCCTCTTCCTCGTCCCGGTCATCGCCACCATCAACGCCTCGCACCAGCTCACCCCGGTGATGCTCTGCGCGAGCCTCTCCGCACTCTGCCTCACCCGGCGCTACCGCAACCTGGGGCTGCTCGCCGTCTCCGGCCTGATCATGCTGGTCTGGAACCTGACCATGGGCCGGGAGCTGTTCCTCGAAACGCTCGGCACCCTGCGCGAGAAGGCCGGCGACCTGCTCGGCAACTCGCGCCCCGGCTTCGCGGGCGACCCCACCGGACCGGGCCCCGAACTCGTCGGCAGCGCCAACATCCTGATGGTGCTCGCCCTCGGCGGCCTCGCCGCCGCCGCCGTGCTCCTGCGCCGCAGGCTGGTCCGCAGCGCCCTGCCGCTGCTGCTCGTCGCCGCGGCACCCCTCCCGATGTTCGCCGTGAACGACTACGGCGGCGAGATGATCTTCCGGGTCTATCTCTTCGGCCTTCCCGGCGCGGCCTTCTTCGCGGCCGCCGCGCTCGTCCCCGCCGCCGGGGCCGCGAGCCGCGCCGCCACCGTCGCCCGCCGCACGGCAACCGTCGCCCTGCCCCTCACCCTCGTCGCCATGCTCGCCGGCTTCCTGCCCTCGTACTACGGCAAGGAGGGCATGCACTACGCACCGCCCGGCGAGACCGCGCTCACCCGCCGCGCCTTCGACCGGGCGCCCGAGGGTGCGCTCATCCTCGCCGCGACCGGCGCGTTCGCCGACTCGTACTACCGCTACGACCAGTACGAGCGCTGGTTCTTCACCGAGCAGGAGGTCGACGAGAACCTCCGCATGCTGAAGGACCCGGCCGGCTATCTCGCCGGCGGCATCCCCGCGGGCCGCCCGGCCTATGTGATCCTCACCCCCACCCAGGGCGAGGCCGTCATCGGCGAGGGCTACCTCCCGGAGGGCGGCTTCGACCGCCTCGGCAAGGCGCTCAAGGCATCACCGCTGTTCGCGGTCGTGGAGGAGAACCGGTACGGGCTCGTCCTGCGCTACCGGCCCACCACCACCGGCTGAACACGCCCGCCCACCACCGGCCGGACACGCCCACCACAGGCCGCACCCGCCCGCCACCACCGGCCGCACACCCCGCCGACGACACTCCCGTCGGCCCACCCCGTACGAGGAGCAGGTACGCCATGGCCCACCCACGCCTGACCCCGCGCGTCCAGCGCAGAGCCGCGCTCGCGGCCTCCGGATGGGTCGCCCTCGCGGCGACCGCGTTCCCCGGCGGCTCCCCGGCGCGCTGGATCCCCGTCCTCGCCTTCGTGGTCCTCGCGCCGGGCCTGGCCCTGCTGCTCCCGCAGCCGCTCGGACTGCGCCCCGGCGCCCGTCTCGAGGCGCTGGCGCTGGCCGCGCCGGTCAGCCTGTCCGTGGCCACCCTCGTCGCGACCACCCTGTTCCTGGCGAAGGCCTTCTCGCTGACCGTGTTCCTCGTCGTCCTCGCCCTCTTCGTGAGCATCGTCGCCGCCCTGCCCGGAGTTCCGCTGCCCGCCGCCACGCGCGGGGCCGTGGAGCGCGACGGCGCCCGGCCCTCCGGCACCCGCACGCTCCGGTTCCGCGCGCCGCAGTTCCGCAAACGAGCGGCCGGTGGGGGCGGATGACCGGGCGGCACGCCCAGAGCGGCCCCTGGACCCGGCTCGCGGTCGCGCTCGCCGCCGTCGGCGCGCTGACCGCCGGCATAGGCGTCTGGTCGACCCTCGCCGAGGGCGACGACCGGTGCACCCCCGACGCCACCCTCGTCGCCCCGTGCGGGGCCTGGTGGGGCGCGTACATCCCGTACGACGAGGACAGCTCGCTCACCCGGCCCGTGTACGCCTTCGAGAAGAAGATCGGCCGCAAGCTCGACCTCGTGTACACGTACCACGACATGTCGGGGAGCAAGGCCGACGGCGAACTGCTCACCCCCGACGAGCGCGAACTCGGCCGCGAGCGCCTCCTCATGCTGGCCTGGGAGTCCACGGTGTGGACGGAGAAGCACCACGCCGGCTGGACCGAGAGACAGCTCGGCTGGAAGAACATCGCCTCCGGGAAGTACGACACCTCCGTCATCGACCCGCAGGCCCGGCGGATCAAGGAGTACGGCAAGCGGGTCTTCTTCTCCTTCGACCAGGAGGCGGACTTCCGCATCCCCGAGGGCGCCGGGACCCCGGAGGAGTACGTCGCCGCCTACCGCCACCTCCACGACCGCTTCCGGAAGCTGGGCGTCACCAACGTGGTGTGGGTGTGGACCGTCTCCGGCTGGACCGGCAACGCCGAGCAGATGAAGGCGCTCTACCCGGGCGACGACTACGTCGACTGGATCGGTATGGACCAGTACAACTACTACCTCTGTCACAAGTCGCCGGACTGGCTCGACTTCGACAGGAGCCAGCGCCCCGGCTACGACTGGCTCCGCAAGAACATCTCCGACGACAAGCCGGTCATGCTCTCCGAGTTCTCCACCGCACCCGACCCGAAGCGGCCCGAGCGGCAGCGCGACTGGTACACCGCGATCCCGAAGGTGGCGCCGACCCTGCCGGAGGCGCGGGCGTACGTGCACTGGAACCGGGCCGTTCCCGGGCCCGGCTGCGATCTGACCGTCGACTCCGGTCCCGGCCTGGAGGGTTACCGGACCGCCGGTCGGGACCCGTACTTCCGCCAGGACGTGCCGGACCGCTGACCGGCGCGGGCGCTCACCGGCGCCCCGACGTCAGGCCCCGGAAGGCACACACCGCCATCGTGCCGCCGGCCAGGCCCAGGAAGAGCGGGAGCGGGGCGGTGGCGAAGGCCTGCTGACCCGCCCAGCCCGCCCAGACGAGCACCCACACCACACCGACCGTGACCCGCGAGCCCACCCCGACCACCCGCAGCAGCACGGCCGTCAGGAGCAGGCTCAGGGCCTGCAGCGCGATCGGGACGACCGCCCGCTCGACGCCCTCGCCCAGGAGCGTGGCCCCCGGACCCGCGGCGTCGGCCGGCGGCAGACCGAGCAGCGGCGGAGCCGTGTGCAGGGCCAGGAACGTGGCGAGCAGGACCGCCGCGGCGAACGTGGGCCGGAAGAACCGGAGTCCGACGGCGGCGCCCTGGAGGGCGACCAGGAGGAGCCCGGCGAGGAGGGTGACCGGGGGCAGCGCGGCGAGCAGTCCGGTGCCGGACAGCGTCGCCACGTCCAGCTCGCCGGACCGGGCGAGCGGGAACCAGAAGAGACCGGCCGCCAGGCCGAGCGACAGCCACAGCCAGGTCCCCCACCGGTCGGGCGTGTCCGGTGTCCCCTGGCGGGACGCCGAGGACGGCAGGGGCCGGGCCGGCGGGTCCGCGGGCTCGTCGTCGCGCGGCCGGGGTACGTACACGGGGATGCCGAAGGCAGGCGTCACCGACTCGTGCGCACCGCGCAGATAGGCGCTCTCCCGCGCCCAGTTGGTCCCGTACCCGTCCTCCTCGCGCTCCTTCACCCGGGCCGCCGCCCGGGGGCGCTCGGCCGGTGTCCGGCCCTTGAGGGTGGCCCGCAGGCCGGGCACGCAGGCCACCGCCATCAGGGTCATCGCGCCGAGGACGGCGATCCCGGCCCCGCTGATGCCGTACGGGCCGAGCAGCACGGTCGCGCTGCCGAGCACGAGGACGCACATGGCGCCCTGGAGGACGGCGAGCATGCCGGTACGGCCCTGGACCCGCAGTACGCCGATGTAGAGCTCCACGGCGACCCGGGGGAGCGCCCCGGCGGCGAGCAGCCGCAGCACCGTGGAGCCGTTGTCGGCGTAGCCCTGGCCGAAGGGGGCCAGGATCAGCGGTGCGAAGACGACGAGGACGAGGACGACGGGGACGAGCAGCAGCACCATGCGGCGCAGCGCGCCCCGCACCCCCTCGGCGAGGGACTCGGGGCTGTGCGAGGCGTGTGCGGTGAGAGAGGAGGCCATGTTGATGGCCATGAACTCCATGGTGCCGCCGACGGTGTACGCCGTGTAGAAGAAGGCGTTGTGGGCGGCGTCGAAGCGGACGGCGACCATCACCGGCAGCAGGCTGATCATGACGAGGCTGAAGAACGCGCCGACGGAGTCCCCGGCGATGAACCGGCCGATCTCGCGCATGCCCGGCGGCTCGCGGTCCCGGTCGGCGCGGGCCTGCTGGGGGATGAGCCGGCGGAACACGAGCCAGCCCAGCGGCAGTACGGAGAGCACGATCGCCGCCGCCCAGGAGACGAAGACGCCGAGGATCGGCACGGCGGTCGCGAGCAGGACGAGCAGGACGAGCTTGCCGAGCGAGAAGACGGCGTTGCCGACGGGGACCCAGATCGCCCGTCTCAGTCCGGTGAGCACCCCGTCCTGGAGGGTGAGCAGGGCCCACCCGACCGCGGACGCGGTGAAGAAGATCCCGGCGGAGACGGTGCCGAGCGGGGCGTACGAGGGCCCCCAGAGGTCGAGGGTGAGCAGGAAGATCCCGCAGGCCACGGCGACGACGACCGTGCTGAACAGGTACAGGCGCACGACCAGCGGGCCGGTGGCCCGGCCGGCCCGGGGCACGTACCGGACGACCGCGCCGGACAGGGTGGTCGCCGTGATCGAGGCGAGCATCCGCTGCGCGGCGATGGCGGCGGAGCCCTGGCCGACGGCCTCCTCCGAGTAGTAGCGGGCGGCGATCAGCCAGAAGCCGAGCCCGAGGGCCGCGGAGACACCGGTGGAGAGCATCAGGGCGTAGGCGTTGCGGAACATGGAGTCGTCGGTGGAGCCGGAGCCGGAGCCGGAAGCCGAGCTTGACTCGGAGCCCGAGTCGGAGCCCGAACCCGAGCCGGAGCCGCCCTTGCCGAGCCGTTCGCCGTTCTTCGCCTCGGTCGACGCCGGTTCATGGCGCGTGGTGCCTGCCGCACCCCCCGTGCCTGCCGCACCCCCCGTGCCTGCCGTACCCGCCGTGCCTGCCGTACCCGCCGTGCCTGCCATGCCCGCCGTACCCGCTGTTCCCGCCATGCCCGCCGTACCTGCTGTTCCCGTCGTACCGGCCGCGTCGTCCCGGTCGGACCCCCGCAGCCGTATGGTCTCCGTCACCGTGACCCGCCGGGGACCATCGACGGCCGCGCCGGGCGGATCCCGGCGCCGCGCAGTACCGCGAGGGCCTCGGACGCGCGGCGCGGGTCCACCGGGAGGGCGTGCCGGGCGAACCAGGCGGCCGGTTCCGGCGCGGGGGAGGGGTCCGTGAAGGCCTCTCCCGCGTAGCTGTCGAGCGGCGGGTCGTAGAGGTAGCCGGTGGTGATCCGGCGCCGGGCGAGGGCGGCGACGGCCGCGTCCCGGTCGTCGACGAGCAGCGGGACCCGGTAGAGCGGCTGCGGCGGGCCGACCGGGGACTCCTCCGGCACGCCGCCCGGGAACACCTCCGCCGTGCCGTACTCGCCGGCCAGGAGCCGGGCGGTGCCCGCCCGGTGGGCGTCGAGGACGTCGTCGAGCCGGGCGAACCTGCGGGTGGTGCGGCGGAGCCGGCCGGCTCCGGGGCGCAGCCGGTAGTCGTGCATGTCGACCCGGACCCAGGAGTGGAAGGGTTCGAGCGCGGGCGCCGCCGTGAGGGCCCGCGCCAGCTCCTCGGCGCGGAGCGGCATCCGGATCTCCTCCCGTTCCTCGAGGCCGAGCCGCCGGACGGCCGCCCGCGCGGCCCCGGCCAGGCGCAGTCCGCGCAGGGTGGACTCGGCGTACGGCCGTACGAGGTGGGCGAGTTCGGCGGTGGGGCGGATCGGGTGCAGCAAGGCCTCGCGGGCGGCCGCGAGTTCCTCGCGCAGCGCCGGGTCGGCCAAGGTCAGGAAGCCGCCGGTCTTGGCGCCGGTGTGCTTCGAGAGGCTGAAGACGGACGCCTCGCCGTACGTGCCGACCGGGCGCCCGCCGACGGTGGAGCCGATCGCGTGGGCCGCGTCCTCGATGAGCGGGATGCCGAGCCGGTCGCAGTGGCCTCGCAGCTCGGGAGCCGGGTCCGGGTTCCCGTACAGATTGGTGGTGAGGACGGCGGAGAGGTCCCGCCAGACGGACTCGGGCACGGCGGCCGTGTCGATCGAGCCGTCCCGCGGGTCGAGCGGCGCCTGGACGGGGCGGAGCCCGGCGGCCAGCACGACGAAGAAGATGACGTCGTCGTTGACCGGCGACATCAGCACCTTGCCGCCGGGCCGGCACCAGTGCCGCAGCGCGAGGTAGAGCCCGAAGCGGCACGACGGCACGTAGAGGCACTCCCTGCCTCCGAGCCGGCCGCGCATGCGTTCTTCCAGTTCCGCGTACGCAGAAAACATGTGATTCCCCCCTGAAACCCCGGGCTCAATGTGGCCCAATCCGGACGCCGCGTCAACAAGGCGTTCCGGTCGTGCGGTCGGTCGTGCGAGCTGCCGCGGTCGCGGCCCGGGACGTGGCACGCGGAAGGGCCCGTCACGGGTCGAAAGACCGTGAACGGGCCCTTTCCGCAGCCATTTTGGCGGCTCGGGGAAGCCGGTGGAGGTCATTCCTCCAGAGTGAGCCCCCGGCGCAGCCTGGCGAGGGTGCGGGCGAGCAGCCGGGACACGTGCATCTGCGAGATGCCGAGCTCCGTGCCGATCTCCGACTGGGTCATGCCGGAGACGAAGCGGAGGGAGAGGATGTGACGCTCGCGGGCGGGCAGCGAGGCGATCATCGGCTTCAGGGAGGCGATGTACTCGATCCCGGTGAGGCCGTGGTCCTCGTAGCCCAGCCGGTCGGCGAGCGTGGCCTCGCCGCCGGGGCCCTCCTCCTCGTCGGGCTGCGCGTCGAGCGAGCTCGCGGTGTACGCGTTGCTCGCGGCCATGCCCTCGACGACCTCCTCCGGCGCGATGCCGAGTTCCTCGGCGAGTTCGGCGACGGTCGGGGCGCGGTCGAGGCGCTGGGCGAGCGCGTCGCCCGCCTTGGCGAGGTCGAGCCGCAGCTCCTGGAGCCTGCGGGGCACGTGCACCGACCACGACGTGTCGCGGAAGAAGCGCTTGATCTCGCCGATGATCGTGGGCATCGCGAAGGTGGGGAACTCCACGCCGCGGGTGAGCTCGAAGCGGTCGATCGCCTTGATGAGGCCGATGGTGCCGACCTGGACGATGTCCTCCATCGGCTCGCTGCGGGTGCCGAAGCGCGCGGCGGCGAACCTGACCAGGGCCAGGTTGAGTTCGACGAGGGTGTTGCGGACGTACGCGTGGTCGTGGGTGCCCTCTTCGAGCTCGGCGAGCCGGGCGAAGAGCTGCTTCGACAGGGCGCGTGCGTCGACCGGTCCGATGTCGTCGAGCGGCCGGTCGAGGGGGAGTCCGAGCGCCCGGTCGTGAGGGAGCTCGGGGGAGATCGCGTGGGGGGACTCGGCGGGGTGACCGAGCGCATGGTCGTGGGGGAACGCTGCCGACGGCGCGTCGGGGGTACGCGGGGCGTCGAGCCGGGGTGACATGGGTCTCCTTCGTGGGGTTCTGCTGCGGTTTGCGGCGCCTCCGAGGCCGGTCGTGTCGGGTGTTCCCTCCTAGCCCTACCTGCTCGACATCGAAGGCCGCAAGTATCGATAATCCGCTTTGTGCCGTTATGTGGTGGACCTCGTGTGCATCGGAGGGTGCCCCGCTTGTAGGGTTCGAAGCACGTCAGTCGGCATCCGCGAGAGCGAGAAGAGGCACGGCCATGGACCGCGAGAACATCGGCAGCGCACCGCCCGCGCGGTTGCGGGTCGAGGTCCGGACCGCGGACGAGAGCGAAATCCTCGCCCCGGTGGGTGAGCTCGATCACTACACGGCCGAACTGCTGCGTTCCCCCCTGGACCTGGCGCTGGACGAGGGCCGTTCGCGGCTCGTCGTCGACTGCTCGGGCCTGGAGTTCTGCGACTCGACCGGACTCAACGTGCTTCTCGGCGCCCGACTGAGGGCGGAGGCCGCCGGTGGTGGCGTCCATCTCGTGGGGATGCGGCCCGCGGTGGCCCGGGTGTTCCAGATCACGGGCGCGGAGGCCGTCTTCACCGTGCACGAGACACTCGCCACAGCCCTGCCCGGCTGAGGCCTCCGGCCGGGCCCGCCCCCCCACGCCCCGGCCCCGCACCGCCCGTACGTCCCGCCCTCTGTCCCGTCGATCGGTGAGGTGAAGCGCTGATGGACCAAGCTTCCGACGTCCGTACGCTCGCCCTCGGCGAGACGAGCGGCACCGTGCCGCTCGCCCGTGACTTCACACGGTCCGCACTCCACGAGTGGGGCTGGCTGCCGGCCGCCACCGCCGACCGCAGAGCCGCCGCCGAGGACGTCCTGCTCGTCGTCTCCGAGCTCGTCACCAACGCCTGCCTGCACGCCGAGGGCCCCGAGCGCCTCCGCGTCCTGCGCCTGCCCAAGGTCCTGCGCCTCGAAGTCACCGACCGGGGCGCCGGAGCTCCCGCGCCCCGCACCCCGCACCGGTCGGGGCGGCCGGGCGGCCACGGCATGTTCATCGTGCAGCGCCTCTGCCTCGACTGGGGCATCGAGCGCACCCCCGGCGCCGCCGGAAAGACGGTCTGGGCCGAACTCTCCGCACCCGCCTAGGACTTTCACCGTCCCTCTTCTTCCCTCCGCAAGGCCCCGGGCGTACCTTGGCGCCCAATCTGAAAGACCGTCAGTTTTATTGCGGTGAGGGGTGCTCGGGGTGTCCAAGGAGCCGAACCGGAGGAGAACGACCGCCGCGCTCACGGCGGCGGTCGCGGTGGCGGGCGCGGCCGTGCTCGCCGGGGCGCCGACCGCCCAGGCGGCCGTCGTCGACGTCGACTACGCCTGCGAGACGAAGATCGGGCCCAAGAACGCCGTCTCGCCCGTCGACATCAAGGCCGTCAGGAACGGCAGCACGTACACGATCACGATGTCGTTCGAGAAGGGCGTCTCCGACAGCCCGGTCGAACTGCCCAAGGGCGTCATGACACCACGCGCCGACCTCGTCCTCGGCGGCGCCGACTCCGGCACCGTCAAGGTCAAGGGAACGCCGAACACCGCCGCCATCCCGCCCGACACCCCGATCAGCATCGGCACGCTGACGGGCACGTACACCCCGAAGAAGAACGGCAGGGTGACCTTCACCGCCGGAACCCTGACCGTGCACGCGCTCGGTATGGACGCGGCCGTCTGCACCCCGAAGAACAACCCGACGCCCGCCCTCGAACTGGAGGTGACGGGGCTCTCCGGCGGCTCCGACACCCCGCCGCCCGCCGACGAGGGCGGCGAGGGCGGGACCACGGGCGCCGAACTGCCCAAGACCGGCCCGCTCGACTCCGCCGTGGCCCTCGGCACCCTCGGCGGCACCGCCCTCCTCACCGGTGCGGCCGGAGTCCTCTGGCTCACGCGGCGCACGGCTCGCTGATGCGGACGGCGGCACGCACCGGACTCGTGGCCGTCGCGACCGCCCTCGTCGGCGCGGTCGCGGCGGCGCCTCCGGGCGCCCGGGCCGCGCCCCCCTCCGACGTCCGGGCCGCGGCCTCCACCGACGCCCGGGCCTCCTGGACGGCGGCGCCGGCCGCCGGGCGGCCGTACGCCTATCTGGAGGGCCCCGCGGGCAGCGTCCTCCAGGACACCCTGTCGCTGACCAACCCGGGCGCCCGGCCGCTCACCGTACGGCTCAGCGGGCAGGGTGCACCGGTGTCCTTCGCCGCCCGGACGGTGACCGTGCCCGCCAGGACCCGGGCGGACGTGCCCTTCGCCGTGACCGTCACCGCGGACACCCCGCCCGGCGAACACCGCGGGGAGGTACGGGCCTCGGCGGCCGGCCGCGAGATACGCGTCGACCTGCGGCTGCGGGTCAGCGGCCCGCGCCTCGCCGCGCTCACCGTCGAGGACGTCCACGTCGACACCGCGACCGGCGCCCTCCGCTACACCCTGGTCAACCGGGGCACCACCGTCCTCGCCCCGCACCTCGCGGTGCGCGCCGAAGGCGTCCTCGGCACCGTCCTCGACCGGCCGGACCGCCCCCTGCCGCTCACCCTGAAGCCCGGTCAGCGGGTCACCCGCACCGAAGCATGGCCCGACCCGCCGGCCCTGGACTCCGTCACCGTCCGGCTGACCGCCACCGCCGAGGGCGCGACCCCGGCCACCGCCCGCGCCGAGGCCGCCTTCGCCTCGGGCCCGGCGCTCGCCGGGGCGGCCGGACTGCTGCTGCTCGCGGCGGGCGGCGGCGGATACGCGGTGCGGCGGCGCGGCAGGTCCCGTACCCAGCGAGCCCCGGCGGGAGCGAACACATGAGGTGGATACGTACAGCGGCGGCGCTCGTGACCGTGCTCGCCCTCGGTCTCCTCCCGGCCGCCCCCGCCGCCGCGGCCCCCGGCCCCGCCGTCGAGCTCTCCCAGCCGGAGGGCGGCAAGGGCGGCGAGATCACCGTCAGCGGCAGCGGCTGGAAACCGGGCGCGCTGCTCATGCTGCTGATCTGCGGTCAGGCCACGCCCGACAAGGGCGTCATCGGCGGCACCAACTCCTGCGCCAACACCGAGGGCCGGGCCGCCACCGTCGACGCCCGGGGCGGCTTCAGCGCGAAGCTCCCCGTGGCCGAACCGCCCAAGCCCTGCCCCTGTGTGGTGCACGTCGCCGGGGTGACCGGCCGGCAGGACGCCGTCGACCGGGAGTTCACCGTCGCCGGGCATCCCGTCGCGCCGCTCCCCGAGGCCTCCGGCGACGGCCGGCTCGCCGTGCTCGCCGCCGTGCGCCTCGACGGCTCCAGCGGCCTCCTCACCTGGTTCGGAGCGCCGCCGAGCCGCCAGATCGTCTTCACCGTCGGCAACCTCGGCTCCGCCCCCGTGAAGGACCCGGTCTTCCAGGTCGGCTCCAGCCACGGCGTGTTCGCGCCGCAGTACGAGGAACGGCAGTGGCGCGGCACGATCGCCCCCGGCAAGAAGGCCCTCGTCCGGCTCCCCGTCGAACTGACGGCGGGCGCGCACGGCGACTACCAGGTCTCCGTGCGGTACGCGGGCAAGGTCCTGGTCGAGCAGCCGTGGGGGGTCGGCAGGCCCTGGGGCGTGACGCTCTTCTGGCTGCTGCTCGCCGTGGTCGTCCCGGCGGCGCTGTTCCGGATCGGGATGGCCGTGGTGGACCGGGTCCGCCCGGCGACGGGCCCCGCCCGGCCCCGGACCCGGCCCCGGTCCCGAACCCGCCCCCCGGCCCGGACCGGTCTCCTGGCCCGGCTCCGTACACGTGCCCCCGGCCCCGCGCGCGATCCCGCGCTCCGGGGCCCGGGGGACGACGAACCGACCGCGGTCCTGCCGTGGTTCAGTCCTGACTCCGCACCGTCAGCCCCAGAGAGCAGCCCGACGACGAAGGGACATGCGTGAGTACGCAACGGAGGATGAGCGCGGCCGGAGTCGCGCTGATGCTCGGCGGCGCGGGGATCCTGATTTCCGCCGGCCCCGCCCAGGCCGCCGAGGTCTCGTACAAGACGGAGTGCATCCCGCCGTCCATCTCCGGGCTTCCGCCCGTGCAGGGCACGACGAAGGTGCTGATCACGGCACCGGCGGAGGCCAAGGTCGGCGACGAGGTCGAGATCGTCTGGAAGACGGTCCAGGCCGCTTCGAAGAACCCCGACGTCCTGGACCTCGGCGCGGACACGGTCAAGCCGACCGGTGTCCTCACCGTGGGCGGCGCGGGGACCGGCACCGTCGCGATGGAGGGGCCCCGGAAGAACCCGCCGATCCCCAAGAACAGCCCGATGGTGCTGCCCGAGATGAAGGGGAAGCTGAAACTGACGAAGGCGGGCGAGATCACCCTCACCCCCGACAAGTACACGATCAACGTGTCCAAGCCGCTGTCGACGGACACGAAGTGCGCCCCGAAGGAGACCGTGCCGGTCGCCGCCACGATCAAGGTCACGGCCGGCGGCGGCGGTACGACGACGGGCGGCACGAACGGCGGTTCCACGACGACCACCGGCGGTACGACGACGTCGGGCGGCAACGCGAGCGGCAGCACCACGGGCGGGTCGACCACGAGCGGCGGCTCGAACACCGGCGGCTCCTCGACCACTTCCGGCGGCACCGGCGGTTCCTCCACCTCGGGCTCGGCTTCGGCCTCCGGTGGATCCTCCAGCGGCGGCGCGAGCGGCGGGGGCGGCGGTGGGACGTCCTTCCCCGGCAAGGAGGTCGCCGTCACGTTCGGCTGCACGGCACCCGGCCCGGACCCGATCAACGGCAAGGTGACGATCGACGCCAAGAAGAACGGCGGTGTGTACGACCTCACGGTCAAAACGGCCAAGGGCGTCATGAACAGCCCCGCAGCCCTCCCCGCGGGCGCCCTGAAGGGCTCCATGGCGGTCAGGATCGGCGGAGCCGACAGCGGCACGGTGAACGTCTCGGGGCCCCCGAACCCCACCGCGCTGAAGCTCGGCGACCCGGTGAACCTGCCGGACATGAAGGGCACGTACAAGCCCGGAGCGACCGGCACGTCCACGCTCAGCCCCGGCACCCTGACCATCAAGGTCACCCTCGGCAGCTCGAAGATGGACATCCCGTGCCAGGTGAAGGGCGCCGTCAAGGCCTCCCTCGAACTGGACACGAGCAAGCAGGCGGGCGGTGCCTCGGGCGGCTCGGGCGACGACTCGGGCTCGGGCAGCGGCAGCGGCTCCGGTGGCTCCGACGGCGGGAACCTCGCCGAGACCGGCGCCGAGGACGACGGCGCCCTGCGCGCCCTCGCCCTCGTGGCCGGCACGGTGATCCTGCTCGGCGGCGCCGTGTTCACCTTCACCCCGTGGGCGCGCCTCAGGCGCTGACCCAGGGGCCGGAAACGGCGGAGGGGGGGGGGGGGGGGGGGGGGGGGGGGGGCCCGCAGGGCCAGAGGGGGGGGGGGGGGGAGGGGAGGGGGAAAGGGACGAAGGGA
>NZ_JBVHZJ010000038.1:0-10521 GCF_055574655.1 Streptomyces sp. NPDC029956 | reverse complement strand
GTGCGCTGTGTTCCCCTCCCCCTCGGGGGCCCCCCCAGGCCGCGAACCGGGGGGAGGGAAACGGGGGATTCCCCCCACCCGGGGTCGGTGCGCCCCCCCCCAAGGCCGTACGGGGGAGGTCAGTGGACGCTGCCCATGAGCGCCTGGACCTTCTTGCGGTACATGTAGATCGCGAAGCCCGCCGCGACGGCGAGCGTCGCCTGCATGGCGATGATCCCCGTCCCGTTCAGGTCCACGCCCGCGATGGAGAGCAGACCCGTGGTGCAGTCACCGGCGGTGACGGCGAGGAACCAGACACCCATCATCTGGGAGGCGTACTTCTTCGGCGCCATCTTCGTGGTGACGGAGAGGCCGACGGGGGAGAGGCACAGCTCACCGATGGTCTGGATCATGTAGATCGTGACCAGCCACATCGGGGACACCTTGGTGCCGTCGCCCGCCATGTTCATCGGGACGATGAAGACGAAGAACGAGGCGCCGACGAGGACCAGACCCATCGCGAACTTCACGATGGTGTTCGGCTCCTGGTTCTTCCGGGCCAGCCACAGCCACATCCAGGCGAAGACCGGGGCGAGCGCCATCACGAACAGCGGGTTCAGCGACTGGTACCAGGTGGCGGGGAAGCCGAGGCCGAAGATCGTGTCGGCGGTCTTGTCGTCGGCGAACAGCGACAGCGTCGAGCCGCCCTGGTCGTAGATCATCCAGAAGATGGCGGCGGCGACGAAGAACCAGATGTAGCCGGTCACCCGCGACTTCTCGCTCGAGTCGAGGTCCTTGTCGCGCTTGATGCGGGCCAGGACGGCGACCGGGATGATCAGGCCGGCGAGGGTGATCGGGACCATCGCCCAGTTCAGCGTGTACATGCCCATGGCGACGACGGCGCCGTAGAAGGCGGCGATCACGACGGCGCCGACGGCGACCTTGGTGATGACCGACCTGCGCTCCTCGGCGGACAGCGGGTTCGGGACCTCGCTGCTCTTCGGGTTCAGCGTCTTGCCGAAGATCAGGAAGACGGCGAGGCCGAGGCCCATGCCGATGGCGGCGAGGGCGAAGCCGAGGTGCCAGTTGACCTTCTCGCCGACGGTGCCGATGACCAGCGGGGCGAAGAACGCGCCGAGGTTGATGCCGACGTAGAAGAGCGTGAAGCCACCGTCACGGCGCGGGTCGTCCGCGCCCTTGTACAGGTGGCCGACCATCGTCGAGATGTTGGCCTTCAGGAGGCCGGAGCCGACCGCGACGAGCGCGAGACCGACGAAGAACATCGCCTGGCCGGGGATGGCCAGCGAGACATGGCCGAGCATGATCACGGAGGCCGCGATCGCGACGGTCTTGCGGGCGCCCCAGACGCGGTCGCCGAACCAGCCGCCGGGCATGGCCATCAGGTAGACCATCGAGACGTAGACGGAGTAGATCGCCGTCGCCGTCGCCGCGGTCATCGCGAGGCCGCCGCCCTGGCTGCCCGTCGCGGCGTCCACGCCGCCGGAGACCAGGTACAGAACGAGAAGGGCCCTCATGCCGTAGTAGGAGAAACGCTCCCACATCTCGGTCATGAAGAGAGTGGCCAGACCACGGGGGTGGCCGAGGAAGGTCTTCTCGTAGCCGAGGGGTTCGGCCGAGTCCTTCGTCAGGCTGGACGCCATGTCGATCCTTGCTCTGTCGGGACGCGCGCCTTGTGAGCGTGGTGCGCCCGGTGGGGGAGGCCGGCACCGGCGGAATCGGAGTGGACTCCGCCGGGATCCACGCCCCGGGAGATGCGTCTTCGCGTCCCGGGACCCGGCCCACAGGTCTTTCACCGTCCTCGAGGTTCGGCTGAGCCGACCTCACGCAGAAAGAGGACCTTGGCGCGCGAAGCTGGCCAAAGGTCCCCGATTACCGCTACAGACGTCGAGCCACCATACGACACGACAGTGCCGGATATGGAAGGACTTGAGAGATGGATCACAGGTAAGGACGCAACCGAACGAGGTCATTCGAAGGTCATGTGCAAGATACCCACAGGATCTCCAGGGTTCCCTCCCTCCCCGAGGATCACGCCCCGGCCTCCCACCCGTGCGGACTACCATCACCCCATGACCCGTGTACTGCTCGCCGAGGACGATGCGTCCATCTCGGAGCCGCTTGCCCGCGCCCTGCGGAGGGAGGGGTACGAGGTCGAGGTCCGCGAGGACGGTCCGACCGCCCTCGACGCCGGCCTCCAGGGCGGTGTGGACCTGGTCGTCCTCGACCTGGGCCTGCCCGGCATGGACGGACTCGAGGTCGCCAGGCGGCTGCGCGCCGAGGGCCACACGGTCCCGATCCTGGTGCTGACCGCCCGCGCCGACGAGGTCGACACGGTCGTGGGGCTCGACGCGGGCGCCGACGACTACGTCACCAAGCCGTTCCGGCTCGCCGAGCTCCTCGCCCGCGTCCGGGCGCTGCTCCGGCGCGGCTCCACCGAGCCCGTCGTCGCCCCCTCGACCCACGGCGTACGGATCGACGTCGAGTCGCACCGGGCCTGGATGGGCGACGAGGAGCTCCAGCTCACGGCCAAGGAGTTCGACCTGCTGCGGGTCCTGGTCCGCGACGCGGGCCGGGTCGTCACCCGCGACCAGCTGATGCGCGAGGTCTGGGACACCACGTGGTGGTCCTCCACGAAGACCCTGGACATGCACATCTCCTGGCTCCGCAAGAAGCTGGGCGACGACGCGGCGAACCCCCGCTACATCGCCACGGTCAGAGGCGTCGGCTTCCGTTTCGAGAAGAGCTAGCCGGGGCCCGTAAGGTCGGGAGCGTCTCCCGTTCCCGCCCGGAGGGCAACCGTGCGCCGCCGCCTGATCAACTCCACCCTCGCCGTCGTCCTCGTCGTCATCGCCGTCTTCGGCGTCTCCCTCGTCATCGTCGAGACCCGGACGATCTCCAGCAGCGCCCAGGAGAGCGTGGACCTGGAGGCGCTCCGCATCGTCTCCATCGTCGACAGCCGGCTCATCGGCGGCGAGCCGGTCAACCCGGACATCCTGGCCCAGCAGAGCGGTGCCAAGCGGTACGCCCGGATCCAGGTGCCCGGCCGCGACACGATCGAGATCGGCACCCGCCCGGAGGGCGACGTCACCCGCGGCGTCGCCGAGGGCGAGCGCGGCGAGACCGTGGTCGTCGAGGAGTCCCGCTCGGCGGTGACCGCAGAGGTCGGCCGCACCCTCATGATCATCGGCGCGGTGGCGCTGCTCGCCGTCATCGCCGCCGTCCTCCTCGCGGTACGGCAGGCCAACAAGCTCACGTCCCCGCTCACCGACCTCGCGGAGACCGCCGAGCGCCTCGGCTCCGGTGACCCGCGCCCCCGGCACAAGCGGTACGGGGTGCCCGAGCTCGACCGCGTCGCGGACGTCCTGGACGCCTCCGCCGAGCGCATCGCCCGGATGCTCACCGCCGAGCGCCGGCTGGCCGCAGACGCCTCGCACCAGCTCCGTACGCCCCTCACCGCCCTCTCCATGCGCCTGGAGGAGGTCGCGCTCGCCGACGACCTGGACACGGTCAAGGAGGAGGCGACGATCGCGCTCACCCAGGTCGAGCGGCTCACCGACGTCGTCGAGCGGCTGCTCACCAACTCCCGCGACCCCCGCACCGGCTCCGCCGTCGCCTTCGACCTCGACGAGGTCATCAAGCAGCAGATCGAGGAGTGGCGGCCCGCCTACCGCAGCGCGGGGCGGGCCATCGTCCACAGCGGGAAGCAGGGCATGCGGGCCGTCGGCACCCCGGGCGCGGTCGCCCAGGTCCTCGCGGCCCTGATCGAGAACTCGCTCATGCACGGCGGCGGCACGGTCGCCCTGCGGACCCGCGTCACCGGCAACCAGTCGGTGATCGAGGTCACCGACGAGGGCCCGGGCGTCCCGGCGGACCTCGGCGCCCGGATCTTCGAGCGGGCCGTCAGCGGCCGCAGCTCCACCGGCATCGGCCTGGCGGTCGCCAGGGACCTCGCGGAGGCGGACGGCGGCCGCCTGGAGCTCCTCCAGCAGCAGCCGCCGGTCTTCGCCCTGTTCCTGAGCCGCGAGGTCCGCAGCGTCTCGGAGGGGCAGCGGGAGCGCCCCGTCCGATGACGCCCGGGTGCTCGCCCACCGCACGGACGAAACCCCTGGTCAGAGCTTCTGACCAGGGGTTTCGGGGGTTCGGGGGGTACTGAGGGGTACGGGGTTTCGGGGAGCGGTGCTCAGACGCGGTCGGGCTGCCGCCGGGGAGCCTGCCGCGGCGCCTGCTCCAGGAACGATTCGGCGGTCTGCACCGCCTCCTTCGCCGGCAACGCGCGGAACACCCACGTGCGGTACGACCAGAAGCGGAACAGCGTCCCGATCCCGATGCCGAAGAACTTGAAGAAGTTGCTCGCGAGCGGGCCGTCCCAGCCGAAGCCGTACGTCGCCGCGTAGAGCACACCGTTCTCGATGACCATGCCGACGACGCTGAACAGCAGGAACAGCGACATCTCCTTGGTGCGCCCGGACTTGTCGCGGTCGCGGTACGTGAAGTAACGGAACCCCACGTAGTTGAAGACGATCGCGACCACGGTGGCGATCAGGCTGGCCCGGACCATCGGGATGTCCGTCGCGCCCCGGACGATGTTGAAGACTCCGAGGTTCACGAGGACGCCGAGACCGCCCACCACCCCGAACTTGGCGACCTCCCGGGCGAGCCGGTCGAGTCGCGTGCGCAGCGCGCCGGGTTCACTCATGGTGATGGCTCTGTCCCGTCCGTCCGGATGACGTCCGGGCGACGTCAACCCAACCATGCTAACCAGCGCTCCTGTCACCCGCCCGTGTACCTGGGAAACCACTGGCGAACCGGCTCCCCACCAGCGCCGTTCTTGTGTCAAACCACAGCCGGACGCGTGTTCACGGATGGTGCGGATACCCTAAGAGGGTGACGTTCCCGGTAGTCGGCATGGTCGGTGGCGGTCAGCTCGCCCGAATGACCCACGAGGCGGGCATCCCCCTCGGCATCAAGTTCAAGCTCCTCAGCGACACCCCGCAGGACTCTGCGGCGCAGGTGGTGAGCGAGGTCGTCATCGGCGACTATCGCGACCTGGCTACGCTGCGTGACTTCGCGCGCGGATGTGACGTGATCACCTTCGATCACGAGCACGTCCCCACGGAGCACCTGCGGGCCCTGGAGGCGGACGGCATCCCCGTCCGCCCCGGGCCCGACGCGTTGGTGCACGCCCAGGACAAGGGGGTGATGCGCGCGAAACTCGACGAGATCGGCGCACCCGGCCCCCGGCACCGCATCGTGGCGGACCCCGAGGACGCGGCGGCCTTCGCCGCCGAGGTCGGAGGCTTCCCGATCATCCTCAAGACGGTGCGCGGCGGTTACGACGGCAAGGGCGTCTGGTTCGTCCGCAGGCCCGAGGAGGCCCGCGACCCCTTCCTGGCGGGCGTCCCGGTCCTCGCCGAGGAGAAGGTCGACTTCGCGCGCGAACTCGCCGCGAACATCGTCCGCTCCCCGCACGGTCAGGCCGTCGCCTACCCGGTCGTCGAGTCCCGGCAGGTCGACGGCGTCTGCGACACGGTGATCGCACCCGCACCCGACCTCGACGGCGAGCTCGCCGGACAGGCCCAGGAGCTGGCCCTCCGCATCGCGAAGGAGCTCGGCGTCGTCGGTCACCTGGCCGTCGAGCTGTTCCAGACCACGGACGGCCGCATCCTCGTCAACGAACTGGCGATGCGCCCGCACAACTCCGGCCACTGGACCCAGGACGGCGCGATCACCTCGCAGTTCGCCAACCACGTCCGGGCGGTCCTCGACCTGCCCCTCGGCGATCCGCGCCCCCGCGCGACGTGGACCGTGATGTGCAATGTCCTGGGCGGCGACTACCCGGACATGTACTCCGCGTACCTGCACTGCATGGCCAGGGACCCGCAGCTCAAGATCCACATGTATGGCAAGGACGTGAAGCCCGGCCGCAAGGTGGGGCACGTCAACACCTACGGCGACGACCTGGACGACGTGCTGGAGCGCGCGCGTCACGCCGCCGGCTATCTGCGAGGAACGATCACCGAGTGAGCAGCACGAGCCCCGGCACGGCCCCCCGCACCTCCACCGCCCCCGTGATCGGCATCGTCATGGGATCCGACTCCGACTGGCCCGTCATGGAGGCCGCGGCGCAGGCCCTCGACGAGTTCGAGATCCCGTACGAGGTCGACGTCGTCTCCGCGCACCGAATGCCGCGCGAGATGATCGCGTACGGCGAGGAGGCCGCGGGCCGCGGCATCAGGACGATCATCGCGGGCGCGGGCGGCGCCGCCCACCTGCCCGGCATGCTCGCCTCCGTCACCCCGCTGCCGGTCATCGGCGTGCCGGTGCCGCTGAAGTACCTCGACGGCATGGACTCGCTGCTCTCCATCGTGCAGATGCCGGCCGGTGTGCCGGTCGCCACGGTCTCCGTCGGCGGCGCGCGGAACGCGGGCCTGCTCGCGGCCCGCATCCTCGCCGCGCACGACCCCGAACTGCTCGCCCGGATGCGGGAGTTCCAGCAGGAGCTGAACGACCAGGCGACCGAGAAGGGCAAGCGCCTGCGGGCCAAGGTCGAGGGCGCGGAGTCGTTCGGCTTCGCCAAGTGAGCGCCGCGGACCGGGCCTCCGGCGGCGCGGCCGACCGCCTCGCCGAGGCCCGCGGGCTGCTGGCCGCCCACCCCGTCGTGGACGGCCACAACGACCTGCCGTGGGCGCTGCGCGAGCACGTCCGCTACGACCTGGACCGCATGGACATCGGCGCGGACCAGACCGGCGCGCTGCACACCGACCTCAAGCGGCTGCGGGCCGGCGGCGTCGGCGCCCAGTTCTGGTCGGTGTACGTGCCCTGCCGGCTGGCCGGCGACGACGCGGTCAGCGCGACCCTGGAGCAGATCGACATCGTCGACCAGCTCCTGGCGCGGTACGCGGGCGACCTCGCCCCGGCCCTGACGGCCGACGACATGGAGGCGGCCCGCACCCAGGGCCGTATCGCGTCCCTCAAGGGCGCCGAGGGCGGCCACTCGATCAACAACTCCCTCGCCACCCTGCGCGCCCTGCACACCCTCGGCGTGCGCTACATGACGCTCACCCACAACGACAACAACGACTGGGCGGACTCGGCGACCGACGCGCCCGGCGTCGGCGGGCTCTCCGCCTTCGGCCGTGCGGTCGTCCGCGAGATGAACCGCTCCGGCATGCTCGTCGACCTGTCGCACGTCGCCGCGACGACCATGCGGGACGCGCTCGACGCCTCGGCGGCGCCGGTGATCTTCTCGCACTCCTCGGCCCTGGCCGTCTGCGACCACCCGAGGAACATCCCGGACGACGTCCTGGAGCGACTGCCCGCCAACGGCGGCGTCGCGATGGCCACGTTCGTGCCCAAGTTCATCCTCCCCGCGGCCGTCGAGTGGACCGCGCGGGCCGACGAGAACCTCCGGGCACACGGCTTCGACCACCTCGACACCACCGCCGGGGCGATGAAGCTGCACCGCGCCTTCGAGGAGGAGAACCCGCGTCCGATCGCCACCGCCGCCACGGTCGCCGACCACCTCGACCACATGCGCGAGGCCGCCGGCATCGACCACATCGGCATCGGCGGCGACTACGACGGCACGGCCTTCACCCCGGCCGGCCTGGACGACGTCGCCGGCTACCCGAACCTGGTCGCGGAGCTGCTGCACCGCGGCTGGTCGCACCCGGACCTGGCGAAGCTGACCTGGTCCAACGCCGTCCGCGTCCTCCGCGACGCGGAGGCGGTCTCGCGCGACCTGCGGAGCCGTACGGCACCGTCGAACGCGACGATCGACTCCCTGGACGCGCCGGGCGCCTGACGGCGTGTGAACGCACCGGCCCCGGCCCCGGCGTTCACCCGGACGGCTCAGCCCGCCGAGCCCCCGCAGGGGCCCGGTGGCACGGTGGACGGTACTGCCCCGCCCAATTCGGCGGGGCGGTACTGCATCACCGAGTTGGAGTAAGACCATGGCGGAACTGCTAGACGACCATCCCACGCTCTCCACCGTCCCTGCCGCCGCCGGGGAGCCCGCACCCCCCGAACCACCCCCGCCGCTCGACGAGCCGTCCCGCGCCCGCGCCATCCTGGCGGCCCAGCCCGTCGTCGAGGGACACACCGAACTGCCCCGCTCCCTCGACCCCGAGGACCTGCCGCCCCTCCGCGCGGCGGAGGCCGGAGCCCAGTTCTGGTCGCTGCACGTCGGACCCGGCGAAGACGCGGCGGGTGTCATCGGGACCCTGCGGCGCATCGACGCCATCCGCGCTCTCGTCGCCGCCTGCCCCGAGGACCTGCGCCTCGCCCACACGACCTCCGAGATGGCCCACGCCCGCAACTGCGGCCGCGTCGCCGCCCTGCTCGGCCCGGTCAGCTGGACGGCGCTCGGCGCCTCCGCCGCGACCCTGCGGGCGTACCACGCCCTGGGGGTACGGGCCGTCAACCTCACCCGCTTCGACCGCTTCGCCCGCGACGCGGTACGGGAGATGAACCGCATCGGCCTGGCCGTGGACCTCTCCGGCGCCGACCAGGACACGGTCCGCCGCGCCCTCGCGGTCACCCGCGCCCCCGCCCTGCTCACGAGGGCGGCCCCGGAGGACCTGCCCGACGACCTCCTGGGACTGCTCGGCGAGAACGGCGCCGTGTGCATGGTCCCCGTGACCGACGACCCGGCCGCCGTCGCCGACGTCCTCGACCGGGTGCGTAAGGAGGCGGGCGCGCACTGCGTGGGCGTCTCCCACACCACCGACCCGGCCGTCGGCTACGTCCCGCTCTTCGCGGAGCTCCTCCGCCGGGGCTGGACCGCCCAGGATCTGGTCGGCCTCGCGCACGCCAACGTGACGCGGGCACTGCGCGAGACGGAGTTCCTGTCGCGGACGAACCGCATCAGGCCGGCGGCGGCCTGACCGTGGAAACGGGAGGAGGGGGCGCCACGGCGCCCCCTCCTCCTCGTGTCCGCGGTTCAGGCGCGCGGGCGTCCCATCGCCCGGTACGTCCAGCCGGCCGCCCGCCAGCGCTCGGAGTCCAGCGCGTTGCGGCCGTCGAGGATCACCCGCGAGGCGGCGACCTCGGCGAGCGCCGCCGGGTCGAGCTCGCGGAACTCGCGCCACTCCGTCAGATGCAGCACCACGTCCGCCCCGCGCACCGCTTCGAGGGCGGACTCCGCGTATCCGAGGGTCGGGAAGAGGCGCCGGGCGTTGTCCATGCCCTTCGGGTCGTAGACGGTGACCTGGCCGCCCTGGAGGTGTATCTGGCCGGCCACGTTCAGCGCGGGGGAGTCACGGACGTCGTCCGAGTCCGGCTTGAAGGCGGCGCCGAGGACGGCGACCCGGCGGCCCAGGAAGGTGTTGCCGCCGAGGGCCTCGCGCGCCATCTCGACCATCTGTCCGCGGCGCCGCATGTTGATGGAGTCGATCTCGCGGAGGAAGGTCAGCGCCTGGTCGGCGCCCAGCTCGCCCGCGCGGGCCATGAAGGCCCGGATGTCCTTGGGCAGGCAGCCGCCGCCGAAGCCGATGCCGGCGCGCAGGAACTTGGCACCGATCCGGTCGTCGTGCCCGATCGCCTCGGCCAGCTTGGCGACGTCGCCGCCGGCGGCCTCGCAGACCTCGGCCATCGCGTTGATGAAGGAGATCTTGGTGGCGAGGAAGGAGTTCGCGGAGGTCTTCACCAGCTCGGCGGTGGGGAAGTCGGTCACCACGAAGGGCGAACCGTCGCCGACCGGACCGGCGTACACCTCGCGCAGCAGCTTCTCGGCCCGCTCGCCCTGCACGCCGACGACGATCCGGTCCGGGTGCAGGGTGTCCTGCACGGCGAAGCCCTCGCGGAGGAACTCCGGGTTCCAGGCCAGTTCCACGCCCTCCGGGAGCACGCCCGCGAGCCGTTCGGCCGAGCCGACGGGCACGGTCGACTTGCCGACGACCAGGGCCCCTTCGCGGACGACACCGGCGAGGGAGGCGAAGGCGGCGTCCACGTAGCTCATGTCGCAGGCGTACTCGCCGTGCTTCTGCGGGGTGTTCACGCAGACGAAGTGCACGTCGCCGAAGGCGCCCACCTCCTCCCAGGAGGTGGTGAAGCGCAGCCGGCCGCTCGAACCCTCGATGCCGGCCACGTGCTTCGACAGGAGTTCTTCGAGGCCCGGCTCGTACATCGGGACCCGGCCGGAGGACAGCAGCTCGATCTTCTCCGGTACGACGTCGAGCCCCAGGACCTCGAAGCCCAGCTCCGCCATGGCCGCGGCGTGGGTGGCACCGAGGTAGCCGGTGCCGATCACGGTGATCTTGAGGGCCATGCGGGTCTCCAGTGAACGTCGGGCGGAATGCCTGCCCGAGCATAGTCGTGCCCTGGTCCGGGGCCGGATCACGCCCTACCATTTGGGTTACTTAACGGTAGTTAGCAAGTGTGGGAGTGAATGAGCGTGTCGGGTTCTGCTGATTTCGACCTGTATCGACCCTCCGAGGAGCACGACATGCTCCGGGAGTCGGTGCGTGCGCTCGCGGAGGCGAAGATCGCGCCGTTCGCCGCGGCGGTGGACGAGGAGGGCCG
>NZ_JBVHZJ010000037.1:42231-85490 GCF_055574655.1 Streptomyces sp. NPDC029956 | reverse complement strand
ACAACGTCGGCGAGACCGCCGACCCCCAGGGCCGTGACTTCACCCTGCTGCAGATCGTCGCAGCCAGGTAACACCCGCCCCCACCACCGCACCACTCGTTCACGGAACCCGATTGAGACCACGTGGAGTTGTTCCGCATGACTGAAGGAAGTCGCTCGAGACGGCGACGCGGCACCGGAATATCCGGGCTCGCCCTGGGCCTGACGCTGAGCCTCTTCGGCTCGGCATGGGCCGAATCCGCCGCAGCGGCCGAAGTGGGCCTGCCCACGAACGCGCGCGCCCAGGTCCTCGACGCCTGGCAACTCGGCGGCCGCGCGGTACGCGCGGAAGCGGAGGCCGCGCTCGTCGGCGGCGACGAGAACCTCAAGGCCTTCCTCGACACGGGCCTGGTCCGCGCCCGCACCGAGGACGAACGCGCCGCCGTCCTTTCGATGCTCAACTACGCCGGCCCCGGCGTACGCGCGGCGGTCCAGCGCGCACTCTCCGGCTCGGACGCCGAACTGCACGCCTTCGTGACGGGGGGCTACAAGAACCCCCTGAACGACGACCGCCGGGCTGCGGTGCTCACCATCCTGGGCACCGGCGGCAAGGCGATCACCCGCGAGGCCAACAAGGCGCTCAACAACGGCTCCCCCACGGTCCTCGAAGCCTTCCTCACGACGGGCCGGCACAAGGCCCGCGAGGAGGACGAGCGCGCCGCGGCCTTCACCATGCTCAACGGCGCCGGGCCGAACCTGACCCAGGCCGTCAACCGGGCCCTCGACGGAACCGCGGTCGACATCACCCGGCTGCTGGAGAAGGACCAGTACCTGGCCCGGGCGCGCGACCAGGAGTCGCTGACGATCGGCCAGCTGGTGGAGCAGGCCGAGAGCGCGGGGCGCCGGGCCCGTGAGGCCACGCAGGCGGCCAAGGACGCCTCGGAGCGAGCCGAGGCGGCATCCGCCGAGGCCAAGAAGGCCGCCCTGAAGGCGGCCGCGGAGAGCGCCCAGGCACAGTCCGACTCCGTCAAGGCGTCACGCGCCGCCGGACGCGCGGCCGACGCGGCACAGGGTGCCGCCGACGCGGCCCGGACGGCGATCTCGGCCTCGCGGACCGCGATCTCCGCCGCCAGGACGGCGGCCTCCGCCGCCCAGGCCGCGGCCGGTGCGGCGGCTGCCGCGTCGAAGGCCTCGGTCCGTGCCCGCGACGCCGCCTCCGCGGCGTCCCAGGACGCCTCCCAGGCCGGTGCCGCCAGCGAGGCCGCCAAGACGGCCCGTGACACGGCGAAGATGGCCCGCAGGGCGGCGGACGCCGCCACGGCGGCCGCAGACGCGGGTGCCTCGGCCCAGCAGTCGAGCGAGGCCGCGGCGCGTGCCGGGCAGAACGCGGCCGACTCCGCCGAGGCGGCGGCCGACGCCGCCGCGGCCTCCGGCGTCTCCCAGGCGCAGGCCGACCGAGCCCGGCAGGCCGCGAACCTCGCCCGGTCCGCCGCCGACACCGCGACGCTCGCGGCCGGCCGGGCGGCGAAGCTCGCGGCCCGTGCCGCGACCGAGGCACGGGCGGCGGGCGCCGCCGCCAGCAGCGCCGCCGTGCACGCCGACGCCGCGGCGGCCGCCGCCGAGGACGCGGCCGCCCACGCCGGACAGGCGGTGGACTGGGCCAACAAGGCAACGGCGAACGCCAATGCGGCCATCGCGGCTGCCGAGGACGCCGGCCGAGCGGTGGAACAGGCCAAGGGGATCGCCCAGCTCGCCCGCGACACCGAGACCGCGCAGATCGCCGAGGAGCGCGCGCTGGCCATCGAGGTGGCCAGGCAGTTGAAGGTCGAGGAGAGCCAGTACCAGGCCCTGACACAGAAGAGCCAGGCCCAGGAGCAGTCGGCCACCCAGGAGACCCAGGACCTGCTGAACCGGGCGAAGACCGAGTCCGACGAGGACAAGGCCGCCTCCCTCGGCCGCAAGGCCGCGCTCAACCTGATGGACTCCTCGGGAGTCTGGACGCGCCAGGCGGCGCAGGCGGCACTGACCGCCGACGACGAGGGCGTGGTCGACTGGGCGAAGGAGGGGTACACCGACGCGGCGCAGCTCGACGACCGGGAGAAGGTCCTCACGCTGGCCAAACTCAACAAGGTGGTCCTCTCGGAGGCCGCGCAGCGGACCCTGGAGAGCGACGACCCCCGGGCCGTGACCGACTTCCTGGCCCACGGCGCCCGGAACGTGCAGGCGGACGACTACCGCGCGGCCGTGCTGAAGTCCCTGAACGGCGCGGGCAAGGCGGTGACCGCGGCCGCCAACGCCGCGCTGGACGACGGCAGCATCCCGGCTCTGCACAAGTTCCTGCTCGTCGACTACTCCACCGCGCAGACCGAGGACGACCGCGCGGCGACGCTGGCCGCTCTGAAGGATGCCGGGCCCAATGTGGAGGCCACGGCCCAGGCCGCCCTCGAGGGCCCGCAGTGGATGGTGCAGCAGTTCGTCGACTACGCCTACTACAAGGCTCAGGAGGCGGACCGGGACACCGCGACCCACGTGGAGTCCATCAGCACGCAGATCAGCGCGGCGGCGCGTATCGCCGCCACCGCCTACCAGGACGCCGCGGAGGCTTCCGAGGCGGCCGCCCGGGCCCGCAAGGCGGGCGAGGAAGCCACGATGTGGGCGACGAGGGCTTCCCAGTCGGCGCAGGACGCGCGCTCGTTCGCGGACAAGGCGGCTGCCTCGTCCAGGGCCGCCGACAAGTCCGCCGCGGAGGCGCAGGTATCGGCGAACACCGCTGCGTCGGCGGCGGCGTCCGCTCGTACGGCGAGCCGCCAGGCCAACTACTCGGCCAACCAGGCCACTCAGTCGGCCCGGGACGCGGTGGCCTCGGCCGCCAGCGCCAGGGACTCCGCCGAGCTCGCGCACGCCGCCCAGCTCGCCGCCGGCAAGAGTGCCGGCGAGGCCAGGGCCGCGCGGGACGAGGCCCAGCAGGTGGCCGAGCAGAAGCGCAGGGACGAGATCACCGTCGAGGCCGCGCAGGCGGCCGAGTCGGCTCGTCAGAACAAGGCGAACAACATCGACCCGGCCAACACGCCGGCCAACGACAGCGTCGTCGTGGGCCCGAGCCCGGAGGAGGAGCAGGCCTCCGCCGCCGCGACGGCGACGGAGATGGCGAAGATCAGCGCCTACCTGGGCGGAGCCGCGGTCGTCGTGGCCTTCGTGCCGGGCGGTCAGCTCCTGGCGGCCGGCCTGGGTGCGGCGTCGCTCGTCTTCGCGGGCATCAGCACCCTCTACAACGCCAAGGCCTACGGCTGGGGAAGCAAGGAGTTCGCCCGCAGTGTCGGCGGCATGGCCCTGAGCATCGGTCTCGGCGGCGTGGGAGGCCTCGCGGCTTCCATGGCGGCCACCAACGCCGGCAAGGCCGCGGTCAGCGGCATCAACAACGCGGCATCCACCCTCGTAGGCTGGTTCACGAGGTAGGACGATCGCCCGGACGGGCGGCGAGGGGCTTCCCCGCCGCCCGTCCGGGACGGCAGGTCTCATCCGAACCAAGACGGAAAGAGCATTGGTGATAGACAGAACATCCCCGCTGTGGTGGGTCTTCGCAGCAGGCACCGCGGCGCTCTACCTCGCGGTGATGTTCCCGGGCATGGTCACCCGAGGACAGAAGGTATTCGTGTCCTGCGGACCGGTGGCGGGATTCCTCGCACTGGCCGCCATGAGCGCGCACTACGGCTGGCCTCTCACCGAGACGCTTCCCCACTACTGCGCGATCAACCTGGGCGTCGTGACCGGCATGCTGGGCCACCGGAAGGCGCTCCACTCCTACATGGCCGACCGGGCGGAGAACCCGAGCCTGCCCGAGGACGGAACGGCCACCCCGTGGATCCTGCAGATGGCGCTCACCCTGCCCGTCTTCCTCGGCCTTGCCTTCTGGTACGCGCGCGGCTGAGCCCTCGTCGTTTCCGCCCCCACAGGGGAGGGGCGGAAACGACGAAGATCCCGTCCGATCTTTCGATCGGACGGGATCTCGTCACCGTTCCCGAGAGCTACTCGCGAACTGTCGTTTGTGGACCTGTGGGGATTTGAACCCCAGACCCCCTCGATGCGAACGAGGTGCGCTACCAGACTGCGCCACAGGCCCTTGCGACGTGTGAAACATTAGCATCCCGACCGGCTCAGGTAAAAATCCGTTCCCTCGCAGGTCAGCCGGGGCCGTCGCGGGGCGATGCGGTCGCCTCCGCGCATGGGCCGCCGAGCCGCAGCAGCTGTGCCGTCCCGCCCAGGGCCGGCTCTCGCTGCCCGCGCAGTTCCGTCACCGCCTCCGAGGCCTCCCGGCGCACCTCGGAGTGGGAGTGGTCGAGGAACCGCTCGCCCGCGCTCCGTCCCCGAGTGCCCCCGCGGGGGTCATTCGTTGGCCGCTCGGGGGCGGTCGTCGTCCGCGTACTGGTCGAAGAGCGGGGTGCGGCCGTTGTCGCGGTTGCGGCGGGGCGGGGTGGTGCGCTGGCGCGGGGCCGGGGGCGGGGTGGGGGTCGGGTCCGCCGCCGTGGAGGAGCGGGCCGCGCTCCAGGTCTCCGGGTCCGTGATGTCGATGCCGCTCGTGGCGCGCGGGGCGACCGGGGCGGTGACGTACGTGGGGAGCGGGACCGGGACCGGTTCCCAGCTGTCGCCGCGGGCCGGGCCGCGGTCGCGCTGCTGGTCGACCCACTCCGCGTGGTCGGTCTGCTCGACCAGGGCGCGCCGGTCCGCCTCCTGCGGGGAGGGGCCCGGGGCGGACTCGGGTGACAGCTCGGGCGTGGGCGTCGGGCGTCGGCTCTCGCGCAGCCGCGCAGCCGCCGCCTCGGCGCGCCGCCGGTCCATCACGTACACGAAGCGGCGGCGTTCCTGGACCCGCAGGTGCACGATGTACGCACTGAGGAGCAGTGCGGGGACGGCCGGCACCCACAGGAAGGCGACCCCGCCGACGGCGGCGACGACCGCACCGAGGGTGAAGCCGGCGAAGAGCAGCGTCGTGGTGCGGCGACGCCGGGCGAGGACCTTGCCGCGGCGGGCCCGCTCGGCCGCCGCGCCCGTGGCGGGGCGCGCCGGCGCCGGGGCGGGGTTCGGGGCGGGTTGCGGTGCCTGTTCCCGCTCGGGGAGTTCCAGGCGCGCTTCCGTTCTGGCCGCGGGCGCGGAAAACGCCCGGACGTCGACCGAGCTCAGATGCTCGGTCTCCGCGTCCGGGTCCACGTCGGGCGTCGGACCCTCCGCCGTACGGTCCCGCTGCTTGAGCTCCTTGGCATATCGGCGCTCCATGCCCGCCCGTCCGGAAAGGAGCCGGATGGCGGTGCTGAAGCGTTCCGTCGGACGGGCTTCGTTCAGCTCGTCCTGCCTGCGGAGCCACATCGGTACCAAGTAGGCGGCCCAGGCCCCGACGATGACTGCGTAGATGAGGCCGCTGCTGCTCACGCTTCACACGGTAGAGGGGTTCGCGCGGCGGCATCGGCCAATTGGCCCGGTGTGTCGCACGATCTGGCTGATATCACTGAACTTTTTTGTGATTGTTCAGATCGATTGACTGCCAACTACCGATTGAATTCGAACACTTATTTTATTCTTGCCTGATGCCAGCGGCGCAGCAGCCCCTCCGGCACCTCCTCCGCCGTCAGCGCGAAGACCAGATGGTCCCGCCACGCGCCGTCGATGTGGAGGTAGCGGGGCCGCAACCCCTCCTCGCGGAACCTCAGCTTCTCGACGACCCGCCGCGAAGGCCCGTTCTCCGGACGGATGCACACCTCCATCCGGTGCAGACCGACCGAGCGGAAGCAGTGATCGACCGCCAGCGCGACCGCCGTCGGCATGACACCGCGTCCGGCCACCTCGCTGTCCACCCAGTAGCCCACGTGCCCGGAGCACATCGAACCCCAGGTGATGCCCGCGACGGTCAGCTGCCCGACCAGCCGCCCCCGGTACTCGATCACGAACGGCAGCATCCGCCCGGCGTTCGCCTCCGACCGCAGATGGCGGACCATCTGACGGTACGTCGGCCGCTGCGCCACCGGCCCGCCGGGGGACGGCGGCGGAACCGTCGCCTCCCAGGGCCGCAGCCACTCCCGGTTGCGCCGGTTCACCTCGCGCCAGGCCGCGTGGTCACGCATCTTTATCGGACGGAGCATCACCTCTCCGTCCACGAGGACGACCGGCCAGGTCGGGATCACGACGGTCTCGGGTGGTCGCCGCCGCGGATCTGGTCGACGGCGTGCCGCAGGATCGGCTCCAGGACGGTCAGCCCGTCCCGTACCCCGCCGGAGGACCCCGGCAGGTTCACGATCAGCGTGCCGCCCGCGACTCCCGCGAGGCCCCGCGAGAGCGCCGCCGTCGGCACCTTCTCCCGGCCGTACGCCCGGATCGCCTCCGGGATGCCCGGGATCTCCCGCTCCAGGACCCGGCGGGTCACCTCGGGCGTCTCGTCGGTGGGCGAGATGCCCGTACCGCCGGTGGTCACGATCGCGTCGTACCCCGCGGCGATCCCCGCCCGCAGGGCCGCCTCGACCGGCGCCCCGTCCGGCACGACCTGCGGGCCGTCCACGGCGAAGCCCGACCGGGTGAGGGCCTCGGCGATCAGCGGACCGCCCTTGTCCTCGTACACCCCGGCCGCCGCCCGGTTGGAGGCGGTGACGACCAGTGCCGAGTAGGGAGCGAGCAACGCGCCGCCGATCCCCGCGTCGAGCACCGCGGGGGCGTGCTCGTGCTCGTGGACGCCCGACACCCGGCCCCCGCGCGTCACGACTCGCTCCGCGTCCAGTGGCCCGACTTTCCGCCCGTCTTCTCCTCCACCCGTACGTCGGAGATGACCGCGCCCTTGTCGACCGCCTTCACCATGTCGACCACCGTCAGGGCCGCCACCGAGACCGCCGTCAGCGCCTCCATCTCGACACCCGTCCGGTCCGTGGTCTTCACCGTCGCCAGGATCTCGACCGAGTCGTCGGTGACCGCCAGGTCCAGGGTCACGCCCGACACGGCCAGCGGATGGCAGAGCGGGATGAGGTCCGGGGTCTTCTTGGCGCCCATGATCCCGGCGATCCGGGCGGTGGCGAGCGCGTCGCCCTTCGGGACGCCCTCGCCGCGCAGCAGCTCGATCACGCGCGGCGAGACGAGCACCCGCCCGCTGGCGCGCGCCGTGCGGGACGTGACGTCCTTCGCCGATACGTCGACCATGCGGGCCGCGCCCGCCTCGTCGATGTGGGTGAGACCTTGCTGCGTGCTCATCGCCGTGACACTCCCGGTCGCTGTGTGGGACGACACCGTACCCCCACCCTCGCCCCCTCAGCCGAGGAGGACCACTTCCAGGACGGCGCCCGGCTCCACGCTCTCCGTCTCCTCCGGGACCACGAGCAGGCAGTCCGCGTGCGCGAGGGCCGCGATCAGATGGGAGCCCGCACCGCCCACCGGAGTGACGGTGCCCGCCTCCGGGTCGTACGTCCCCCGGAGGAACTGCCTCCGCCCGGCCGGCGAGGACAGCGCCTTGTCGGCGGCCAGCTCGGCCCGCACCCGGGGCCTGTGCAGGTCCTCGACGCCCATCAGGGCCCGGATCGCGGGCCGGACGAACAGCTCGAAGGAGACGTACGACGAGACCGGGTTGCCCGGCAGGGCGAGCAGCGGAATCTGCTCGGCGCCGATCGCGCCGAATCCCTGGGGCTTGCCCGGCTGCATCGCCAGCTTGCGGAAGTCGACCTGCCCGTCGGCGGTCAGCGCCTCCTTGACCACGTCGTACGCGCCGACGCTCACCCCGCCCGTGGTCACGATCAGATCGGCCCGGATGAGCTGGTCCTCGATGGTGGCGCGCAGCGACTCGGCGTCGTCGGCGACGGCCCCCACCCGGTAGGCGAGCGCGCCGGCGTCCCGCGCGGCCGCGGCGAGCGCGAAGCTGTTGGAGTCGTGGATCTGCCCCTCGCCCAGCGGCTCGCCGGGCTGGACCAGCTCGCTGCCGGTGGACATGACGACCACCCGGGGACGGGGACGGACCCGGACCGTGCCGCGGCCGATCGCGGCGAGCAGCCCGATCTGCGGCGGCCCGAGGACCGTGCCCGCCGACAGGGCGAGCTCCCCTGCCCGTACGTCGCTCCCCCGCTCGCGGACATGGGCGCCGGCCTCCGCGGCGCGGTGCACCCGGACCTCCCCGGACGCCCCCTCGGGGGCGGCGCTCGCGGCGGTCATGCCGGTGGCCGCGCCCCCGCCCGTACCGCCGTCGGTCCACTCGACGGGGACGACGGCCTCGGCGCCGGGCGGCAGCGGGGCGCCGGTCATGATCCGGGCGGCCTGGCCGGGTCCGACCTCGGGCAGGCCGCCGGCGCCCGCCGCGACGTCGCCGACGACGGTCAGGACGGCGGGGAACTCCTCGGTGGCACCGGCGACATCGGCGACCCGGACCGCGTACCCGTCCATGGAGCTGTTGTCGAAGGGCGGCAGCGCGACCGGCACCGTCACGTCCTCGACGAGGACACAGCCCTGCGCGTCGAGCAGTTGCAGCTCGATGGGTTCGAGCGGGCCGACCGTCGCGAGGATGTCGGCCAGGTGCTCGTCCACCGACCACAGTCCACGCGCGGGCCCCTCGCAGGGGTCGGCCGACTTCTCCTCGCCGCCCCCGCCGCCCCCGCCGCCCCCGCCGTGATCGCCGTGATCGCCGTGGTCATGGCCGTCGTGGCCCTCGTGGTCGTCGTGGGACGGCGACGGTGCCGCGCTGCTGCTCAAGGTGCTACATCTCCTCGCTGACGTATCTCCGGAGCCAGGCCCGGAAGTCCGGTCCCAGATCTTCACGTTCGCACGCGAGTCTGACAATGGCACGCAGATAGTCACCGCGGTCACCGGTGTCATAACGGCGGCCCTTGAAGACGACGCCGTGCACCGGGCCGCCGATCTTCTCGTCCGAGGCGAGCTTCTGCAGGGCGTCCGTGAGCTGGATCTCCCCGCCGCGGCCCGGCTCGGTCTCCCGCAGCATCCCGAAGACGGCGGGATCCAGCACATAGCGGCCGATGATCGCGTAGTTGCTGGGCGCCTCGTCCGCGTCCGGCTTCTCGACCAGGTCCGTCACCTTCACGACGTCCGGGTCGACGGTCGCCTCGACCGCCGCGCAGCCGTACAGGTGGATCTGCGAGGGTTCGACCTCCATGAGGGCGATCACGCTGCCGCCCTCGCGCTCCTGGATCTCCACCATCCGCGCGAGCAGCGGGTCGCGGGGGTCGATCAGGTCGTCGCCGAGGAGCACCGCGAACGGCTGGTCGCCGACGTGCGGGGCCGCGCAGAGCACGGCGTGGCCGAGGCCGCGCGGGGCGCCCTGGCGCACGTAGTGCATGGTGGCGAGGTCGCTGGACTCCTGGACCTTGGAGAGGCGTTCGGCGTCGCCCTTCCGCGCCAGGGCCTCCTCGAGCTCGTAGTTCCGGTCGAAGTGGTCCTCCAGGGGACGCTTGTTCCGGCCGGTGATCATCAGGACGTCGGAGAGGCCGGCCGCGACGGCCTCCTCGACGACGTACTGGATGGCCGGCTTGTCGACGACCGGCAGCATCTCCTTCGGCGTCGCCTTGGTCGCCGGGAGGAAGCGGGTGCCGAGGCCGGCGGCCGGGATGACAGCCTTGCTGATCCGGCCGAGCCTGGGGAGCGAGTGATTCATGCCGTGCACTTTAGTCGTTCGTAATGAGAGAAAGATGTGGCTCCGATTAACTTCCTCCACATAAAGACAGTTACGAGAATTTAGTGAATTCACAGGGGCCGACATGACACCCGAGATGTCCGAAAAGACCGTGCTGCGCAGCCGACTTCTGGCCGCCCGCGCCGCGCTGAGCACCGATTCCCTGGCCCGCACGGCCGAATCCCTCGCCCGCCGAGGACTGGAACTCGCCGAACTCGCGGAGGCGTCCACCGTCGCCGCCTATGTGTCCGTGGGCCGCGAGCCGGGCACGCGCGCGTTGCTCGACGCGCTCCACGCGCGCGGGGTGCGCGTCCTGCTCCCCGTGCTGCTCCCCGACAACGACCTGGACTGGGCGGCGTACGAGGGCCCCGAGGGGCTCGCGAAGGCCGGCCGGGGCCTGCTCGAACCGGTCGGGCCCCGGCTCGGCCCCGAGGCCGTGTGCGCCGCCGATGCCGTCCTGCTGCCGGGCCTCGCGGTCGACGGGCGGGGGATGCGGCTCGGCCGGGGCGGCGGCTCGTACGACCGGGTGCTCGCCCGGCTCACGCGCGCGGGTGTCGATCCGGCGCTCGTGGTGCTCCTCTACGCGGACGAGGTGGTCGCGCGGGTCCCGGAGGAACCGCACGACCACCCCGTGCACGCGGTGGTGACCCCCGAGGGAGTCACCCGCTTCCGGCCCTGATCAGGGCTTCAGCTTCAGCGTGTCCTTCGTCGCCGCGTCGACGGCCGCCTTGCCGTGGGCCCAGTCGTACAGGTCGCCCTTCGCCCACGCGTCCGTCTGGTCGGTGTAGTGGGAGTTGAAGGCGTGACCGGAAGCGCCGGTGAGGTTGATCCACCGGGACTTGTCCCAGTCGCCGACGTTGACGACCATCCGCATCGACGGCACCCAGATGACCTCGTAGCCGCCGGCCGCGTTCCAGCCGGTGGCGTCGACGGCGGCCTCGCCGCCGCCCAGGTTCCACGGGCCGCGGTTGAGGAGCTGCTGGACGACGCCGGGGCCGGCGGTGCCGAGGGTCTGGTTCTTCAGGGTCAGCTGGTGCAGCCGGCCCCAGCTCCAGGTGGAGACGTCCTTGCCGAGCTTGGCGGTCAGCTCCCAGCGCGCGTCCTTCATGGCGCGGGCGAGCAGCTGGTCGCGGGTCTCGGTGGCCTGGTCGGTGCGGTTGCCCGCGGTGACCCACCACTCGCTCTTCTCCTGCTTGAGGAGCGGGCGGACCACCTCGTACCAGCGGTCGCCGCCGTCCGGCTGCGCGGAGTCGGGGTCACGCTGACCGCATTCGCGTACGAGCTTGTTCTGCTCGTCGACCGGGCCGGTGGCGTCGGCCGGGCGCACGTTGATGCAGTCGCCCTCGGCGCGGAGCTCCTTGGGCAGCTTGTTGCCGAAGGACAGCTTGAGGACGTTGCGCCAGACCGCGTTGAAGTAGGCGGCGGCGGCCGAGTCGGGCTCCTGGGTGTAGTCCCAGCCCTCCAGCAGCTTCTGTGCCTCGCGGACGTACGGGTCCGAGATGTCGATCTTCAGCAGGAGCGGGTTCAGAAGGGTCGCGATCTCGCTGCGGTTGTCCGTCTGCATGGTCCGCATGTCGTCCGGCGAGATCTTTCCGCCGTCCTTGATCTTCGACTCGATGAGGTCGTTGATCCGCTGGCTGCGCGAGCCGTAGCCCCAGTCCTTGGTGAGCAGGTCGGGGTAGTTCTTCGCGTCGATCACGGCCTGGTTGGCGGTGACGATGTAGCCGCGCTCCGGGTCGTACTCGTACGGCAGCTGCTCGAAGGGGATGTACCCCTTCCACTTGTACGAGGAGTCCCAGCCGGGCGCGGGCAGGGTGCCGTCGCCCTTGGTGCGCTGCGGGATCTTGCCCGGGGACTGGTAGCCGATGTGGCCCTCGGTGTCGGCGTAGATCAGGTTCTGGGACGGGACCTCGAAGTTCTTCGCGGCGGCCCGGAACTGGTCGAAGTCCTTGGCGCGGTCGAGGGCGAAGATCGCGTCCATCGACCTGCCGGGCTGGAGGGCGGTCCACTGGAGGGAGACGCCGTAGCCGGTGCCGCGGTCGGGGGCGGCGTTGCCGACGGGGGCCTTCTGGCCGACCTTCTCCAGTTCGGAGGCGCGGTCGGAGACGAGCGGGCCGCGGTCGGTGGAGCGGACGGTGATCTTCCGGTCTTCGCCGCCGGCGACCTTGATGGTCTCCTCGCGGACCGTGAAGGGCTTGACCTTGCCGTCCACGAGGTAGCCGTCGGGGCCGATCTTCTCCAGGTAGAGGTCGGTGACGTCGGCGCCCAGGTTGGTGAGACCCCAGGCGATCTTGTCATTGTGTCCGATGATCACACCGGGCATGCCGGAGAACGTGTAGCCGGAGACGTCGTAACGGCAGGTCGCCGAGACCGAGCGGCAGTGCAGACCCATCTGGTACCAGAGGGACGGCAGCTGGGGCGCGAGGTGCGGGTCGTTGGCGAGCAGCGGCTTGCCGGAGGTCGTGTACTGCCCGGAGACGACCCAGGAGTTCGAGCCGATGCCGTTACCGTTGGGGCCGAGGAGGGCGGGCACGCCGTCCAGGACCTCGGAGAGCGCGCCGAGCTGGGACTGCGCGCCGGAGCCGTCGGAGGAACCCGACGAGTCGGAGCCGCTGCCGGGAACGCTGCCCGGGGTCTCGCCGGTGCTCAGGTCGTCGTCGCCGTCGCCCGCCTTGCCCTTGGGGTCGAACTTCCCGGTGGACTCGTCCACCGCGCCCCCGTCGACGATCGGCTGGTGCAGCGCGTACGGGTAGTCCGGGTACAGCTGCTTGATCTGGCTCGCGCTCATCCGGCTCGTCATCAGCGAGCGGTCGATCTCGTCCTGCATGTTGCCGCGCAGGTCCCAGGCCATCGCCTTGAGCCAGGCCACCGAGTCGACCGGCGTCCACGGCTCGATCGCGTAGTCGTTGGTGAGGGCGAGCGCCGCGTACTCGACGGAGACCTCGGCGGGGTCCCGGTCCTTCAGATAGGCGTTGACGCCCTCCGCGTACGCCTGGAGGTACTTCTTCGTCTCCGGCGACAGGACCTTGTCGTACTCCTGCTGCGCGACCCGGCGCCAGCCGAGCGTGCGCAGGAAGGAGTCCGTCTCGATCTGGCTCTCGCCGAACATCTCGGAGAGCCGTCCCGCGGTCACGTGCCGCCGGACGTCCATCTCGTAGAAGCGGTCCTGCGCCTGGACGTAGCCCTGGGCGCGGAAGAGGTCCGCCTCGTTGTCGGCGTAGATCTGCGGGACGCCGTTCGCGTCGCGCTTCACCTCGACCTCGCCGGACAGACTGTCGAGCCGGATCTCGCCCGTGGTCTGCGGGAACGAGGCCCGGACGGTGCTCACACCCCAGAACCCGCCGTATCCCACGCCTGCGACCAGAGCGAGGACCAGGACGAGGAGGATCAGGCGGGCGCGCCGCCCTTTCTTCTTGGCGGGAGGCGCGGTCGTGTTGGAGGGCATCGCTGTCCTTCGAGGGGCAGGGTGGTCCTGGAGTACGGGAGCAACCTTAGGCGCAGCGCCTGGAGGGCCCGGACGCGGTGTCCGGAAGAGAACCGTACTGGCGAGCGAAGAGGTGCAAAGACGGCGTCAAGAAAACGTTAAAGATTAGGTAAGGTAACGAAGTGTCTGCCGCTGGAGGAACGATCCAGCCGCGCGCGACGGCCGCTGGGAAACGGTCCAGCTGCATGTGAGGGGAAGGAACGGCCACTGACTGTCCACGAGCTCAACGAACTCCTGCTCATCAGCTCCCTCGTGCTGCTGATCGCGGTCGCGGCCGTACGGATCTCGTCCCGGAGCGGGCTCCCCAGCCTGCTGCTCTACCTCGGCATCGGCATCGCCATCGGCCAGGACGGCATCGGCAACGTCGCCTTCGACAACGCCGAACTCACGCAGGTCATCGGCTACGCCGCCCTCGTCGTGATCCTCGCCGAGGGTGGCCTCGGCACGAAGTGGAAGGAGATCAAGCCGGCGCTGCCCGCCGCGGTCGTCCTCTCCACCGTCGGCGTCGCGGTGAGCGTGGGCATCACGGCCGCCGCCGCCCACTACCTCGTGGGCCTCGACTGGCGACAGGCCCTGATCATCGGCGCCGTCGTCTCCTCGACCGACGCCGCCGCGGTCTTCTCCGTGCTGCGCAAGGTCCCCCTGCCGTCACGGGTCACCGGTGTCCTGGAGGCCGAGTCCGGCTTCAACGACGCCCCCGTCGTCATCCTCGTCGTCGCCTTCTCCACGGCGGGACCGGTCGACCACTGGTACGTCCTCGTCGGCACGATCGCCCTCGAACTCGCCATCGGCGTCGCCGTGGGCCTCTCCGTCGGCTTCCTCGGCGCGTACGGGCTGCGCCACGTCGCCCTGCCCGCCTCCGGCCTCTACCCGATCGCCGTCATGGCCATCGCCGTCGTCGCGTACGCCGCCGGCGCCATGGCCCACGGCTCCGGCTTCCTCGCCGTCTACCTGGCCTCGATGGTCCTCGGCAACGCCAAGCTGCCGCACGCGCCCGCGAACCGGGGCTTCGCCGAGGGACTCGGCTGGATCGCCCAGATCGGCATGTTCGTCCTGCTCGGCCTGCTCGTCACCCCGCACGAGCTCGTCCACGACTTCTGGCCCGCCGTCGTCATCGGCCTGGTCCTGACCATGGTCGCCCGGCCCATGGAAGTCCTGGTCAGCCTGCTGCCCTTCCGCATCCCCTGGCAGGAACAGGCCCTGATGTCCTGGGCCGGCCTGCGCGGAGCCGTCCCCATCATCCTGGCCACCATCCCGATGGTGTCCGACATCGAGGGCAGCGAGCGGATCTTCAACATCGTCTTCGTGCTCGTCGTCGTCTACACCCTCGTCCAGGGGCCGACCCTGCCCTGGCTGGCGAAGGCCCTCAAGCTCGGAGCCTCCGGGGAGGCGGCCGACCTCGGCGTCGAGTCCGCGCCCCTGGAACGGCTGCGCGGCCATCTGCTCTCCGTCGCCATCCCGGAGCACTCCCGGATGCACGGGGTCGAGGTCGCCGAGCTGCGGCTGCCGGCCGGAGCGGCCGTCACCCTCGTCGTACGGGAGGAGACGAGCTTCGTCCCGGGGCCAGCGACCGTCCTGCGGCGCGGCGACGAACTCCTCGTCGTCGCGACCGACCCGGTACGGGACGCCACGGAACGGCGGCTGCGCGCGGTCGGCCAGGGCGGCAAGCTCGCCGGCTGGCTCGGCACGGGGGGCGCGACCGCGGCCTCCACTCCCACGGACACGGCCCTGCGCTTTCACCGCTCAGGTGAGCACCACCGCCGATCATCCGATTAATCCGAGGCATTAATTGCAGGGAGGAGCATTTTCCCAGGCGGGAAGCGGCTCCTCCCTGTACCATGAAGGCACACCTGATCGAACCAACTCTGCCTGACGCAGAGCTGGCGCGACCGTATGGCGGCCGTGGCGCCCCTCCGCAGTGGGGCCGGCCCGGTATCTACCGCAGTAACGCGCATGAGGACAGCTCTCGGCGACACCCGCACCACAGTGCCGGGGCGCGCTACCAGGCGGCAGAAAGGCCAGGACCGTGGCGTCCACGGTCATCTCGGACAAGCGGCCCGGCTACGGGCAGCTGCTGCGCACCCCCGGTGCGTTGTCCTTCCTGCTCCCCGGCTTCGCCGCCCGGCAGCCCTTCGCGATGCTGACCATCGGCATCGTCCTGCTCGTCCAGCACACCACCGGCTCCTTCGGCAGCGCCGGCGCGGTCGCCGCCGTCACCGGCGTCTCGATGGCGCTGTTCGCGCCGCAGAGCGGCAAGCTCGCCGACCGCTTCGGCCAGCGCGCCGTCCTGATCCCCGGCGTCCTCGTCCACACCGCGTCCGTCTCGCTGCTCGTGGCGCTCGCCCTGGGCGGCGCCCCGCTGTGGGCCCTGTTCCTGGCGGCCGTGCCCGCCGGTGCCTCCGTACCGCAGGTCGGGCCGATGGTCCGGGCCCGCTGGGCCGCCAAGCTGGACGGCACCCCGCTGATGCCGACGGCCGCGGCCTTCGAGTCCGTCACCGACGAGTTCACCTTCGTCGTCGGCCCCGTCCTCGCGACCGCCCTGTGCACCGGCGTCCACCCGGCCGCCGGTCTGATCGCCGAGGCCGCGCTCACCCTCTTCGGCGGGCTCTTCTTCGCCGCCCAGCGCGCCACCCAGCCCGCGTTCGGCATCGCCGCGGCCGGCGGCTCCGCCGAGCCGCGCCGCTCGGCGCTCTCCATCCCCGGCGTCCGTGTCCTCGTCGTCGCCTTCCTCGGCATCGGCTCCGTCTTCGGCGGCATGCAGGTCTCCCTCACCGCCTTCTCCGAGGAGATCGGCAACCCCGGCGCCAACGGCCTGCTGTACGGGATCTTCGCCGCCGGCAACATGCTCGCGGGCATCGCCATGGGCGCCGCCGCCTGGAAGATCGGCCCTCGCCGCCGCCTGATCCTCGGCTACGCCGGCCTCACCGTGGCCGCTTCGCTGCTGTGGACCACGCACTCGGTGCTGCTCCTCGGCGCCCTCGGCCTGGTCGTGGGTCTGTGCATCGCCCCGGCCCTGATCACCGGCTACACCATCGTCGAGACCCTGATCCCGGCGTCCTCCCGTACCGAGGCCTTCACCTGGCTCACCGGCGCCGTCGCGCTCGGCCAGGCCGCGGCCGTCACGGTCGCCGGCCGCCTCGCCGACGCCCACGGCGCGAGCACCGGATTCCTGGTGCCGATGGTGGGCACGGCGCTCGCCCTGGCCACCCTCCTCGCCCTGCGGTCGCGCCTCACGCCGCGCGAGACGAGCCGCGTCGCGGCGCGTGGCATCGGTCACCGCGTGCCGGTGGCGGTGGACTGAACCCGCGGAATACGTCAGTATGGATTGTCGTTAGCACTCGATGAGTGTGAGTGCCAGGAGGAAGACAAGTGCCGACCTACCAGTACCAGTGCACCGAGTGCGGCGAAGGCCTCGAGGCGGTGCAGAAGTTCACCGATGACGCGCTGACCGAGTGCCCCCAGTGCAAGGGCCGCCTGAAGAAGGTGTTCTCGGCCGTCGGCATCGTCTTCAAGGGATCCGGCTTCTACCGGAACGACAGCCGCGGCTCGTCGTCCAGCAGCTCGCCGGCGTCGAAGACCTCGACCCCGTCGTCGTCCTCGACGTCGGACGCCAAGCCGGCCGCGTCGACCTCGTCGTCCGCCTCCGCCTCCTCGACGTCCTCGTCGAGCACCGGAAGCTCGGCCGCCTGACCCCTGCACCAGGCCTGATCCCGGTATCGCAAGCCCGGTGTCAGGACGCAGTCCGTACGGTTCTTCACCGAGGGCCCCGTCGTTCGCGACGGGGCCCTCGGCGTACCCCCGTGCCCCGCATAGGGTGACCGCCATGGCGAACCAAGGTGCGTACGCGGACATCGGAGTGATCGGCGGCTCCGGCTTCTACTCCTTCCTGGAGGACGTCACGGAGGTCTCCGTCGACACCCCGTACGGCAGCCCCAGCGACTCCCTCCTCCTCGGCGAGATCGCCGGCCGGCGGGTCGCCTTCCTCCCCCGTCACGGCCGGAACCACAGCGTCCCGCCGCACCGCATCAACTACCGCGCCAACCTCTGGGCCCTGCGCTCCGTGGGCGTCCGGCAGGTCCTCGGACCGTGCGCGGTCGGCGGACTCCGCGAGGAGTACGGGCCGGGCACGCTCGTCGTCCCCGATCAGCTCGTCGACCGTACGAAGACCCGCGCGCAGACCTACTTCGACGGGGAGCGGCGGGCCGACGGGGCCGTACCCCGCGTCGTCCACGTGACGTTCGCCGACCCCTACTGCCCGGACGGGCGGCGGGTCGCGGTCAAGGCCGCACGGGGACGGGGCTGGGAGCCGGTCGACGGCGGCACGATGGTCGTGATCGAGGGGCCCCGCTTCTCCACCCGGGCCGAGTCCCGGTGGCACGCGGCGGCCGGCTGGTCGGTCGTCGGCATGACCGGTCACCCCGAGGCCGTCCTCGCCCGCGAGCTGGGCCTCTGCTACACCTCGCTGGCGCTCGTCACCGACCTGGACGCGGGCGCCGAGACCGGCGAGGGCGTCTCCCACACCGAGGTGCTGCGGGTGTTCGGCGAGAACGTGGGACGGCTGCGGGACGTGCTGTTCGACGCGGTGGGCGCGCTGCCCGCGACGATGGACCGGGACTGCCTGTGCACGCAGGCGCACGACGGCTGGGACCTGGGGATCGAGCTGCCGTAACCCCTCTCAGGAGTGAGGGAGTTGTCCACAGGCGGTGGGTGATCCCCAGGCCGGAGCGGGGAAGCGGCGCGGGCCGGAGAGTGGGAGCCGACCCCATTCCCGACCAGGACGGCGGCACCCACGATGACGCACCCCTTCCCCTCTCCCTCACCCGTTCCGGCGCCCTGCGTGGTGCCGCCCTTCGAGCCCCTGCGGGTACGGGGCGCCCGACTCCGGCTGCGCAGGGCACTGCGACGGGGGCGCTGGACCCCCGCGGTACTCCTGGCCCTCGTGGCGGCGGCCCTCGCCGTCACGAGCGGCGGCCCGCCGCCCGGCGTCGCGGCGGCGCCCCCACCGGGCGACCGGACCGCCCCCGCCGCAGCCCGCGCACGGCCGCCCGTCGCCGTCCGGCTGGTGTCCGCTCCGGTACGGATCGCCGACGCCGCGACCGTACGGCTGCTGCGCCCCGGCGACCGGGTCGACGTGATCTCCGCGCCCGACTCGCCGCTCGGCGGGGAGGGTGAGGCGCGGGTCGTCGCCACGGGCGCCCGCGTGGCCGAGGTTCCGCACCCGGAGGAGACTCGTCCGGACGGAGGGGCGCTCGTCGTCCTGTCCGTGCCGCGGTCGACGGCCGCCGCGCTGGCAGGAGCCGGTGTCACGTCCCAACTGGCGGTGACCTTGTGCTGATTCGCACTGACACCCTGTCAAGTCACCGGTCCGTGTGTACGGATTGGACGGCTCTGTTCCGTTCGCGGCCTAATGGCACCGCACACAGCAGCACAAGCGACGAAAGGCACCTTGGTGGCCGAGAACAAGGAAAGTCTGATGGGCGGCTTCAAAGCCTTCCTGATGCGTGGCAACGTGATCGACCTGGCCGTGGCCGTCGTGATCGGTGCCGCGTTCACCAACATCGTGAACTCGGTGGTCAAGGGCATCATCAACCCGGTCGTCGGCGCCTTCGGCACGAAGGACCTGGAGAGCTACTCGTCCTGCATCAAGGACTCGTGCGTGGTCGTCGACGGGGAGGTGCAGGGCATCCAGCTCCAGTGGGGCCTGGTCCTCAGCGCGGTCCTCAGCTTCCTGATCACCGCGGCCGTCGTCTACTTCCTGATGGTCCTGCCGATGGCGAAGATCCTCGCGAAGCGTGCGGCGCACGACAGGGCGAAGGAGGGCGTCGCGGAGACCATGGAGATCAGCGAGCTGGAGGTCCTCAAGGAGATCCGCGACCACCTGGTCTCCCAGCGCGGCCCCGTCACGGGCACGGGGACGGGAACGGCGGGCCCGGGGTCAGGCACGGGTACGGGGACAGGCACGGGTACGGGTTCCGGTGGTGGTTCCGGGACGCACCCCACCTCCTGACCGGCACCTCGCGCCGGTGTCAGAGGTGGTGCGGCGGCTTCTCGTCGAGGAAGCGCGCGAGGTCGGCGGCGCCGCCGCCGGCCGGAGGCCGCTCGCCCCATCCACGGTCCGTGTCGTCCGCGGACTGCTGGTCCAGCGGATCGTCGAAGACGAGTGCCGGCTTCGGACTGTTCTCGGGGCTGGGACGTACGCCGGGCTGCTTCGCGTCTCGCGGTCCGTGGGCGGGGGCGGTGCTCATACCTCAAGGGTACGCCCGTCACCCCGCCCCGAACCCCTCTGATCTGCACATCTTCGGCACGTCGGACGCCCCTCAGCGGTCCTTCGGGTCGATCATCCAGAGGCCGAGCACCACGAGGAACGACAGGCAGAGGAATCCCGCGCCCCACCAGGCGGTACCGGTGTTCCCGGCCATCCACTCGTCGACGACGATCGTCAGCCCCCAGAGCTGGCCGATGACCACCGTGAGCGCCAGCGTGAGGCGGGCCGTCAGCTTCGAGGAGCGCTCCGGCTCCTGCTCCGTACCGGCTCCCGGCCCAGGCCCGGTATGCGTGGTCCGCGGGTCGCCGTATCCGCTGGTGGGCCGGATCTGCGGATACCGCTCGTGCACGGGACGGTTCAGACGCGGCTGGGCGCTGCCCGGGGTGTACGCCGGGGGCCGGGGGGCCTCCGGCGCGGCGGGCGCCGGGGGCGCCGGCGATGCCCCGGGCGCCGCGGGGGCGGTGGTGACGGGGGGCTTCGGGGGTTGTGGGGCCTCCGGGTCGCGGGGGAAGGCGTCCTCGGTCATGTGCGCTCCTTCCTCTCCGGCACCGCGCCCCGCGCGGACGCGCCGGGGCAGCCCAGCCGGTCGGCGAGTTCGGGGCGGTCGTCGCCGAGCTGGCGGCAGAGACCCTCGCGGGCGCTCTCGCCCGAGCGGGCCGTGCCGATCGCCCAGACGCTGCCGTCGGCCTCCTCCACGAGCACCACCTTCGGCAGCCCCCGGGGCGGCGGTCCCGCCGTGACCTCTCCCGTACGGGCGTCGAAGACGCCCTCGTGGCAGGGGCAGTACAGCTCGCCCTCGCTGCCGCGTTCCTTGCGCCAGAGCACGGCGCAGGCGAGATGGGTGCAGACGGCGGAGTAGCCGGCGAGGGTGCCGTCCTCCAGGCGGACGGCGACCGCCCGGTCCTCGGAGCCGGGGTAGCGGAAGGCGAGGGACTCCCCCGGCAGGATCACGTCGGCGATCTTCTTCGCCTCGGTTGCCCCGTCGCTGTCCCCGTGCCGGTGCAGGATGCCGGAGGCCACGGCGACACCGCCGACGGCGAGGCCGCCGGAGACGGTGGCGACGATCCGCAGGTAGTCGCGGCGGGTGGTGAGCGAGTCGGCGGCGATCCGGTCGTGGAGCGCTTCCTGGGCCGCGTCGGAGTGGGGGCCCGATGCGGGCGGCTGGGGGTCGGTGACGCTCAACGGACGCCCTCCCCTCGCCCGCCGCCGCCCTTGTTCGCGTTCGCTTCGCTCACATCGACTCCATTGATCTCGACGACGGGAAGGCCGCCGGGCACCGGCCACTGGACCTTGTCTGCGGGGACGACCATCGCCACGCCGGTGGAGACGGTCGTGGAGCCGAAGGTGAAGGAGTCGGCGACCTGGACGCCGGGGCGTTCGGCCTGGAGCTCTTCGAGGGTTCCGTAGAAGAGGGCGCCGGTGGGGCAGACGGTGGCGCACATCGGGGCGAGGCCGTAGGCGGTGCGGTCGTAGCAGAGGTTGCACTTCATCTGGAGCTTCGCCTGGAGGTCGATCTTGGGGACGCCGAACGGGCAGGCGTTGACGCAGTTGGCGCAGCCGATGCAGCGGGTGGTGTCGGCCTGCTGCACGACGCCGTCGGCGGTGACGAGGATCGCGTCGGCGGGGCAGACCTCGGCGCAGGGGGCGACGGGGTCCTCGCAGTGCATGCAGACGGTGGGGAGGGAGGCGACGGAGTGGCCCTCGTCGGGGTAGTCGAGGTGGATCATGGACTTGCCCCGGTGGGAGTCGCATTCGCGGCAGGCGGAGACGCAGGCCTGGCAGCCGATGCAGCGGCCCGGGTCGATGAAGATCGTGCGGCCCATCATGTGCGGGTCAGCTCCTCTCCGCGGTGCCGCGGCCCTGGGGGGAGGTGGGGGGCAGCGGGTCGGTACGGGAGACCTGGGTCTCCGGGTAGGCCTGGTGGCCCGGTGCGGTGGGTGGGGCGGGGACCTCGTCGATCCGTTCGGCGGCCTCGATGCGGGCGGCGCAGACCTTGTACTCCGGGATCTTGGAGCGGGGGTCGAGGGCGTCGATGGTGAGGGCGTTGGCCGCGGTGGGGACCGGCCAGTGGTACGGGACGAAGACGGTGTCGGGGCGGATGGCCTCCGTGACGAGGGCGGGGAAGACCTCGCTGCCGCGGCGGGTGACGACCCGGACGGGGTCGCCGTTGCGGAAGCCGTGGGAGGGGTGGACCTCGACCCAGGGGCGCGGGGTCTGTTCGACGAGGGCGCCCAGGCGGCGGGTCTGGTTGCCGGAGAGGAAGTGGGCGACGGTGCGGCCGGTGGTCAGCGAGAGGGGGAACTCCTCGCTGTACGGGTCCATGGGCGGGTGCCACTCGACGACCTGCATGTGGATCATGCCGTCGGGGTGGTAGGTGCGGCCGTTCTCGAAGAGGCGTGGGGTGCCGGGGTGTTCGGTGCTGGGGCACGGCCAGGCGATGCCGCCGGTCTCCTCCAGGCGCTCGTAGGTGATGCCGTAGTAGTCGTTGACGGTTCCGGCGGAGGCGATGCGGAGTTCCTCGAAGACGGAGCGGGAGTCGGGGAACTCGAACTTGTCGCCCGCGCCGAGCCGGCGGGCGAGTTCGCAGATGACCCAGGTGTCGGTGCGGACGCCGGCGGGCGGTTCCTGGGCCTTGTTGTGCTTGACGACCCGGGCCTCTGCGTTGGCCATGACGCCCTCGTCCTCGGCCCACACGGTGACGGGGAAGACCACGTGCGCGTTGGCCGCGGTCTCGGAGAGGAAGAAGTCGAACTGGGCGTGGAACTCGAGGGTGTCGTAGCCGTCCTTGACGGTGGCGTAGTTGGGCAGCGAGACGAAGGGGTTGTTGCAGATGCCGACGAGTCCGCGGATCTCCTTGCGCTGCATCTGCCAGACCATCTCCATCATGGAGGTTCCGGCGGGCGGGAGTTCGGCCTCGTCGATGCCCCAGATCTCGCAGATCTGGCGGCGGTGCTCGGGGTTGGTGATGGAGCGGCCGCCGGGGAGGAGGTCGGACTTCTGGCCGTGCTCGCGGCCGCCCTGGCCGTTGCCCTGGCCGGTGATGGTGCCGTAGCCGGCGCCGGGCCTGCCGATGTGTCCTGCGGCGACGCACAGGTTGATGATGCTGAGGCAGTTCTCGACGCCCTGGGAGTGGTGCTCGACGCCGCGGGCGTGCCAGGCCATGGCCCGGTCCGCGCCGGCGAACATGCGGGCGACCTGGACGATCTGCTCCTCGGGGACACCGCAGATCTCGGCCGACCGGGCAGGCGGGTACGCGGCGACGGTCGCCTTGACCTCCTCCCAGCCGGTGGCGTGGGCGGCGAGATAGGCCTCGTCGGTGAGGCCCTCGGCGACGACGACGTGGAGGACGGCGTTGAAGAACGCGGAGTCGGTGCCGGGCTTGATGGCGACGTGGACGTCCGCCGTGCGGGCGATCGCGGTCTCGCGCGGGTCGACGACGATGAGGGTGGCGCCCCGGTCGCGGGCTCCCCACAGGTACTGGGTCATGACGGGGAAGCACTCGCCGACGTTGGAGCCTGCGATGAGGAGGCAGTCGGTGAGGAGGATGTCGGAGAAGGGGTTGCCGGCCCGGTCGATGCCGAAGGCGAGCTTGTTGGCTCCGGCGGCGGAGACCATGCAGAGGCGTCCGTTGTAGTCGACGTGCCGGGTCTTGAGCGCGACCCGGGCGAACTTGCCGACGAGGTAGGTCTTCTCGGAGTACAGGCTGGCGCCGCCGAGGAGGCCGAAGGCGTCGTGGCCGTACTCGCCCTGGATCCGGCGGATCTCGGCGACGGTGTGGTCGAGGGCCTCGTCCCAGCTGACCTCGCGGAACTCCTCGTCGCGGTTGCGGCGCATGAGGGGCGCGGTGAGCCGGTCGGGGTGGTTGACCTGCTGGTACGCGTTGATGCCCTTGGGGCAGAGCCGCATCCGGTTGATGTCGTGGTTGCGCGGTTCGACGCCGAAGACCTTGCCGCCGCGGTCGACGCGGAGGTACATGCCGCACTGGACGCCGCAGAAGCAGCAGTGGGTGGGGACGAGGGTCTCGCCGTTCTGGTCGGCGTGCCAGCGGTCGGCGGGGATGCCGCCGGCGTCGCGGAAGTTGCGGGTGCCGGGCGGGGCGAGGGAGGGGTCGAGCGGCAGCGCCCTGTTCGGGTCGGTCGCGGTCACTTGAAGCCCTTCTTCACGTGGTCGAGGTAGGCGTTGCCGCGCAGGACGCGCTTGCAGCGGGGGCAGTACTCGGCCCACTCGTCGAAGCCGAGGTCGAGGTCCCGCATGGTGCCCTTGAGGTTCTCCACGTACGGGGCGGTGTCGATGGGCTCGTGGCAGCGGCGGCAGGCGAGCACCTCCTCGTCCTTGCGGCGGGCGGTGTACTTGAAGAGCTGCATGCCGACGGCGGCGGGCCGCTGGACGATGTGGAAGAACTTCCCGAAGGGGATGTAGATGAGGGTGAAGACGACCGACACCATGTGGAGGATCGCGAGGAACTCGTAGCCTCCGCCGTGCAGGAAGATCGACGAGAAGGTGAGCAGCAGCCCGGTCACGGAGATGACGATGAGGGCGAGCAGCGGCACCAGGTCGTAGGCGAAGCGCTGGCCGGTGATGGCTCCGCGGTCCTTCATGCGGCGCCAGAGGAAGTAGCCCGCGCCGGGGATGACCAGGACGGCGGCGATGTCGAGGCCGTGGAACATGAGCCAGCCGACGACGCTGAGGGCGTCGAAGCCGAGGATCTTGAAGCCCCAGATCCGCATCTCGTAGCCGGGGCCCGAGCCGGTGGACGAGGTGAAGGTGAACCAGCCCCAGGTGAGGGGGAAGGTGATCGCGGCGGCCAGCAGACAGCCCCAGAAGATGAGCTGGTGGGCGGCCCAGCGGGCGTGCGAGCGGGCGCCGAGGAACTTCTGGAAGCCGAGGTAGGTGGCGATCATCTTCGGGAGCGCGGTGGGCGCCTTGCGGAAGTTCGCGACGGAGAAGAGGGAGCCCCAGCCCTTGTGGAAGAGGCGGCGGGCGCCGGGGGCGGAGATCCAGACGGTGTAGCGGTAGGCGACGCCGAAGGCGAGGAAGACCGTGGCGACGGCGTAGGGCAGCAGGGCCGAGTCGAAGTTCTGGAGCAGACGGCTGCCGAAGACGATCGCGAGGATCAGCAGTACGGAGACGACGGTGCCCGCGAGGGTGGCGCGGCGGTGCACGGCGGCCGGGGTCTGCGGGGGGAGGCCGGCGGCCGGCGGTTCTCCCGGCGCGGGGCTGCCGGCGGCTGGGGCGCCCGGTGTGGGGTCGCCCGGCGGAGGTGTCGGCTCGGCTGTCTGCGGTGGCTCGGTCACGCGGCCACGGTAAGGCCGTAAGGGCGTTTTTGCCCTGTTTTACGGGGTTCTGGGGTGAGGGCGTCGCCCGGACGGGTTCGGGTGTCGCGCCGGGGCCTCAGACCGCGTTCAGGCCGTGGGCACGGAACACCTCGCGGGCCTCGGCGACCTGCTCGGGCGTCGGGGAGGGCGTGTCGTGCAGGGTGAACGGCCTGGCGAGTGCCTGCCACTTCGCTTCGCCGAGCTTGTGGAAGGGCAGGATGTCCACGCGGGAGACGTTGCCGAGACCCCCGGCGAAGGCGGCGACTCCCTCCACGTCGGCCGGGTCGTCGGTGAGGCCCGGGACGAGGACGAAGCGGACGTGGACCTCCTGGCCGAGGTCGGCGAGACGCCTGGCGAAGTCGAGGGTCGGCGCGAGCGGCCGGCCGGTGACCTCCTGGTACGTGGCGGGGTCCGAGGACTTGATGTCGAGCAGGACCAGGTCGGTGTCGCGCAGCAGGGCGTCGGTGGCGCGGACGCCCAGGAAGCCCGAGGTGTCGAGGGCCGTGTGCAGGCCGAGCTCGTGCTTCATCCGGTGCAACAGCTCGCCGGTGAAGACGGGCTGGAGGAGCGGTTCGCCGCCGGAGACGGTGGCTCCGCCCCCGGAGGCCGAGATGAAGCGGACGTACTTGCCCGCCTCGGCGATCACGGCGTCGGCGGAGGAGCGCCTTCCGTTGCGCATCTTCCAGGTGTCGGGGTTGTGGCAGTAGAGACAGGTGAGGGGGCAGCCCGAGAGGAAGGTGACGAAGCGGGTGCCGGGGCCGTCGACACCGGTGGACAGGTCCCAGGAGTGGACCGAGCCCTCGGAGGGGCGCCGGGTCGCGGCGGCGGCCGGGGTGGCGGGGCGTGCCGAGGCGGTCGCCGCGGCGGCCGGAGTGGTGGGCCCGAGGGCGAGGCTGGTCATGGCAGGGCCTCTTTCGATCGTGTCGGGCGCGCCCCGGTTCCGGGGTGAGGGCCACCGGCCCCGGGGCGCGGTCGAGGGGGCTACAGGGAGCCGTGGAAGGTGCGGTTCAGGACGTCGAGCTGCTGCTCGCGGGTGAGCCGGACGAAGTTGACCGCGTATCCGGAGACCCGGATGGTCAGCTGCGGGTAGTTCTCCGGGTGCTCCATGGCGTCCATGAGGGTGTCGCGGTTGAGGACGTTGACGTTCATGTGGAAGCCGTCGACGGCCATGAAGCCGTCGAGGACGCCCGCGAGGTTCCTGATCCGCTCCTCGGGGGTGCGGCCCAGGCCGTCGGGGGTGACGGTGTTGGTCAGCGAGATGCCGTCCTCGGCGTCCTCGTACGGGAGTTTGGCGACCGACAGGGCCGAGGCGACGTAGCCGTGGGTGTCGCGGCCGTTCATCGGGTTGGCGCCCGGCGCGAAGGGCTCACCGGCGCGGCGCCCGTCGGGGGTGTTGCCGGTCTTCTTGCCGTAGACGACGTTGGAGGTGATGGTCAGGACGGACTGGGTGTGTTCGGCGTTCCGGTAGGTGGGGTGCTTGCGCACCTTCCTCATGAACTCCTCGACCAGCCGTACCGCGATCTCGTCGGCCCGGTCGTCGTTGTTGCCGTAGGCCGGGTAGTCGCCCTCGACGGTGTAGTCGGTGGCCAGGCCGGACGCGTCGCGGTGCACCGTGACCCGGGCGTACTTGATGGCGGACAGGGAGTCGACGGCGACCGAGAGGCCGGCGATGCCGAAGGCCATGGTGCGGCGCACGTCGCGGTCGTGGAGTGCCATCTCGATGCGCTCGTAGGCGTACTTGTCGTGCATGAAGTGGATGACGTTCAGCGAGTGGACGTAGACGTCGGCGAGCCACTCCATCTGCTCGTCGAACCTGGCCATGACCTCGTCGTGGTCGAGGACTTCGGCCGCCCCCTTCTCCATGGAGCGCAGCGCGCCGGTGTCGGGGCCGACCTGGACGCCGGACTTCTCGTCGCGGCCGCCGTTGATCGCGTACAGGAGGGTCTTGGCGAGGTTCACCCGGGCGCCGAAGAACTGCATCTGCTTGCCGACGGGCATCGCGGAGACGCAGCAGGCGATGGCGGTGTCGTCGCCGAAGCGGGGGCGCATCAGCTCGTCCGACTCGTACTGGACGGAGGAGGTGTCGATGGAGACCTTCGCGCAGAACTCCTTGAAGCCCTGGGGCAGGCGCGGCGACCAGAAGACGGTCATGTTCGGCTCGGGGGCCGGGCCGAGGTTGTAGAGGGTCTGGAGGTAGCGGAAGGAGGTCCGGGTGACCAGCGGGCGGCCGTCCTCGCCCATGCCGGCGAGGGACTCGGTCACCCAGGTCGGGTCGCCGGAGAAGCCCTGGTCGTACTCCGGGGTGCGCAGGAAGCGGACGATGCGGAGCTTGATGATGAAGTCGTCGACGAGCTCCTGGGCCTGCTCCTCGGTGAGGACACCGGCCTCGATGTCCCGCTGGAGGTAGACGTCGAGGAAGGTGGAGGTGCGGCCGAGGGACATCGCCGCGCCGTTCTGCTCCTTCACGGCGGCGAGGTAGGCGAAGTACAGCCACTGGACGGCGTCGCGGCCGGTGACGGCGGGGCCGGAGATGTCGTGTCCGTAGGAGGCGGCCATCGCCTTGAGTTCGCCCAGGGCGCGGATCTGCTCGGCGAGTTCCTCGCGGAGCCGGATGGTCTCCTCGATCGAACGGTTCCCGGCGGGGAGCGGGTCGAGCTCCGCCTTCTCCTCCTTCTTCACCTCGACGAGACGGTCGACGCCGTAGAGGGCGACACGGCGGTAGTCGCCGATGATGCGGCCGCGGCCGTAGGCGTCGGGGAGTCCGGTGACGACTCCGGCCTTGCGGGCGGCACGGATCTCGGGGGTGTACGCGTCGAAGACACCGGCGTTGTGGGTCTTGCGGTACTCGGTGAAGACCTTCTCCAGCTCCGGGGAGACGGGGTAGCCGTAGGTCTCCAGGGCGCCGGCGACCATGCGCCAGCCGCCGTACGGCATGATCGCGCGCTTCAGCGGGGCGTCGGTCTGGAGGCCGACGATCAGGTCCTTGTCGCGGTCGATGTAGCCGGGGGCGTGGGCGGTGATGGTGGACGGCACGTCGTACGAGACGTCGTGGACGCCCTTGGCGCGCTCCTCGGGGAACCTGTCCGTGATGGCCTTCCACACGGCGGTGGTCCGCTCGGTGGGTCCGGCCAGGAAGGAGTCGTCGCCCTCGTACGGCGTGTAGTTCTGCTGGATGAAGTCGCGGACGTCGACGGCGTCGCGCCAGAGTCCGCCCTTGAAGCCCTTCCAGGCCCGCTCGTTCACCGTTGCCTCAGCAGGGGTCGCAGTCACTGCCCGCACCGCCTTCTTCGATTCATTCGATCGCGTCGTTGCTCCCTCCATTCCACTCCTCCTGATCGATCGTTTCGGTCGGCGATGGTCACCTCCGGACGGCCTTAGGTCCTGTTCCGTATACGCAGAAAGACCCCGCCGCGCGGGGTCTTTCTGCGGGTCCTTTCCACGGGCCTTTCCACGGGCCTTTCTCAGGAGTCTCTGCGGGCCTCTCCAGGGTCTCTCCGGGCCTCTCCGGGGTCTTCCGGGGTCTCTCCGGGGTCTTCCGGCGTCGGGTCAGCTGGGGGCCTCGGCGCTCTTGCGGGCGTAGAACCACCAGGTCACGACCATGCAGCTGACGTAGAAGGCGACGAATCCCCACATCGCGCTGGTCACGTCCACCGAGCCGAACAGGGCCGGGATGAAGAAGAAGCCGTAGGCAGCGACGGCCGAGGTGAATCCGGTGACGGCACCGGACTCCATCTCCGCCTGCTTCAGCGCCCTGGTGTATTCCGGGGTGCCTTCCACGAGTCCCTTGAGGTGGGTGCCGCGGAAGATGACCGGGATCTGGCGGAAGGTCGAGCCGTTGCCGATCCCGGAGAAGAAGAACGCCGCGAGGAAGCAGAAGAAGAAGCCGTAGAACGAGCCGCCGTCACTGCCCGAAGGCAGGAATTCGATCACACCGACGAGGGAGACGGCCATGCCCACGAAGGACAGAATGGTGACCCGGGCGCCGCCCCACTTGTCCGCGATCCAGCCGCCGCCCCAGCGGGCGAGCGCGCCCACGGCGGGGCCCATCCAGGCGTAGGTGGCGATCGAGTAGTCCGGGAACGTGGTCTTGATCAGCATCGGCAGGGCGGCGGCGAAGCCGATGAAGGAGCCGAAGGTGCCGACGTACAGCCAGGTCATCAGCCAGTTGTGCTTGCGCCTGAAGATGATCTTCTGCTGCTTGAACGGGGTCGAGGCGACCTTCAGGTCGTTCTGTCCGAACCAGGCGACGGCCGCGAGGATCAGCAGGACCGGCACCCAGAGGAAAGCGGCGTTCTGCAGGTGGACGGGGGTGCCGTCGGCCTTGTGCTGGGCCGAGCCGATCGCGATCGTCGACCAGGTGATCACGATCGGGGTCAGCAGCTGCACGACGGAGACGCCGAGGTTGCCGAGACCACCGTTGATGCCGGTCGCGCTGCCCTTCTTCGCCTTGGGGAAGAAGAAGCCGATGTTGGCGAGGGAGGAGGCGAAGTTCGCGCCGCCGATGCCGCAGAGGGCGGCGATGGCGACCATCACGGCGTACGGGGTCGTCGGGTCCTGGATGGCGACGCCGAGCCAGATCAGCGGCACGATCAGCACGACCGTCGACAGCGCGGTGAAACGGCGCTGGCCGACCATCGGACCGAGGAAGGTGTAGAAGATCCGGGCGGTGCCGCCGGTCAGACCGGGGATGGCCGTCAGCCAGAACAGCTGGGAGGTCGAGAAGCCGAAGCCGACGTCCTTGAGGTTGGTCGCGGTGACCGACCAGACCTGCCAGACGACGAACGCCACGAGCAGCGCCGGCACGGCGATCCACAGGTTGCGGGTGGCGACCTTCTTGCCGATCGACTTCCAGAAGAGCTCGTTCTCCGGCTCCCAGTCGGTGATCGGCTTGCCGGGGCGGTACTGCTCCGTGTCGTACGAGGCGGAGGGCCCGCCCGTCCTTCTGCTGTCCTGGACTACGGAACTCATGGCGCTTCCCTGACTTCCCTGTTCGGGGCTTTCCTTGCTCTTCCAGGCTGCGCCGCGGGGTGGGGGGCGGGTCAGTGCCGATGGTCGCCGGACGGGCGGGCCAAGGTCGGGCCGTCGGGCGGGCCAAGGTCGGGCGGTCGGCGGGCCTAGGTCCCCTCAGGGGCGGGCCGTAGGCACCGGGAGGACCGGGAGGGTCACCGCCGGGTCGTCGAGGCAGGCGCCCGTCAGCAGGTCGAACTCCTGCTTGTGCAGGGGGGACGCCACCACCGGCACCCCGTCCCGGCTGCCCATGATCCCGTCCGCGATGACGTCGGACCCCGAGAACGGGTCCCGGTTGCCCACCGCGTACACCGCGCCGTCCCCGTCCCGGAACAGCGCCGCCTCGGTGCCGTCCGCGAGGACCGCCGCCCGGCCCCGGCCCGGCTCCAGGAACTCCGCGCCCGCCACGTGCGGCTCGAAGCGGGCCAGGGCCGCCGGGTCGTCGAGGACGGCCTGCCACTCGTCGCGGTACGCGGCCACGTGCCGGTCCATCTGTGCCTCGAGCTCCGCGCAGATCCCCAGCGAGTCCTCGATCAGGACCTCCCTGAGGTGCGCGGTCCCGCCGCCGATCCGTTCCAGCCACGCCGAGGTGCGTTCGAGGCGCTCCGCGGTCCGTACGTAGTACATGAGGAACCGGTCGATCAGCGCGAACAGCCCGGCGGCCGTCAGGTCGGAGGCGAGCAGGTCGGCGTGGCGGGGGTCGGTACCGCCGTTGCCGCACACGTACAGGTTCCAGCCGCCGGCGGTGGCGATCACGCCGATGTCCTTGCCCCGGGCCTCCGCGCACTCGCGCAGACAGCCCGAGACCCCGCCCTTGATCTTGTGCGGGGCGCGCAGGCCCCGGTAGCGGAGCTCCAGGTCGATCGCGAGCTGCACCGAGTCGCCCTGCCCGAAGCGGCAGAACCGGGACCCGACGCAGGACTTCACCGTGCGCAGGGACTTCCCGTACGCCTGCCCCGACTCGAAACCGGCCGCGATCAGCCTGCGCCAGATGGCGGGGAGTTCCTCCTTCCGCGCGCCGAAGAGGTCGATCCGCTGGCCGCCGGTGATCTTGCTGTAGAGGCCGTGGTCGCGGGCCACCTCGCCGATGACGATGAGCTGTGCGGCGGTGATCTCGCCGCCCGGGACGCGCGGCACGACCGAATAGGTGCCGTCCTTCTGGAGGTTGGCGAGGAAGAGGTCGTTGGAGTCCTGGAGCGCGGCCTGCTCGCCGTCGAGGACGTGACGCAGGCCGAGTTCGGGGGCGAGGCTGCCGAGGACGTTGGCGACGACGGGCTTGCAGACGACGCAGCCGACGCCCGCATGGGCACCCGCGCGCGCCTTCCCGCCCCGGGCCGCGCCCCCGTTCCCTCCCGCGCCCGCGTCGGCGTCGGCGGCCGAGGTCGCGCCGCCGGAGCCGTACCGCTCCATCAGCTCGGTGAACGAGCGGATGTGCTCGGTGCGGATCAGTTCGTAGATCTCGGGGCGGGTGAGCTCGGGGAAGTGCTCGCACAGCCCGCGGGACCTCTCCACGCCCGCCGCGTCGAGGACGGCCCGGAGCGTGTTCACACAGCCGCCGCAGCCCGTGCCCGCCTTGGTGCAGCGCTTGATGCCGCCGATGTCGGTCAGGCCGTGCTCGGCGATCGCTCCGGCCACCGCGCCCTTGGTCACGTTGTGGCAGGAGCAGACGACGGCGTCGTCGGGGAGCGCGTCCGCGCCGGGCAGTTCCGCCCCGGCCGCGCCGGCCGGGAGGAGGAACGCCTCGGGAGGGCCGGGAAGCCGACGGCCCGCGTGCGGCTTGAGGGAACCGTACGCCTCGGCGTCGCCGACCAGGATGCCGCCGAGGAGCTGCCCCTCGGGGCCGAGCAGCAGCTTCTTGTAGACGCCCTCGCGGCCGTCCGAGAACACGATCCCGGTGGCCCGCGGCCCACCGTCCCGCCCGTCGGCGAACGGGTCGCCGAAGGAGGCCACGTCCGCGCCGAGCAGCTTCAGCTTCGTGGAGGTGTCGGCGCCCGTGAACACCGTCGTACCGGAGCCGGCGAGGTGGTCGGCGACCGCCTCCGCCATCTGGTAGCCGGGCGCGACCAGCCCGTACACCCGCCCGTCGGAGGTCTGCGCGCACTCGCCGATCGCGTACACGAACGGATCGGTCGTCCGGCAGCGCTCGTCCACCGCCACTCCCCCGCGGTCCCCGACCGCGAGCCCCGCCTCGCGGGCGAGCCGGTCGCGCGGCCGCACCCCGGCGGAGAAGACGACGACGTCGGCGGGGAGCCGTTCGCCGTTCGACAGCCTCAGGGCAGCGGCCTTCCCGTCGGCGTCCGTCTCGACCTCGACGGCGCCGACCCCGGTGTGCACGGCCACGCACATCGACTCGATCGTCGCGCGCAGGGCCGCCGCGCCGCCGTCGTCGACCTGGAGCGGCATGAGCCGGGGCGCGAACTCGACGACGTGCGCGGCGAGTCCGAGAGTGCGGAGCGCCCCGGCGGCCTCCAGGCCGAGGAGTCCGCCGCCGATGACGACACCGGTCCCGGCCTGCTCGGCGTACCGGGTGAGGGCGTCGACGTCGTACAGCGTGCGGTACGTGAAGCAGCCGGGCGCGTCGGCGCCGGGGATCGGCGGCACGAAGGGGTACGAGCCGGTCGCCAGGACCAGCGCGTCGTACGGGACGACCGCGCCGGAGGTGGTGGTGACCGTGCGGGCGGCCGGGTCGAGGTGCTCGGCCGGGTCGCCGAGCCGCAGGTCGATGCCGTGTCCGGAGAGGAACTCGGGTGTGGAGAGACCGAGTTGGTTGGGGTCGGTGCCGGTGAAGACGGAGGACAGGTGCACCCGGTCGTAGGCGGGCACGTCCTCCTCGGCGAGCACCGTGACCCGCCAGCCGGGGCCGCCGGGCACGGCCGGGTCGGCGAGCGCGCCGCGCTCGGCCAGCGCCTCCAGGAGCCGGTGGCCGACCATGCCGTGGCCGATGAGCACGAGGGTCTGTGTCCGCTGGGCGGCCATGGCGGTCTCCGTGGGGTGGGGGGTCGGGTTCGCGGTACCGGTCGCGGTGCTGGTTCGCGGTGCTGGTTCGCGTACGGGTGGCTTCTCCTCCGACCGTAGGGGCGCGGGGTGGGCGTGTCGGGGCCGTGAACGGCCCGAGGATCCGGGACTTGCGACCCCCCGGCCGGGGCCGAACGGCGCGGCCGCGGGGCGGTGGCGCGGGCTTAGCGTGAGCGGGTGGGGCCGCGACGACGAACGACACCGTCGCGCGGCCCCCGACGGGACCGACAGGACCCGGGGGGCGTTGCGTCGCACGAGCGGGGGCGGGTGGAGGGCCGGATGACACGCGACCTGGTCCTCGCCGTGCACGGGAGCACCGTGCCCGAGGCGGGCGGGACGATCGCACGGCTCGCCGAGTCCGTGCGCGGACTGAGCGGCGCGCCCGTCGCCGTCGGGCACCTCGACCACCGGGCGCCCTCCCTGCCGTCCGTCCTCGCGGACCGGCCCGGGGCGGTCGTCGTGCCGCTGCTCCTCGGCGACGGCTACCACCGCACCGTCGACCTCCCGGCCCTCGCCCGCCCCTTCGACTGCACGGTCACACGCGGGCTGAGCGGCGAACACGCGGTGGCCCTCGCCCTCCACGACCGGCTGCGGGCCGCCGAACGGGCGGCCGGCGGTCCGGCGGACGCGGTCGTCGTCGCCGGCGCGGGTTCCTCCCGGCCGGGCGGCAACGACGGCACCCTCGCGGCGGTCCGGCAGCTCGGCCTGCTCCTGCCGGTACCGGTGACCCCCGCGTACTGCTCGGCGAGCACCCCGACTCCGGCCGAGGCGGTCGCGCTGCTGCACGCCGGTGGCTTCCACCGGGTCGCGGTGGCCACCCATCTCCTCGCCCCGGGCCGCTTCACGCGCGCGCTTGCCGCCGTCCCGGGCACCTGGACGGTCGCGGCCCCGATCGCCGACCACGCGCGCGTGGCGCGGCTCGTGGTGGCACGGTGGACGGGGGCGGGGGCGGGCGGACGCGCGTCGGCGGGAACGGGCGGGCTGCAGGCCGCGGGAACGCGGGCAGCAGCCTGAGGCCCCTCGGGCTGCTGCCCGCGTCCCCGCCACCTGAGGCCCCTCGGGCTCGCGGCCGGTCCCGCCACCTGAGGGCGCCCCTCCGCCTCGCGCCCTGCCCCGCCGCCCGGATGCCGTCCGGCTCCGGGCCGGTCCCGATTCGCGTGGCATGTGAGCAGGAGAGCCTTCGGCTCTGATGTGCTGGGGCCATGACACAACCGTTCCTCCCCCTCACCGCGCGCTCCCGCGAGGAGTCGCACCGGGCTGCCACGCCCCTGGAGCTCTTCTTCGACCTCTGTTTCGTCGTCGCCGTCGCCCAGGCGGGCGCGGAACTCGTACACGCGGTCGCCGAGGGCCACGCAGGCGAGGGGATCATCAACTACGCGATGATCTTCTTCGCGATCTGGTGGGCGTGGATGAACTTCACGTGGTTCGCCTCGGCCTACGACAACGACGACGTGCCGTACCGCGTCGTCACCCTCGTCCAGATCGCCGGCGTGCTGATCCTCGCGGCCGGCGTCTCGCGGGCCTTCGAGGACCACGACTTCCTCGTCGTGTTCATCGGCTACGTCGTGATGCGACTGGCGCTCGCCTCGCAGTGGCTGCGGGCCGCGCACCACGCCACCGATCCCGCCGAGCGGACGATGTGCCGGCGGTACGCGGGCGGGGTCGTCGTCGTACAGATCGGCTGGAGCGCGCTGCTCTTCGTGCCGGAGGCGGCCCTCCCGTGGGTCTTCCTCGTCATGGCACTGGCCGAGACGGCCGTGCCCCTGGTCGCGGAGAGGGACGCGCCCAGCACCTGGCACCCGCACCACATCGCCGAGCGGTACGGCCTGTTCACCATCATCGTGCTCGGTGAGACCGTCGCCGCGGCGACGGTGGCAGTGAAGACCGGCATCGCCGAGAACGACGCCCTGGGCGAGGTGCTGCCGATCGCCGCCGGAGGGCTGCTGCTCGTCTTCGCCGCCTGGTGGATCTACTTCGTCGTGCCCGCGCACAACCGGCTGACCTCCAGCCGTGAGGCCTTCCGGTGGGGATACGGCCACTACGTGATCTTCGCGGCGGCGGCGGCCGTCGGCGCGGGCCTGGAGATCGCCGTGGAACAGGCCGTGGGCAAGGCCCACATCTCCACGCTCGCCGCCTCGGCGGCGGTGACGATCCCGTCCGCCGTGTTCCTGCTGTCCGTCTGGCTCCTCCACGCCCGCTACTTCAAGGTCGGCCTCGCGCAGCAACTCGTCCTGCCCGTCTCGGCGCTCGCGATCCTGATGTGCTCGTTCGCGGGCCGCTGGGCGGTCCTGGCCGCGGGCGTCGTCGCGGCGGCGACGGTCGCGGTCGGCGTGACCCTGACGGCGAGGAACCCGGCGGCGCGACCGGGCGCGGGCACGGGGACGAACACGGGGACAGGCACGGGGACGGGCGCCGGCACGACGACCGGCTGAACCGGTCCGCGTGGTAGGCAGGAGACATGACACAGCCCGAACAGCACGGGACGACGGACTCGATCACCGATGTGCGCGGTCTGCGCGTGGGGCACGCGCGCGTGAAGGGCGAAGGGGCGCTGAGCGGTACGACCGTGGTGCTCGCGCCGGCCGGCGGGGCCGTCGCCGCCGTGGACGTGCGGGGCGGCGGGCCGGGTACGCGGGAGACGGACGCGCTCGACCCGCGCAACGTCGTCCAGCGGATCGACGCCGTGGTCCTGACCGGCGGCAGCGCGTACGGCCTGGAGTCCGCCGCCGGCGTGATGGCCTGGCTGGAGGAGCGGCACCGGGGCGTGCGGGTGGGTCCCGACCCCTCCCACGTCGTGCCGGTGGTGCCCGCCGCGTGCGTCTTCGACCTGGGCAGGGGTGGTGACTTCACGGCCAGACCCGGACCGGCGACGGGGCGGGCGGCGGTGGAGGCGGCCGACGCGAGCGGGGACCACGCGCGCGTGGAGACGGGCGCGGTCGGCGCGGGCACGGGCGCCGTGGTCGGCGGCCTCCGGGGCGGGGTGGGCACGGCGAGCACCGTCCTGGAGTCCGGGATCACGGTCGGCGCGCTCGTGGTCGTCAACGCGGTGGGTTCGGCCGTCGACCCGGCCACGGGTGCCCTGTACGGGAGTTACGGGGACTCTTCCGACGGCGGTCTGCCCACCTTCCCCGATCCGGCGGTGCACCAGGCCGCACTGCGGCGCCTCGCGGAGGCGCGGGAGGCGGCCGCCCCGCCCCCGCTGAACACCACGCTCGCCGTCGTCGCGACCGATGCCGTGCTGACCCGCGCACAGGCGCAGAAGGTCGCGGGCACGGCGCACGACGGCATCGCGCGCGCCCTGCGCCCGGTGCACCTCATGAACGACGGCGACACCGTCTTCACCCTCGCCACCGGGGCGCGCGAACTACCGGAAGATCCCGGTCCGCTGGCCCTGAACGAGATCCTGGCGGCCGGCGCGGACCTGGTGACGCGGGCGATCGTCCGGGCGGTGCTCACGGCTCCCGGCGGCCTGCGCGGGCCGGGCGGGGACTTCCCCTCGTACCGCGAGCTCTACGGCGGTCCGCACGGGCCGAACCGACCGCGATCGGAGCCGTACTCCCGGTAACGGCAAGGGAGTTGGGCAAGAAGGGCCCGGACGGGCGGGAACTTCCCTCCGACCCCCTTCGTTTTCCGGAACCCCGGACGCAATGTCGGACCCAGGGACTACGTTAAGCAAGCACCGAGTGACATGCGGCGACGGCCTGGAGACCCTCTTGAACGATCCGCAGGATCCTCACGATCCGTACGAGACGACCGAGACGCACCTTGAGCGACTCCTCGGCCGGGCGCTCAACTCCTTCGACCTGCCCGACTCGACCGTCGAGCGCCTCGGCACGGCGCTCGCGCACTCCAGCGCGCTCCATTCCTCGCACCACAGCGCGTCGCTGCACCGCGCCACCTACCGCCACACGTATCTGCTGAGCGACGGCTCGGCCCTCAGCCTCTGGGAGCTCACGCACAACGCCGGCCGGGACGGCACCGAGCAGCACGAGCTGTACGCCGAGGAGTCGGAGGCCCGGCTCGCCGCCTCCCGCCTCCCCACCGGCCCCCTGCCGGGCTGGACCGCCGAGCACTCCGACGGCCGCGCCTTCGACGAGGACGACGACCTGGAGCTGCTGAGCGCGCTGCTCGCCCGCCCGATACCCGTCCAGCCCCGGATGTACGTGCCGGACAACTCCGCCGACCACGCCCGCCGCGTCCTGCGGCGCGCGGAGAACGCGGACCGGCCGGGCTCTGCGACGGCCCGCCGGCTCCGGCTGGCCTTCGCCCACCACATCACCCAGGCCTTCGGCCGCCACTGTCCGGTGGACGGGGGCCGGGACGCCGGCTTCACCCTCTACGAGCACCAGTTCCTGCTGCTCGACGGCACCGAGGCCAGTCTGTGGGAGGTCGAGCACACGGCGACCCCGGACGGACGCCACATGTGCGAGGTGTACGAGGACGAGCGCGCGGCCCGCGACGCGATGGAGTCGCGCTCCCGGGTCCGCTGACGTCCCCGCACCCGACCCCTCGGCCGCCCCCGCGCCCGTCCTCGCCCCGTGCCCCCGTACGGCTCCGAGTGCTCAGACCAGCGCGGGGGCGTCCGCCGTCTCCGCGAGACGCTGCACGGCGAACGCCCGGTTGGCGCGGGTCTGTTCGCGGTACGTCTCCGGCAGGTCCGGCAGACCGAGCAGCCGGTCGCAGGCGGCGAGGGAGGCGGCGTGGTCGCCGACCCAGTACGCGGTGATCGAGTACTCGAAGAGCAGCCCCCACCGGTACACCCAGGGCTGCATGAACAGCAGGTCGTCGGGCTGCTCCCGGTCCAGGACGGCGGAGACCACGGCATGGGCCGCCCGGTAGCGGCGCATCTTCCGCAGCCGCGCCACCAGCTCGTAGCAGGCCTCGAGGCGGTCCGGCCGGGACTCCCAGGCACGGGAGAGCGCGTCCATCGCGGTCGGCCAGTCGCCGTTCTCGGCGCGGAGGACACCGGACTGGAGCAGGGAGTAGTAGACCTCCTCGCCCCAGCCGCCCATGGCCGCACGCCGCTCGTAGAGGTCGGCGGCCTCCTGGGCGCGGCCGAGGTCGCGGAAGGTCTGCGCGAGGTAGAAGACGGTGCGCGGGTTCGACGGGTCGCGTTCCAGCTCGGCGCTCAGGAGGCGGGCGTCGCGCTCGAACTTGTCGTGCCGTGAGCCGCCGTCCGCGTAGTCCTCGATGACGAGGGCGTCGAGGTTCTCCTGGACGCGGTCGCCCTCGGCCGTCAGGTACTCGTGGGTGACACCCTCGTACCGCCACGGCAGACCGGCCCTGACCAGGCGTTTGATGCGGTACTCCAGTGCCCCCTCGTGCCGGAGCATGTACCCGTCGGCGGTGAGCGCGGGCAGCGGGCCCTCCTGGCGGAGGACGTGGTCGGCGTCGAGGAGCAGGAGGTAGTCGGCGCGGCCGCGGGCGTGCGCGATGTTCAGGCTGCGGTTGTGGCCGAAGTTCTCCCACGGCTCCTCGCGCAGCTCGCCGGGGATGCCGGCGAGGGCCGTCCTGATCAGCTCCTGGGTCCCGTCGGTGGACCCCGTGTCCGAGATGACCCAGGTGTCCACGAGACCGCGGACGGAGGCGAGGCAGCGCTCGATGACCGCGGCCTCGTTCTTGACGATCATGCACAGGCAGATGGACGGCTTCACGGCAACACCACCTCCGGCGGTTCGGTCGGGGGGCGACGGTACGCAGGACCCGTTGCAGGGGCGGCTGCGGCACGCCGGGGAGGCGCTCCAGGTTCGCCGTGCCGTACGCAGCCATTCGACTGGCGGGACTACGCCATGGCGGCGCAACGCGTCCAGGACCCATCAAGTTCTCGCCGTCGCGATCCGGTGATCCGATGGGAAGCCCATCTGGGCTTCCGTCTTCGTTCCACCCCCCGCATCGTGGCGCCGGCGCTCGCAGCCGGCGGAGGAAAGGAGCATGCATGCGTCCTGATCCCAGGACTCTGTCCAGGTCCAAGCTCGGTCCGCTGCCCCGGCGGCGCGTCTGGGTGGGCGGCGGTGCGCTGGCCTCGGTCGCACTCGTCCTCACGGGCCTCGCACCCACCGCGTCGGCATGGGCCGGCCCCACGGCGGGTGCCCCGGCGGGCACGGCGGCCGCCGATCCGACCGGCGGCTGCAAGCCCCGGGCGGCGCAGGAGTCGGCCCCGGAGCAGTACGGCGAGCAGGGCCGCCCGATGACCGCCGCCCTCCAGGAGTTCCTGGACGAGGAGGTCGGACGCCTGGTCGGGGACGCCCAGGCACGCACGCTCGGCGCCCCGGAGTCGCCGGACGGCGGCTGCAAGGGCCCGAAGGGCAACACGGGCCCGACGGGACCGAAGGGCCCCACGGGCCCGCCCGGACCGAAGGGCAACACGGGAGCGACGGGAGCCACGGGCGCTACCGGTGCCACGGGTGCCACCGGAGCGACGGGTGCGACGGGTGCGACCGGAGCCACGGGAGCTACCGGTGCGACCGGAGCCACCGGAGCGACGGGTGCGACCGGAGCCACCGGAGCCACGGGAGCCACGGGAGCCACGGGAGCCACCGGAGCGACCGGCGCCACGGGAACCACCGGGCCCTGCTCCGACATCGCCATCTACGACCCGAACGGCACCGAGGACTTCCAGGTCGTCCTCCACAACGGCAAGGTGTCCGCGGGCCGGGCCGCTTCGCTCGGCGGGAACCCGATCGTCTGGACGGACCTCACCAACGCCACGGCGGTCGGCATGGACCCCGCCAACCCGAACTATCCGGCGGGTGTGTGCTCCGTGGGCATCGAGGCGCAGGGCGACGACGCCTACATCAAGGTGCTCACGACCGGTGGTGAGGTGTGGCAGACCCACGGTGACGTCAACGGCACCAACTTCATCTGGGACGAGGCCTGGGTCCAGCGCACGACGCCTCCGGCCCTCCGCTCCACGACGTTCACGCGCGGCACGATCGACCAGGATGCCGTGAACCGCTCCTGACGGAGCGTTGAGACACCGAGGGGCGGTGCGTTCGCCGATACCGCACCGCTCCTCGCGTCCGTCCCTCGCAACCGGCCCCGCGCCGGGACCGGGTCAGGCCGCCACGGCCACCCCGGTCCCGGACGGGGCCTGTTCGGCGTCCGGAGCCGACGCCGGAGCCGCATCCCGGGCAGCGTCCGGGCCCGCCTCCGGGGCCGGCTTCCGCAGGCCCTTGAGGAGGATGACGAGTCCCGCGCTGACGAGCGTGCCCGCGACGATCGCGAGCGGGTACGGCAGCGGGTTTCCGATCAGCGGCAGGACGAACAGGCCGCCGTGCGGGGCCCGCAGAGTGCACTCGAAGGCCATCGACAGGGCTCCGGTGACCGCGCCGCCCGCCATCGTCGCCGGGATGATCGGCGGGGCGGTTGATGCCGGCCTTGACGCCGACGTCGACGGTGGCCTTTCCGACGAACCGTTCCTTCTCCCGTACGGGCACGTCGTGCGCGAAGATCACGCCGTCGGCTGCGGCGACGACGGCCGGGTCGAGCCGGGTGAACCCGGCGGATCCCTGCGTCTCGACGACCACGTCCACACCGGCGGCACGGCCGGCGTTCTCCGTGTCCGGAGATGACGAAGGGCCCTGCTCCCGGGACGATCCCCGGGACCAGGGCCCTGCCGCGGCCGGCTCAGTGCGCGAGCGCCGGCTCCTTGCCGATCGCGGCGTCGTCGCCGTCGTCGCCACCCTCCAGGTGCTGCTTCGGATGCGCCGGAAGGGCGAACATCACCACGAAGATCACGCCGAGCACGACCGCCACCCAGCCCATCGCGTTCTGGAAGGCGTCGGCGAACGCCAGGCCCGCCTCGGTCGGCGACTTCGGCGCGGGCTTGCCGTCGATCACGCCGAAGAAGACCACCGACACCAGACCGAGCCCGAGCGCGTTGCCCATCTGCCCGGTCGTGTTGATCAGACCCGAGGCCGACCCCGCGTGCTCCTTCGGCACCTCCGAGAGGACCGCGTCCGTCAGCGGCGCCACGATCAGCCCCATGCCGAGCCCCATGACCACCAGCGGCGGAATCATCTGCCAGGACTCGATGCCCGTCCCGTACCGGCCCGCCTCGAAGAGGTAGAGCAGGACACCCGCGATCATCGTGAGCGCGCCCGTCTGGAGCACCTTCCGGCCGAAGCGCGGCACCAGCTTCTGCACCGAGAGACCGGCCGCCGTCGATACCGCGATGGAGAACGGCACGCCGGTCAGACCCGCCCGCAGCGGGCTCCAGCCGAGGCCGATCTGCATGTACAGCGTCCAGACCAGGAAGAAGATGCCCATCACGACACCGAAGGTCAGCTGCACCGCGATGCCCGCCGCGAAGCTCTTCACCTTGAACAGCGACAGCTCGACGAGCGGCGAGCCGTCCTTCTTCGTCTTGTACTTCTCGTACGCGACGAGCGCGCCGAAGACGACCAGGCTGCCGGCCATCATGAAGTGGCCCCACACCGGCCAGTCCAGCTCACGCCCGCGCGTCAGCGGGTAGATCAGCATCAGCAGCGCCGCCGTCACCAGGAGCACACCGACGATGTCGAGGCGGAGCGCCTTCGGGGCCTTCGACTCGGTGATGAACTTGCGGCCCAGGAGCAGGCCCGCGATGCCCACCGGCAGGTTGATGAGGAAGATCGGACGCCACTCCAGGCCCGCGATGTTCCACTGCGTGAGCAGCGCGCCGAGCAGCGGGCCCGAGACGGCGCCCAGCCCGATGATCGCGCCGAACAGGCCGAAGACCTTGCCGCGCTCGTGCGCGGGGAAGGTGACGTGGATGATCGACAGGACCTGCGGCACCATCATCGCGGCCGCCGCGCCCTGGAGGAGGCGGGAGGCGACCAGCATCTCCGGGTTGGCCGCGAAGCCGCAGAGCGCGGAGGCGATCGTGAAGCCCGCCGTACCGAGGAGGAAGAGCCGCTTGCGGCCGTAGATGTCTCCGAGCCGTCCGCCGGTGATCAGTCCGGCCGCGAACGCGAGCGCGTACCCGGCGGTGATCCACTGGATGGCCCCGAAGGTGGCGCCGAGGTCCCGTTCGATGCTGGGGATCGCGATGTTGACGATGGTCGCGTCGACCAGGTCCATGAAGGCGGCCGTCATGACGATGGCCAGGGCTATCCAGCGCCGCTTGTCGCTCGTGTCGGTGGGGGCCGCGTCCGTGGTGACGCCGGCGTCGTGTGCACTCATACGGAGAAGATAAAGGCCATCTAGGTCAAAAGACGGCCTAGATGGCCGCCATCCTGGGATTCATGAACGACACCCCGGTACGACTCCTGAATCTGCTCTCGCTCCTTCAGACCCCGCGCGAGTGGCCCGGCAGCGAGCTCGCCGAACGGCTCTCGGTCTCCCCACGCACCATCCGTCGCGACATCGACCGGCTCCGCGACCTCGGCTATCCCGTCGAGGCGACGCTCGGCGCGGTCGGAGGCTACCGGCTCGTCGCCGGCACGGCCATGCCGCCGCTGCTCCTCGACGACGAGGAGGCCGTCGCCATCGCGGTCGGGCTGCGGGCGGGGGCCGGGCACGCGATCGAGGGGGTGGAGGAGGCGTCGGTACGGGCCCTGGCGAAGCTGGAGCAGGTGCTTCCGGCGCGGCTCCGGCACCGGGTCTCGACCCTCCAGAACGCGACGATCCCGTTGACGAGGGGGGACGGCGCGACGGTCACCCCTGCCACTCTCACCACCCTGGCGGGCACGGTCACCGGCCGCGAGAAGCTCCGCTTCGGGTACCGGGCGGGCGACGGGGTCGAGTCGAAGCGCCTGGTCGAGCCCTACCGGCTGGTCTCCACCGGGCGCCGGTGGTACCTGGTCGCCTACGACCTGGGGCGGGAGGACTGGCGGACCTTCCGGGTGGACCGGGTGAGCGACCCGCTCGCCACGGGGGCCCGCTTCACCCCGCGGGAGCTGCCGGCGGGCGACGCGGCACAGCTCCTGGTCCGCTCCATGTCGCGGGCGCAGCCGGAACTCGACCTGGACGTCACCTTCGACGCACCGGCCGACTTCGTCACGGCGCGCCTCCCGTCCCACCTGGTCCCGACGGCGACGGGCCCGACGACCTGCCGTCTCCGCGCGCGCTCGACGGACTCGGTCGAATGGCTGGCCATCCGCCTGGCCCTGGTGGACGCGCCTTTCACGATCCACGGCCCGGAGTCACTGATCACGTACGTGGAAGACCTGGGAGCACGACTGACGACGGCGGCGACACGCGACTGACACGACGTGGCTGCGGCCGGAGGTGGCGGGCTGCGCCGGGACACGGACGCGGCTCGGTTGCGTACGGGTGCGGCCGGCCGCGGCCTTGACCGCGTCCGGCTGTGGCCGGCGCGTGCACGGCCCCCGGGCCTGCTGTCGCCGACGGGCTCGCCCCACGTGGGAGCCCGCAGCCGACGTCGTACCGCCCGGGTGGTGCGGGTGGGAAACCCGGGGCGGCCAGAAGGCCGGGGGCGCGGCGCGGCAGGCGCCGACCCGCCCCGGGGCACCCGGGCGGGGGGGGGGGGGGGGGGGGGGGGGGGGGGGGGGGGGGGGGGGGGGGGGGGGGGGGGTGGGGGGGGGGGGGGAGGGGGGGGGGGGGGGGGTGTGTT
>NZ_JBVHZJ010000037.1:0-42221 GCF_055574655.1 Streptomyces sp. NPDC029956 | reverse complement strand
GCCTTGGGGGGGGGAAAAACTCTGGAGAACAAAGAAGACTGGGCGCCCGCCCCGCCCCCCCCCCCCCCCCCTTGGCACCCGGGGGGGGGCCCCCCCCGCCCCCCCCCCCCCCCCCCCCGGGCCCTGGCAGTCGGCCGCCCTAGGCCACCGCGTCGAAGCCCGTGTCGTGCGCCATCTTCTTCAGTTCCAGCAGCGCGTGCTTCTCGATCTGCCGGATCCGCTCACGGGTCAGGCCGTGCTGCTTCCCGACCTCCGTCAGCGTCCGCTCGCGCCCGTCCTCGATCCCGTACCGCATGCGGATGATCGAGGCCGTCCGGTGGTCGAGCTTGTCGATGAGGTCGTCGAGCTCCTCGCTGCGCAGCAGCGTGAGCACCGACTGCTCCGGCGAGATCGCCGACGTGTCCTCCAGGAGGTCGCCGAACTGCGTCTCGCCCTGGTCGTCCACCGACATGTTCAGCGAGACCGGGTCACGCGCCCAGTCGAGGACGTCGACGACCCGCTCGGGCTTCGTGTCCAGCTCGGCCGCGATCTCCGTCGGCTCCGGTTCGCGGCCGTGCTCCCGGTTGAACTCGCGCTGCACCCGGCGGATCCGGCCGAGCTCCTCCACCAGGTGGACGGGGAGCCGGATCGTGCGGGACTGGTCGGCGATGGACCGGGTGATGGCCTGACGGATCCACCACGTGGCGTACGTGGAGAACTTGAAGCCCTTCGCGTAGTCGAACTTCTCGACCGCGCGCACCAGGCCCGCGTTCCCTTCCTGGATCAGGTCGAGCAGCGGCAGCCCGCTGCGCGGGTAGCGCCGGGCCACGGCCACCACGAGCCGCAGGTTGGACTTGATGAAGAGGTCCTTGGCACGCTCGCCCGCCTCGTAGAGCGCTTCGAGCTCTTCGCGGGACGCGCCGCCGGCCTCGGTCTCCACCTCTCCGTCGAGTATCTGCCGGGCGTAGACGCCCGCTTCGATCGTCTGGGAGAGCTCGACCTCCTTGGCGGCGTCGAGCAGGGGCGTACGCGCGATCTCGTCGAGGTACATGCCGACCAGGTCGCGGTCGGCGATCTCCCCGCCCACGGCGCGAACGCTGCTTGCCCGTGCGGCCCCGCTCTTGGCGGAGGTCTGACGACGGGCGACGGCACGGGTTGCCATGCGTGCTCCCTTGCTGAGTAGGTCGCGACACCTTTTCGGGTGCCCTGCATCCGACGGAAACAACGACTGGAATCAGGACAGAATTCCCACCCGGCACATGGATTTTCGCGATCATGCAGTATCCTGCGCGGCCGCCGCCCCTGCGGACATGCCTCCCGCACCCATGGAAGTGCAGGTCAGACCCGGCACGGGGGGTGATCCGACGCCGCTCACGGATTCCCCGACCACACCGTCGGTGAGACCGCGATCACATGCGGCGTCATCCCTCAAGACGCGTGGCCGGGCCATCGGGTTGCGCGTGGACGGGCGGAGCACTCTCGGTCTCCCGGACCAGGTCCCGGGCCGCCTCCCGGACTAGGTCCCGAGCCCGTTACGGCCCACCCCTCCCCCGCCCTAGCGTCGCCCCATGAGCGACGCATCCGGAACCGATACAGACCGCGCCGACGCCGTCCACGCAGACACGTCCGGCACCCTCGACGAAGCCCTGGAACGCCTCCACACCACGGGCCCCGAGCGCAACGGCTGGCTCACCAACCACGCCCCTATGGCCGTCGAGGCCCTGGTCCGCAACGGCCAGGCCCCGACCGTGCACCGCTGGCTGGACCACTACGCGCACAAGCTGGAGGAGCTGCCGCCCCCCTCCCGGCCGGTGACGGCCGACGGCTGGCGCGAGGCGCTCGGCGACCCGGTCCGGATCACCGACTGGACCCGCTTCTTCGGCCGCGAGCTCGACGGGCGCCCCTGGCGGGAGGTCCTCGCCGAGTGGTGGCCCCGGCTGTTGCCGGGGATCTCGGCCTCGGCGACGCATCCCGTGATCCGCACCGGTCACGCCGTACGGACCCTCCTGGCGTCCGAGGGGGCGTCGGGGGCCGGGGCGACGACCGCACCCCGCCTCGCCGAGCTCGCGCACGCCCTCGGCTACTGGGCGGCCCGCAACCAGCCGCTGCCGCCGCTCGCCGCGCTGCCCGCGGCGCCGACGGCGGCCGCCGCGCTCGACGCCGTACCGCCGGTTCCGGTGCAGGAGGGCGGGATCCGCGACCGGCTCCGGCAGCTGACGGCGTTCCCGGTCTGGGGCGCGGCCCCGGATCCCGACACCGCGAAGGTCCTGCTCACCGAGCTGGTCACGGCGGCCACGCACCGGTACGCGACGCACGGCCACGGCGAGCCGGTCATGCTGGTCCACGCGGCGACCGCGCCCAACGCGGTCCTGCGCGCCCTGCCCGCGCTCCCCCGCGAACTGTGGGCTCCGAGTCTGGCGGCGGCATGGGCGGCGGCGGCCGCGGTGACCGCCGCGTACACACCGCCGGAGCCCGTCGCGTACACGCCCACGCTCCTCACCGCCGAGGAGATCTTCGAGCGGGCGGCGACGCACGGCGACGACCACACGATCAAGTTCACCGACACGGCGCTGGACGTCGGCGACCCGCTCGCCCTGACCGCCGCGACCCGCTCGATCGAACTGAACCCGCCGCTGTTCTGACGTGGTTCCGAGGCGGTTCCGAAGCGGTTCCGAGGCCGTCCTGAGCCGGCTCGGAGGCGGCTCAGGCGAGGTCCGACGGAGGTCCGGCGGAGGTGCGACGGGGGTCGGACGGGGGTCGGCCCGTCGGCTACCCGAACTGCACCGACCGCTTGGCGAGCCCCATCCAGAAGCCGTCGATGACCGACCGCTCCGCGTCGAGGTCGCCGGCCGCGTCCGCCGCGCCCATCGTGACGAAGAGGGGGGCGAAGTGCTCCGTACGCGGGTGGGCGAGGCGCCCGGCCGGCGACTTGTGCTCGAAGTCGAGGAGCGCGTCGACGTCCTGCGCGTCGAGCGCCTCGTGCCCCCAGGCGTCGAACTCGGCCGACCAGCCCGGCACCCCACCGCCGGTGTGGCGGAGGGCGGCCAGGTTGTGGGTGAAGAAGCCGCTGCCCACGATCAGGACGCCCTCGTCGCGGAGCGGGGCGAGCCTGCGCCCGATGTCCATGAGGCGACGCGGGTCGAGGGTCGGCATGGAGATCTGGAGCACGGGGACGTCGGCGCCCGGGAACATCTCGACGAGCGGCACGTACGCGCCGTGGTCGAGGCCCCGGTCGGGGATGTCCTGCACGGGATGGCCGGGCGCGCGGAGCAGCTTGCGGACGGCCTCGGCGAGCCGGGGTGCGCCGGGGGCCGCGTACTGGACGCGGTAGTAATGCTCGGGGAAGCCCCAGAAGTCGTAGACGAGCGGGACGGTCTCGGTGGCGCCGAGGGCCAGCGGGGCCTCCTCCCAGTGGGCGGAGACCATGAGGATGGCCCTGGGGCGCGGAAGGTCCGCGGACCAGGCGGCGAGTTCTCCGGGCCAGACGGGGTCGTCGGCGAGTGGCGGGGCGCCGTGGGACAGGTAGAGGGCGGGCATCCGCGCGGGCGTGGCCTCTGTTTCCAGCGTGGCGTCCATGGCGACCACCTCCGGTTTCTCGATCGCAGCAGGTCCTTGAAACTTCAAGCGTTCTGCATGCACCGTAGACCTATGTAGTTCAACTTTCAAGAACGAGTCGTACGATTGGGCACCATGGGAGACATGACCGAACCCCGCTGGCTCACCGACGAGGAGCAGCACGTCTGGCGCGCGTACCTGCACGCCACCACGCTCCTCGAGGACCACCTCGACCGCCAGCTGCAGCGCGACGCCGGGATGCCGCACATCTACTACGGGCTCCTCGTCCAGCTCTCCCAGGCCCCGCGGCGCCGGCTGCGGATGACCGAGCTGGCCAAGAGCGCCAAGATCACCCGCTCCCGCCTCTCCCACGCCATCGCCCGCCTGGAGAAGAACGGCTGGGTACGACGCGAGAACTGCCCCTCCGACAAGCGGGGCCAGTTCGCCCGGCTCACGGACGAGGGCATGGAGGTCCTCCGGCAGAACGCCCCCGGCCATGTGACGGCGGTCCGCCAGGCCCTCTTCGATCGTCTCTCCCCCGATCAGGTGACGCAGCTCGGGGCGATCATGCGCGTCATGGCCGAGGGTCTCGAACCCTCGGACACGGACGCGGACCTGCCCTGGCTCCGCTGACGAGCAGCGGAACCAGGGCAGGAATCAGGGGGCAGGAATCGGGCGGCGTACGGGGCCGGGCCTCCGGGACCGGCCTCCGTACGACCGGGGGTCCGGGACCGGCCTCCGTGCGACCGGGGGTCCGGGACCAACCTCCGGGGTGTCAGTGCGCGATGACCGGCACCTTCAGCTCGTCCTCCGCGCCCTCGCCGGAACCGGCGACGACTCCCATGTCCGGCTTCCCGGTGTTGATCAGGGTGAAGGCGATCGCGGCCGAGACCACCAGGATGCCGACGGCCCACCAGATGGCCGCGGTGTAGCCCTCGACCATGCCCTGGAGCTGGAGCAGCTTCTGCGCGGCCGGAGTGGTCGCGCCCGCCGCGTTGTCCGTGAGGTACGCGGTGGTCGCCGAGGCGGCGATCGTGTTCAGCAGGGCCGTACCGATGGCGCCGCCGACCTGCTGCGAGGTGTTGACCATCGCGGAGGCCACACCGGCGTCCCGCGGGTCCACGCCGTGCGTGGCGAGCGACATGGCCGGCATGAACGCCGTACCCATGCCCAGGCCGAGCAGCAGCTGCGCGGGCAGGATCAGACCGGCGTACGAGGTGCCGATCTCCAGCTGGGTGAGCAGCAGCATGCCGAGACCGGCGGTCAGGAAGCCCGGGGCCATGAGCAGCCGCGGCGGGACGCGGGTCATCAGCCGCGTACCGATCTGCGTCGAGCCGATGATCATGCCCGCGATCATCGGGAGGAACGCGAAGCCCGTCATGACCGGGGAGTAGCCCTTCACGACCTGCAGGTAGTAGGTCAGGAAGAGGAACAGACCGAACATCGCGATGACGGCGAGACCCAGCGACAGGTAGACACCACCGCGGTTGCGGTCGGTCAGGACCCGCAGCGGCAGCAGCGGGGACTTCACCTTCGCCTCGGTGAGCACGAACGCGGCGAGCAGCACGGCGGAGCCGACGAACATGCCGATCGTGCCGGCGTCGCTCCAGCCCTCGGACTCGGCGCGGGTGAAGCCGTAGACGAGCGCGACCAGACCCAGGGTGGACAGGATGACGCCGGGGATGTCGAGCGTGGAGCGGTTGCGGCTGCCCGCGGGCTCACGGATGACGAGGTACGCGCCGACGGCGGCGACGATCGCGAACGGGATGTTGACGAAGAAGGTCCAGCGCCAGTTCAGGTACTCGGTGAGGAAACCGCCGAGGATCAGGCCCACGGCGCCGCCGCCACCGGCGATCGCGCCGTAGATGCCGAAGGCCTTCGCGCGCTCCTTGGCGTCGGTGAAGGTCACGGCGAGCAGCGAGAGCGCGGCGGGCGCGAGGAGCGCACCGAAGGCGCCCTGGAGCGCGCGGGCACCGAGCATCATGGCCTCGCCGGTCGCGGCGCCGCCGAGGGCGGACGCGAGGGCGAAGCCGATCAGGCCGACGACGAACGTGCGCTTACGGCCCCACAGGTCGGCGATGCGGCCGCCGAAGAGGAGCAGACCGCCGAAGGCGAGGGCATAGGCGGTGATGACCCACTGCCGGTTGCCGTCCGAGATCCCCAGGTCCTGCTGGGCGGAGGGCAGCGCGATGTTCACGATGGTCGCGTCGAGCACGACCATCAGCTGGGCGAGCGCGATGAAGACGAGGGCTTTCCAGCGGCCCGGGTCGGGGTGGGTCACGGTGTTCTCGGAGACTTTCGGCATGGGGGTAGCCACCTCTTGGCGCGTACTGGTGAGAAAAGGACGTAAAGGCAAGTCGAACGGGTGGAGCGCGGGTTACGTGGGTCGGGGCCTCCGAGGTCGGACGCTCCCGGCGGGTGCACTCACGGGGAGTGAGTTCGCGGCGAGTGCGCCCACGGCAACGGCGCTCAGGACGAGGGCGCTCTCGCGGACGCTCGCGACGCGCGCGACGAGGGCGCTCACGATGAGCAGGAGTCGCGTCTCAGGTCCTCCAGGGTCGCGGCCTTCCCGGGCAGCTCGGAGCGCGCGGGCGCCTCCAGGCCGTCGAGGAACAGCAGCAGATGACGGCGGACGAACTGGTCGAAGGACGCACAGCCCGATCCGGGCAGCGGTCGGGTCAGCTGGGAGAGCGCCACCATCAGGTCCCCGACGCCCACGTCGGTTCGCAGCCGGCCGGCCTGCTGCGCCCGCTCCACGAGCCCTTGGACGGCCTCCTCCAGGCGGTCGCGTTCGGCGATCAGGTCGGGGTGGTCCTTGTCGAAGGCGCCGTCGAGCATCGGGCACAGGGCGCCGACGCGCTCGTCGGCGGCGCCGAGGGTGAACCGGCGGAGGGCGGCGAACGTGTCGCCCTCCTCCTCGGCGGCCCGTTCGGCGACCTCCGTGACGCGGGCCATGAGCGAGAGGACGACCTCGTGGACGAGGTCGGCGCGCTCGGGGAAGTTCCGGTAGAGCGTGGCGTTCCCGACGCCGGCTCGGCGTGCGATCTCGTCGTAGGGCACCTGGGAGCCGAACTCGACGAACATCTCACGGGCCGCCGTCACGATCCGCTCGCGGTTGCGCAGGGCGTCCGCGCGGGGGCGGGGTACGCGCCGGGCGGGCGCGGAATCGGCGACGGTGCTGGTCACGCCACGACCTCCTCTGAGGGTCATTCGGGGACATCCGGGGACTCGCCCCCGGCCCATCCGGGGAGTCACCCGGCACATCCGGGGAAGCACTCCCCACTTCGCTGAACACAGTCATAAACGGGGACCGAGTCCCCGGTTATTTCCCCGCCGGCATGTGACCTGAGTCACACCATCGGCCCCGCCCGGACTCCCCCCGAATCTCCGCGATCCGGCCGGGACCGACCCCCCGGCCGACCTCCGCCCGCCCCCCGGCCCGCCCGCCGACCCGTTCCCTGGACCAGCCCCGCGGCCGGTCCACCGATCGGGCCACCCGGCGCGCGCGCCGGAAGCACTCGTCACAGAGTGATCGCACAGCGCGACCCCGCGAGTACCGGAAGGGTCCGCGCCGCCGACCTGCCCCCACCGGAGAGGCGCCCGTATGCAGCACCCCCGACGACGGATACGCAGACCCGTCGCCATGGCCGCGACCACGGCGCTCTCCCTCACGCTGCTCGCCTCCGCGAGCACCACCCTCCCCGGGCCCGCCCCGGCCTCGGCCGGCCCCGTGGCCGCCGCGCCCGACGGCGCCCAGCTGGGACCTTGCCGCATCGCCACCACGATGGGCGTGCAGATGTCGGAGGGGCTCCCCACGGCCCCCGGGTACGTGCGCTCCACGGGCCGGGTCAGGGCCCTGAACCTGATGATCGACTTCCCCGACGCCCTCGGGGACGGCACCGCCATGGGCCGCTTCCGCGAGTTCTTCCCGCAGACCGCCGAGTGGTTCCGCGTCAGCTCGTACGGGCGGCTGCACTACCAGGCCGAGGTCCCGATACCCGACTGGCTGCGCATGCCGAAGGCCTTCTCGGAGTACGGGATCGAGCGCGGCTCACCGTACGAACCGGGCTACCGCTCCCTCGTCGAGGACATCATCAAGGCGGCCGACCCGAAGGTGGACTTCAGCGCGTACGACCTGGTCAACGTCCTGGTCACGCCGAACGCCGGGCCCTCCGCCCTCGACACCGTCCTGTCCGTGACCTTCTCCGGAAACGACGACGCCCCCTATGCGGACGGCGTGCCCCTGGCCAACACGTCCTTCGTCTACAGCCGTCAGGACGACGGCTCCGGCAGCTTCGGGGAGACCGGCTACCGCGTGCTGCCGCACGAGAACGGGCATGTCTTCGGGCTGCCCGACCTGTACACGTCGGACGGCGGGGGGACCGTCGGGCACTGGGACATCATGTCCGAGGACTGGGGTGCCAACAACGACCTGCTCGGCTGGCACAAGTGGAAGCTGGGCTGGCTCGACAACGACCAGATCGGCTGCGCGTCGAGCCCCGGCACCGCCGACTACACGCTCACCCCGCTGGCCGTCGCCGGCGGCCCCAAGCTCGCGTTCGTCCCGCTCTCCGAGACGTCGGGGTACGCGGTCGAGGTCCGCAGCAAGGACGGCAACGACGAGGCGGTCTGCGAGCACGGGGTCCTCGTCTACCGCGTGGAGTCCGACGTGGACACCGGCCACGGCCCGGTGACCGTCTCCGACAGCGAGCACGCGAGCGGCGGCTGCACCCGACGCGCCAACGTCCACGCGGAACTGTCGGACGCGCCGTACCGCCCCGGAGAGACGTTCACGGACCGGGCCAACGGCATACGGATCAGCGTGCTGGACGAGGACACGAGCGGTACGTACCGGGTACGGATCAGCCGCGACTGAGCAGTTCGCCCCGCAACTCCCGCTTGAGGAGCTTCCCGGTCGGGTTCCGGGGCAGTTCCTCCTCGCGCACGAGGACGTGGACGGGCACCTTGAAGGCGGCGAGGCGCGCACCCACGTGCGTGCGCAGCTCGTCGGCCTCGACGGCGGCGCCGGGCCGCAGCCGGACGACGGCCGCGACCTCCTCGCCCAGGAGCGGGTGCGGCACGCCGAGGACGGCGGCGTCGACGACGTCCGGGTGCTGCTGCAGCACGTCCTCGACCTCGACGCAGTACACGTTCTCGCCGCCCCTGACGACCATGTCGGTGAGCCGGTCGACGATGGTGACCCGCCCGTCCGCGTCCATGCGCGCGAGGTCCCCGGTCCGGAACCAGCCGTCCTCGGAGAACGCCGCGCGGGTCGCCTCGTCGTCGCCCCAGTAGCCGCGGACGAGGGACTGCCCGCGCAGCCACAGCTCGCCGACACCGTCGGCGTCGGGCCGGTCGATCCGGACCTCGGTGACGGGCGTGGGCCGGCCGACGCTGCCGGGGTGGGCGCGGTACTCGGCGCCGACGTTGGACAGGACCCCGCCGCTGGTCTCGGTGAGCCCGTAGCCGTTGCGGGGCTCGAGCCGCTCCCCGTACCCGGCGGTGATGCCGTCGACGATGCCGGGCGGGGCGGCGGCGCCGCCGGTGCTGAGCAGGGTGAGGCTGTCGAGCGGATCGCCGGTGGTGCGCGCGAGGTCGAGCAGCTGGAGAGCGGTGGTGGGGACGCCCGCGTAATGGGTGACGCGGTGCTCCCGGATCAGTTCGAGGGCCCGGCCGGCGTCCCACCTCCGCATCATGACGAGGGTGCCGCCGGCCGCCATCACCCCGTAGAAGGAGGTGAACGCGGCCACGTGGAAGAAGGGGAACGTGGTCAGCGACACGGGTACGGGCCCCGTCCCGGGCACGTCCCCGCGCGCGAGGGCCGCCGCGGCGGCGAAGTACCGCGGGTTCATGGCGGCGCCGGCCTGGGCGAGGTGGGTGGCGACGGCACCCTTGGGGCGCCCGGTGGTGCCGGAGGTGTAGACGATGGTGGCGTCGTGCTCGGGCAGGACGTCCACGAGGGGCGGCCCGAGGTACGGATCGGCGTCGGGGACGTACGGCACGAAGCCGGTCGGTACGGGGGCTGCCGCTACGGGGGCACCGTCACCCTCCGAGTCCGCCCGGTCCGCCCCGTTCTCCAGGTCCTCCAGGTCCGGCCGGTCCTCGCCGCTCTCCCCGTGGAAGACGATGCCGGGCACGTGGTTCCGGGCGGCCCACTCCCGTACCCGCCCGACCCGCTCCCCGTCGACGAGCAGCACCGCGGGGGCGCAGTCGTCGAGGGCGTACGTGAACTCGTCCTCGGTCCACCAGGCGTTGAGCGGTACGGCGACGAGCCCGGCGAGCTGGGCGGCCCAGAAGGCGACCTGCCACTCGGGGTGGTTCCGCATGGCGATCACGGCCCGGTCCCCCGGCGTCAGCCCGTACTCCCCGACGAGCCGCCGGGCCAGCCCGCAGGCGGCGTCGAAGAACTCGCGGTAGGTCGTCCGCCCTTCCTCGGACACCAGGAACACCCGGTCGTCGTAGCCCCAGACGACCTCGACGAACTCCCGCAGCGTGCGGGGCCCGGAGGCGTACACCCCGTCCTCGACGGCGAAGGGAGCCCCGTCCGCAGTGAGCCGCTCGTCTCCACCTGGCATCGCCACCGCACAACCCCCTGAGCATCCGCTCGTCGTCCCAGCGCGGCGACGCTATGCGCACCCCCGAACCGGGTCAACCCGACGGGGGCGCGAGGGCCGAGAGCTGCCGTCATGGCGCCAACCCGGCAACACTCTGGCGCAGCATGGCGCATCATGGCGCCAGATGACTTGCAATGGCGCCACGATGGTGCCACTATTACGTCATGGACCTCACCCCGTACGTGGACAATCTCCGCCATGAGCTCGGCGTGGCCGCCCAGGCGGGCGGCGACGAAGCCCGCGCCCTGGCGGACCGACTCACCGGACAGCTCGAGTCGGCCGCCCGGCTGACCCTCCTCAACGCCCTGTCCGACGCGATGGACGAGATCACCCGCGACCTCGCGCCCGGCTCGGTCGATCTGCGGCTGCGCGGACTGAATCCCGAGTTCGTGGTGACCGCGCCGCCGGCCGCCGACCTCTTCGAGGAGGCCGAGGCCGCACTGCCTGCCCCGCCGCCCCCGGTCACGGCCCCCGTGGAGGGCGAGGACGGCGCCACCTCCCGTATCAACTTCCGTCCGCCGGCCCAGCTCAAGATCCGGGTCGAGGAGGCCGCGAGCCGCGAGGGACTCTCGGTCAACGCCTGGCTCGTCCGGGCCGTGGCCGCGGCCCTCGAACCGGGCGGCACGGCGGGGCGGACCACCCGCAAGGGCACGACGGGCGTGGGCCCCGCCGTCGGCCAGGGCTTCACCGGCTGGGTCCGCTAGCCACCGGCCCGCACGTCCCGGCACTCGGGCACCCGGGGACCACCGGGGCCTCACCGAAGCGGGCCGGCCCACAGCACCGGGCCCGCGCCCCTCACTGCCGCACCGAGGCACATCACCCCAGCACCTACCTCTCCTCAGTCAAAGGACGGCACAGCCATGCCTACGTTCGAAACCCCCGCGCCCCTCTCCGCCACCATCGAGATCGAGATCGGGCGGGCCCGGATCATCGCGGGCAAGCGCACCGACACCGTCGTCGAAGTGACGCCGAGCGACCCCGGCGACAAGCTCGACGTCCAGGCCGCCGCCGACACCAACGTGACCTGCGCGGGTGGAAAGCTGCTGGTCAAGGGCCCCAAGAAGCGCTCGCTCTTCGGAAAGATCGGCGCGGTCGACGTGACCGTCGAACTGCCCGCCGGCTCGGACCTGACCTGCAGGACGGGCCTCGGCGAGCTGGTCGGCGAGGGCCTGTTCGGGAACTGCCGCCTCACCACCGCCGCCGGAGACATCCAGCTGGACGAGGCCGCGGCCGTACGGCTGAAGACCTCGCACGGCGACATCCTCGTCGACAGCACCACCGGCGAGACCGAGATCCACGGCTCGGGCCGGGTGCGGATCGGCCGGATCGACGGATCGGCGACGATCCGGAACCTCAACGGCGAGACCACGGTCGGCGAGATCACCGGCGAGCTGCAGGTGAACTCGTCCAACGGACCCATCGGCGTGGGCCGTACGGGGTCCTCGGTCACCGCCAAGACCGCGAGCGGCGCCATCCGCCTCGGCGAGGTCGTCCGCGGCCGGATCACGCTCGAATCCGCCGCCGGGGGCCTCGAGATCGGCATCGCCGAGGGGACCGCGGCCTGGCTCGACGTACGGTCCGCGGCCGGCCGCGTACGCAACGAGATGGGCGCGGTGGACGGCCCGGGCCAGTCCGAGGAGACGGTCGAGGTCCGCGGCCGCACGAGCGTCGGCGACATCGTCATCCGCCGCGCGTAGCCGCCCGAGCAACGCAGAAGTCCAGGACACGCAGAAGCCCGAGAAACGCAGGCGCCCGAGAAGACGACGAACCGAGGGAGGACGGAACCCCGATGGAACGCACATCACAGCCCGGCACCACCGGCACTCCCGGCACTCCCGGCACTCCCGGCGCTCCCGGCACCACCGGCACTCCCGGCGCTCCCGGCGCTCCCGGCGCCTTAGTCTCCTTCGTTCGCTTCGTGATATTCGGCGGCGGAGTCGGCCTCGCGTCCAGCGCGGCCGTCGCCCTGCTCACCGCCCTCCTGCCGTTCGCCCTGGCCAACGCGCTGGTCACCGTCGTCTCGACGATCCTCGCGACCGAGCTGCACGCCCGCTTCACCTTCGCGTCCGGGCTCCGGCCCGCCGCCCGGCGGGGCCTGCTGCGCTGCGGCCTCCGCCACCACCTGCAGTCCGCCGGAACGGCCGCCGCCGCCTTCTCCGTGACCACCCTCGCGATGCTCGTCCTGCACGCGATCGAGAGCACGCCCGGTCTCGCCGTCGAGCAGACCGTGTACCTCTCCGCCTCGGCCCTCGCGGGCATCGGCCGCTTCCTGGCTCTGCGCCTGTACGTGTTCGCCACGGCCCGCAAGCAGCCCGTACCGGTCACCACCCTCGACCTCCACCGGTTCACGACGCGCCGCGAGTTGCTCACCACCGCGTCCTGACCCGACCGTGCAGGGCGGCGATCCTCGCCCCGCACCACAAGCGCCCCACGCGCACCGCCCGCCCCGCAGCTCACGTGGCCCGCGGCGTCCGCGGCCCCTCTCTCGCACGGCGCACCCAGCCCGTACCGCCTGCGCACCGTCCCCGTACCACCGCCCCGCGCTGCCATGGCGCCATGGCGCCATGCCGCGCCGCCCCACCGGCCACGCACCACCGGCCCCACCGGCCCACCGGGCCCGGCCCACCGGCCTTCGCATCCCCGCATTCCCACACCCCCGCCCGCCCGACCGCCGACCACCCGACGGGAGCCCCACCGTGGCTACGTTCCTCTCCAAACTGGGCCGCCTCGCCTTTCGCCGCAAAGGGGTGACGCTGCTGCTCTGGCTGCTGGCCTTCGTCGGCATGGGCGTCGCCGCCTCGTCCGCGCCGACGCCGCCCGCCGACACGTTCTCGATGCCGGGCACCGAGTCGCAGGAGGCCTTCGACCTGCTGACCGAGAAGTTCCCCGACGCGAGCGTCGACGGCGCCACCGCCCGGGTCGTCGTCCGCGCCCCCGAGGGAACGGAGATCACGACGCCCTCGACGCGTACGGAGGTCGAGCGTCTCGTCAGCGAGCTGGGGACGTCGTCCCCGCAGGTGGTGGGCGTCGCCGACCCGTACAGGTCCCCCACCGTCGGCATCAGCGAGGACGGGACGACCGCCTACCTGGTGGTGACGTACAAGGTCCCCGCGCCGGAGGTCGACGACACGGCGCACGACGCCCTCGACGCGGCCACCGAGCAGGCCCGCGAGGCGGGTCTCACCGTCGAGGCCGGCGGTGACGCCGTGAAGATCGAGCAGGCCATGGGCGGCACCGGCGAGCAGATCGGCATCCTGGTCTCCGCGTTCGTCCTCGTCCTGACCTTCGGCTCGATGATCGCGGCCGGAATGCCGCTGATCACCGCACTGATCGGGGTGGGCATCGGCATCTCGGGCATCACCGCCCTCGGCTCCACCTTCGGCCTCTCCGGCACCACGTCGACCCTCGCGATGATGATCGGCCTCGCGGTCGGTATCGACTACGCGCTGTTCATCGTGTCCCGTTTCCGCGCCGAGCGGGCCGAGGGACGTACCCCCGAGGAGGCCGCGGGGCGGGCCGTCGGCACCGCCGGCTCGGCCGTCGTCTTCGCCGGTCTCACCGTCATCGTCGCCCTCGCCGGGCTCGCCGTCGTCGACATCCCGATGCTCACCGAGATGGGCCTCGCCGCGGCCGGAACCGTCGCCGTCGCCGTACTCGTCGCGATCACGCTGGTCCCCGCCCTCCTCGGCCTCGCGCCGGTCAAGGTGATGGCCCGCAAGGGGCGCCTGCGTTACGCCGTGAAGCCGCTGTCGGAGCGTCAGCGACGCAGGGCCGCCCGGCACGAGGCGAAGCTCGCCCGGAGGACGAAGCCCCACCTGGGCACCCGCTGGGCCCGTCATGTCCTGCGCCACCCCGTGGTCGTACTGCTCGTCGGCGTGATCGGCCTCGGCACCATCGCCGTACCGGCCGCGAGCCTGGAGCTCGGCCTGCCGGGCGAGGGCCAGATGTCGACGCAGACGACCCAGCGCAAGGCGTACGACCTGCTCTCGGAGTCCTTCGGGCCCGGCTTCAACGGCCCGTTGACGGTCACCGTGCAGAACACGTCGGCCAAGGCCGCCGGCAACGAGATCGGCAAGGCCCTCGCGAGGACGCCCGGCGTGGCCTCGGTCTCGCCGGCCACCGCCAACCCGGCGGGCGACACCGCGATCCTCACCGTCGTCCCCACCACCGGCCCGACCGAGAAGAGGACCGAGGAGCTGGTCCACGCACTCCGCGACACCGCCGACGACCTGGAGCGGAACACCGCGTCGCGGATCCTGGTCACCGGCCAGACGGCGATGTTCATCGACTTCTCGCAGACCCTCGACGACGCGCTCCTGCCCTATCTGGCCCTGGTCGTGGGTCTCGCCTTCCTCCTCCTGATGGTGGTCTTCCGCTCCGTCCTGGTCCCGCTCAAGGCGGCCCTCGGGTTCCTGCTCTCGGTGGCCGCGGCGCTCGGCGCGGTCGTGGCGGTCTTCCAGTGGGGCTGGCTGGCCGACGTCTTCGGCATCGACGCACCGGGCCCGATCATGAGCACGATGCCGATCTTCATGATCGGCGTGGTCTTCGGCCTCGCGATGGACTACGAGGTCTTCCTGGTCAGCCGCATGCGTGAGTCGTACGTCCACGGTGCCCGCCCGGGCGAGGCGATCGTCGACGGCTTCCGCCACGGCGGCCGGGTGGTCGGCGCGGCCGCGGTCATCATGATGAGCGTCTTCTCCGGCTTCATCGTGGAGGACAACGACTTCGTGAAGATGATCGGCTTCGCCCTCGCGATCGCGGTCCTCTTCGACGCCTTCGTGGTCCGGATGGCGATCGTGCCGGCGCTCTTCGCCCTGCTGGGCAGGTCCGCCTGGTGGCTGCCGGCGTGGCTGGACCGAATCCTGCCCCGGGTGGACGTGGAGGGCGAGAAGCTCGCCGGAACGCAGCCGGCGCCACGCTCGCCGCGGGAGGACACCCTGATCGGCTGAGCACCGCGTACATCCGCCCACCCGTGACCCCACATCAGGCGCCCCATGGCACCGGCCCACCCAGGCCGGCGCCATGGGGCGCCTTTCCGCTGAGCGGCCCAGGAGCGACGAAGACGCAGGTCAGAGAAGGGCGGCGCCACATGGCGACAGACAGACCCAAGAGTGGCGCCATGATGACTCGACATGGCGCCATGGCTGTGCCACGATGATGGCGCAAGCACGGCAGGGATGGCGCCAAACGAACGCCACTCCAGCAGGGAACACCAGCAGCCCCACCCCAGCGCGCCCCCACACCCAGCTCAGCCCCATCACCCAGCTCGGCCCGGCCCCACCCCCCAGCCCCAGCCCAGAGAAAGGCCCGCAGACCATGAGCACCACGAACCACCCCACGCACACGGCAACCGCGGCGGCCGCAGCGGCCACCGCCGCCCCCGGCACGCGCTCCACAGCGATCTCCGCGACCGGCCTGCGCAAGTCGTACGGCGACAAGGTGGTGCTCGACGGCATCGACCTGCGGATCCCCGAGGGCACGATCTTCGCCCTGCTCGGCCCCAACGGCGCCGGCAAGACGACGACCGTCGAGATCCTCTCCACCCTGATCACGGCCGACGGGGGCGAGGCCCTGATCGCGGGCCACGACGTGAAGGCCGACGCCGACTCGGTACGCACCCTGATCGGCGTCACCGGCCAGTTCGCCGCGGTCGACGGGCTGCTGACCGCCGAGGAGAACCTGCTCCTCATGGCCGACCTCTACCACCTCAGCCGCGGCGAGGGCCGGCGTCGCACCGCCGAACTCCTGGAGCGGTTCGACCTGACCGAGGCCGCCCGCAAGAACGTCGCCACCTTCTCCGGCGGCATGCGCCGCAAGCTGGACCTGGCGATGACGCTCGTCGGCCGGCCGCGGATCATCTTCCTCGACGAGCCGACCACCGGCCTCGACCCGCGCAGCCGCCGCGACATGTGGGAGCTGATCAGGGACCTGGTCACGGAGCAGGGCGTGACGATCTTCCTCACCACGCAGTACCTGGAGGAGGCCGACCACCTCGCCGACCGCATCGCGGTGCTCGACCACGGCAAGCTCGTCGCCGAAGGCACGGCGGAGGAGCTGAAGCGACTGATCCCCGGCGGCCACGTACGCGTCCGGTTCGCGGACGAGACCCGCCTGGCCACGGCGGCCGCGGTCTTCGGCATCGCCACGCGCGACGACGAGGCGCTCGCGCTGCAGATCCCCAGCGACGGCACGGTCGCCAACCTCCGCGCCGTCCTCGACGCCCTGGACGGCAGCGGGGTCCAGGCGGAGTCGCTCACCGTGCACACCCCCGACCTCGACGACGTCTTCCTCACCCTCACGGGCAAGCAGAACGCCCCCACCGTCCCCGCCCCGTCCACCGCCGCCACCACCCAGAAGGAGTCGAACCGATGAGCACCGCGACCCTCGCCCCGGCCAAGCCCACCCGCTCGTACGCCCTGCGCGACTCCCTGACGATGCTGCGCCGCAACATCAAGCACATGCAGCGCTACCCGTCGATGACGATCTCGATCCTCGTCATGCCGCTCCTGATGCTGCTGCTCTTCGTGTACGTCTTCGGCGGCGCGCTCGGCGCCGGCATCGGGGCGGGCGGCGACCGCGGCGACTACATCAACTACCTGGTCCCCGGCATCATCCTGATGGCCGCGACCTCGGGTGCCGTGGCGACCGCCGTGTCGGTCTGCACCGACATGACCGAGGGCATCGTCAACCGCTTCCGCACGATGTCGATCTCCCGCGGCTCCATCCTCACGGGCCACGTCATGGGCAGCGTCCTCCAGGTCGCCGCGGTCCTGGTCCTGGTCACCGGCGTCTCCCTGGCGATCGGCTTCAGGCCCGACGCCTCGGTCGTCGAGTGGGCGGCCGCCGCGGGCCTGCTCCTCTTCCTCGCCTTCGGCATGGCCTGGCTGTCCGCCGCGATGGGCATGGGCGCCAAGACCGTCGAGTCCGCGAGCAACGCCCCGCTGCCGCTGACCTTCCTGCCCTTCCTCGGCAGCGCGGTCGTCCCCCCGGAGTCCATGCCGACGGCCCTGCGCTGGTTCGCCGAGTACCAGCCCTTCACCCCGATCAACGAGACCCTCCGCGGCCTCCTGCTCGGCTCGGACATCGGCAACGCCGGCTGGATCGCCCTCGCCTGGTGCACGGCCCTGGCCGCCCTCGGCTACTTCTGGTCCCGCGCGGTCTTCAACCGCGAGGTAACCCGCTGACCCCACCGTCCGCCCACACGAGAAGGGCCGCCCCGGGACCGATCCCGGGCCGGCCCTCCCCAACACCGCATCACCTCAGCACACCCCCACGCCCGTCCGCTACGCTGTCTCCGTCCGCCTTCGTGGGATCTGCAGGAAAATAGATCACCGCAGATCAGGACGAATGCACTGGAAGACCGCCGAACGCGCCAGGGCGTTTTTCCGAACGAGTTTCCAGGTTCGCGCAGGTCGCGCCAGGTCTCATACCGTTCACCGGCCGCCACTCGGAGTGCTGGCTGGAGCACCTCAATCCACCCCTATGGATATGCCAGCTCACCCATCCGACGGCCCAGAAGTTGCTACTCAAATAGCAGCTCGTGAGGCTTGAGATGTGACCCCTCATGCTGCCCCTTGGGTGCCCTGGCCCCGCTTCGACCGCCGCGTCTATATCCTCCTACTGGACGACCAGCGCCGACTCCTGCTGTGCGGTGGGTGCTGCGGCGGCTGGACCGTCCCGCAGGTCCGCATGACAAGCGGAGCCCGGTTCAGGGAGTCGGCTGCCCGATTCCTTGACGAGCAGTTCGGGTTGACGCATCCGCGCTTCGGCTCCGTCTACGGGTTCCGGCAGTCGAGCGCTGGCGACAACTGGGAGTTCGATCGCGTGACGGCGGCACGTGTCTTCATCGTCCGTATCAGCGACACCGAGGGGGCGGCAATCGAGCAGAGATCACCCACCCACTCTCGATGGGGTGTCGAAGACCTACGAAGATGGAGGCGGGAGATCCACCCTGAGGGCATCGTCCCGCTGACCACCGGATACATCGAGGGGTGGATTCCCGACGGCCCCATCTCTCTTTGTTGAGCGCCTGCAAGTTGTGCCCCTGGTTGCCGGGGCCAGCACTTAATCGGGGCATCAGGACTGCTCTACTTCACTCCCAACCCACGCGGTATCACCTGCGCCTGCTTCACCTGCTACAGCAGGCACAGGAGCGAACTGAACGACGGCTACTGGTGATTACTTACCCCGGAGGAGCCAAAGGCGGTGTCCGCGTTCTCGCCGCCCCAACCGGTCGGGCTGCGCCAAATGACATTGACGCGGAAGACGTCACGAATCGTGTCCACGGACCAGTCCTCGGCGGGCGGTTCGGAGAGAACGAGGTAAAGACCGTCGGCCGGCGCGGGCAGCGTGTGGTTGATCTCGAGCAGGCGGGTAGCGCCTGATCGCAGGTCCGCGTAGGTGGAGCGGCCTGCGCCCAGGGCCTCGTAGAGGAAGAGACCGTGCGGGGTGACACAGCTGACGTCGACGACCGCGGAATCGGCCGGCTGGAGGTCCGCCCAGAGAAGTGCCGACTTCAGCGCGTGGCGGACCGCCTCGTGCTTCTTGCACGTACGGTCGGCATCGGCAGCCGCTTCCAGCACGCGGAGGAAGCCGTCCTTCGTGGTCACGGCCGGTGTTGCGGCGGTGGTGTCCGCGGTGGTCATCTGTGCTTCTTCCTTCTGATCGGGTTGCGGCGGGGCGACGGGGACCGCGCCGTCGGAGTTCGGTTTCGTCTCCGTGCCGAAGCGCTCCTGAAGCTCTCGTCGTGCTTCGGCGAGGGGCCCTGCCCAGCCGGAGGCGCCCAGTTCCTCCGCGAGCCGACCTGCGTCGAAAGTTCCCTCCTTGAGCGCACGGTTGGTTGTCGCGGCAAGGTCTCGAAGAACCCCGAGTCGTTCTCTGTCCGGATCGCCGAACAGGTGAAGTACGTCGACCCAGTCGGCCTGGTCACGTCGGAGGATGCGGTTGGCCATGCCCTGGAGTTCGGAGAGGTAGCTGCGGGCCTCGGGAATGTCGCCGTCGCTGCCGGTCAGCTCTCCCAGCACGGCCAGCGCCGCGAGATAGCGCCCCGCCATCCGCTCCGAGATGGGCGACCGGCCACGCTGATCGGCGGTGAGCACCGTCTGACTCGTGTCGTTCGCGAACACCCAGCAGTCCAGCTCGTCACCCCGGCGCGGGGGAACCGAGCCCTGGCGGACGGTGAGCACGAGCGGCCGGTCGATCACCGGAGACAGCGGCCTGACCTTGTACCGGCCACCAGAGACGTGACCCAGGACCTCGACCCGGACGTCGCTGCCGATCCGGGGAAGGCCTTCCGCCGCGTCCGCCGGGCGGTCGTCGGGTGCCGCGGGTCCGGTGTCGACCGCGGCGGCGGTGAGCGCCGCCGGCAGCGGGGCGGTGTGCAGGACCGCCAGGCTCTGGGTGCTGCGGGTGAGGGCCACGTACAACTGGCCCAGTCCCGCGGGGCCGCGGTCGGCGATGGTGGCGGGCTCGATGACCAGGACGTGGTCGTACTCCATGCCCTTCGCCTGGGCGGCGGCCAGGACGGACACGGCCTCGCGGTGCCGCGCGCCGACGGCGTCGCCCTCGTCGATCCCGCGGCTGATCGCGTCCAGCCAGTCCGAGTCGTCGGGGACGATGACGGCCACGGACCGGGGGCTGCTGCCGTCGCTGGTGTGGACGAGCCGGGCCACGTGCGCGACGGTGTCGTCGAGCAGCTTCCACGGCTCGGTCGCCACGGTCCGTACGGCGTCCGCTCCCGCCTCGCGGACGGCCCGCGGGTAGGGCAGGTCCGGAGCGATCGTCCGGGCGAGCGGGGCGACGAACTCCATGATCTCGGCGGGCACACGGTAGCTGGTGCTGAGCTGGGCGACGCTCCAGTCGCCGTGGTTGGAGAGGAGTGTGCCGAGCAGGTCCCAGCTCGTCGGGATATGGGCGCCCGTCGCCTGCGCGAGGTCGCCCAGGATGGTCATGGAGCCGCCCGCGGCGCAGCGCCGCCGCAGGGAGCGGGCCTGCATGGGCGTGAGGTCCTGGGCCTCGTCGACGACGATGTGGCCGTAGCGCGGCGGGGTGTCGCCGCTGATCAGTACGCGGAGCTCTTCGAGGCAGACGTGGTCGTCGAGGGTCCACGGATCGGCGTCGGCGCTGGCGGCGCGGGCTCGCAGCAGGGCCGCCTGCTCGTCCTCGTCGAGGATGCCGTCGGCGCAGACCCGCAGGAGGTCGGCCGAGTCGTAGAGGCTGCGCAGGGCCTCCCGGGGGCCGGGAGACGGCCAGACGCGTTCGACAAGGCGCTCGACTCGGCGGTTGCGCTCCAGGTCACGGCGGATCGTGCCGGTCTGCCCGCGGCGCGGCGCGACGGCGGCGAGCTCCTGCAGGAGCCGGTCGACGAACAGGCCGCGGAAACGGTCGCGCCGCTCCCGGAAGGGCCCGTCGCCGGCGTGGGCCTGGTCGAGGAGGGCGAGGACCTCGGACTTCGGCACACGAAGGGTCGTACTGCCGGCGTTGACGACGATCCCGGGTTCGTCGCCCTTGAACGAGGGAACGGCGGTGAGGGGGTCGAGCGCCTCGGGGCGGTAATCGCTCTCGACGCGACGCCGTAGCACGGCCGCCATGCGGTCGTCCGACTTCACGAGGCGCGCCTTCGGCGAGTCGGTGCCGAGGATCTCGCCCTCCCACAGCCGGTCCAGCTGGACGGCGTTGACGTCCCGGGTGCCGAGGGTGGGCAGGACCTGTCCGACGTAGTCGAGGAACCGCTGGTGGGGGCCGATGACGAGGATGTCCTGGGCCTTGAAGTGCTCGTTGTTGACGAGCCAGGTCACCCGGTGCAGACCGACCGCCGACTTACCGGTACCAGGGCCACCCTGCACGACGAGGATGTCTGAGGGGGAACCGGTGACCAGCTCCATCTGGTCACGGCGGATGGTCTCGACGATGTCCCGCATCCGGCCGCCGCGCGACCGCTGGAGCTCCCGCAGCAGGAAGTCGTCGGGCTGGAGTGCCTTCCGCCGCTGCCGCCGCACGACGTCACCGGGGGTGGGGGCGGGCGGGCGCTCCGGGCCCTGGGGCGCCTCCGTCTCCTCCGCCACGCTGTCGTCGGCGGCTTTGCGGGGTTCCGGTACGGCGGCGAGTTCGGGCTCGGGCACGACCAAGGGCGCGGGAACGGACGCCGACGAGGAGATCTCGTCGAAGTAGCTCTCGACGACCTGCCGCACGCAGCGGAGCTGCCGGCGCAGGACCACCTCGCCCGGGTCCTCGGGCCGGGCCTCGATCCAGGTCTTCGCCAGGGGACTGGTCCACGGCAGCACCACCAGCTCGTGCGACGCGTCATGCACGCTGCGGCGTCCGATGTACCAGGGCCGGGCCTCTCCGCCCGGGTCCTGCGGCGCGTCGACGCGGGCGAAGACCAGCGCCTCGTCACCGAGCCCTCCGTACGCCGCCGCGCGGGCCTCCGCCTCGGCCCGGTTGGCGATCCCGTCCTTGCCGCTCGCCGAGGCGGTGGCGGCCGAAGTACCGCTCAGTTCGGCCAGTTTCGTGGTGTAGCAGTCGTATGCGTGATCCACCGCCCGCTGCTCGCCGGCGAGGATCTCGTCCCGAGTGGTGGTGCTCATGTGCGTCCTCCCTGCGGTGTCGGGGGACACCGCCACGGGCATGTGCCCGTACCCCGCTGAAACAACTATCAGAAACCGGACGGTGACGAACAGTCAGCGGATCAGTTCTCGGACGAGGTCGTCGGCCTCGATCCGCCAGGCCCGTACCTGGTCGTACGTGGGACCGAGCTCGTACAGGTGGTAGTGGCACCCCAGACTCAGCTGGGACCAGAGGGCCTTTGCCCGTCGCGCCGTCTCCGCCGGCACGACGGAGTGCAGGAGGAGCAGCTTGGCGCGCCCCGTGGTGCGGGACAGCCCGGGCGTCGCGACTTCCAGCACCCGGTCGACGCGGATCTCCAGCGCGGTCCGCAGCGCGAGGCAGGCGCCGCGGTGCCGGCCGGCGGTGGTGGCCTCGGCGAGTTCACCGTCGAGGAGGCGGTCGGCGGCCAGCAGCAGACCATCGACGGAAACGGGAGAGACGGTGGTCATGCGGTCACCTCCGGCTTGCGGATCTTCTGCGCCAGGTTCTCGACGTCCTTGACGAAGCGGTGGCGGTTGGGGATCGAGGCGCCGTCGGAATGGGCTCCCTTCTGGCACTGCTGGATCAGGGAGCATGCCGGGCTTCCGTAGCGGCGGCGCACCTCCTCCTTAACGTCGTTACTGCGGCTCACGTCGCCGAAGAGGGCGAAGGCCGCGACCTCCTGGAACCTCTCCGCGCTGTCGATCGCGGCCTGGAGGTCGTGTTCCGATCCACCGGTGCGGTGGTGACGGATCCACGCGACCTCCAGGAAGGCGTTCTCCAAGGCGATACGGCACAGGCCGGGCAGCACGTGGCTATACGTCTCGGCGGGAAGGCCCGGGGTGGCAGCGATGGCCCGGGCGTCGCCGATGGCCTGCGCAACCGGGTCGTCGATGCAGTCGACCTTCACCCGGGACCCCTCGCCACGCGTCACCTGGAAGACCGTGACCGGCAGCTCCTGGTCGGTGAACGCCTTCTGCAGACGGGGGTCGTGGGTGAAGACGACGATCTGCCGGTGCCTGCCCAACTCGTGCAGCACCTGGGCGAGTCCGTGCACCTTGGTCGGGTCCATGGACTGCACGGGGTCGTCGATGACGAGGAAGCCGAACGGGCTGTCCGCGGTCGTGGCCCTCGGCAGGAAGAGGGAGAGCGCGAGGGAGTGCAGCTCCCCCTGGCTCATGACGTCGAGCGCCGGGGCATCCTGGCCGTCGACGGAGGCCGCCATGACGAGCTTGCGGACGTTCGCCTTCTCACTGCCCTTCAGGCTCACGGCCGTAAGGTCGACGTTGCTCTCCTGGCGCAGGCGCTCCCAGATGCCCTGGGTGGCGTCGGTGAAGCGCTCCATACGCTGCTCCCGCAGCTCGGTGGAGAGGTCCTTGAGCCACTTCACAGCCTTGCGGAGGTTGCCCATCAGAGGCTTGTCCCGCTCGGTCTCGCGCGCCTTGTCTGCCCAGGCGGCAAGCCGGATCACGAGCGCGCGCCACCGCTCGTCGCGCTCCTCCAGCTCGCGGGCCGCGTGCCTCCTGACGGTGTCGCAGGCGTCGACGAGGACCGGGGCGGCCTCCTCGGCGCTCCTGGCGAGCTTAACGGGGTCGGTGATCTGCCGGCAGTCGGTCCACGCCTTCCACGGGTCGGCCAGTGCAACGGGGATCCGCTTGGGAGTCTCGATGAGGTTCTGGAGGTTCCGCTTGCCCGTCCGGACGGCGGCCCGCGCGTCCTCGGCGGTCTTCGCCTCGCGACGCAGTTCCGCCACCTGCCGGGAGGCACGGTCGCACCACTCCCGTCCGAGGACCCGTTCCGTTCCGCACGTCGGGCAGACGTCGTCGTCGGGGTGCCGGTCGGCGTGGGCAAGGGCCTTCTCCAGCAGGTCGGCGCGCAGCCGGGCGTTCTCGGCGTCGGTGCCGTGAAGGTCCTCCACGTCGGCGAGGGCGATCCGCAGCCGCTGGACGGCCTCCCCGACCTCCGCCAGGTCGGGCCCGTGCACCCCGGCCTCGATCTGGAGCTCGGCGAGCCGGCTGTCGTCGGCCGGGGGGAGACCGGCGACGAGCGCGTCGATGGTGTCGAGGTCCAGGGCTCCCGGGGTGTCCACGGCGAGCAGGGCCTGTACGGCGCGGTCGTCGTCCTCCAGCGCATAGAGGGCGTCCTTCAGGCCCGGCAGGGTGTCCTTCGTCTCCTTCGCGACGGCGGCGAGAGCCTTCTCCCTCGCGCTCAGCCTGTTGGTCGCGGTGGAAAGCAGGTCCATGCCGAGGATGGTGGCGATCGCGTCGTACCGCTCGGACGGCTTGCCGGTGAGCATGAGGTCGAGGTCGGTGTACGAGAGGAACGGCCGATGGTCGGCGAGGGCCGTGTCCCAGCCGGCCTCGACCAGAGGGACGGTTCCCTGGCCCGGACGCTTGAAGGTGGCCTCGGAGCTGCCGAACTCCTGGCTCGCCCAGGTCCGGGTGAGGGTGCTGTTGCCGGTGTCGCCCTCGATCGCGAGCTTGAGCTCGATCTTGGGGCTGTCGGCGTTGTGGAGGTTGTACCAGTGGCCGCCACGCGTGGCGTCCTGGCCCGGCCGGTGGGCCCGGGTACCGGTGAAGCCGACCTCGATGGCGTCGGCGAGGCTGGACTTGCCGGAGCCGTTGCGGCCCACGACAAGGTTGACGCCCGGGCGGGGGCTGAGGCTCAGCCGGGCACGGGGGCCGATGCCGCGGAAGCCGTTGACGGCGAGGGAGTCGAGGTAGACGCGCCCGACCGGGGAGGTTCCACGGGTCTCGTCCTCGCCCAGGGCCTCCTTCAGAAGCGCCTTCACGGGCTCGGTGAGTGCCGCCGCGCCCAGACGGGTCCGCACCAGATCGGCCAGGGGCGGGGGCTGGTCGGCGGGGTTCGGCCGAGTGGGGTCGGTGGGTTCATCCGCGTTCGGCTGGGGCTGTTCCGTCACGGTCATGTGCTGTCTCCCGGGGGTCCGGATGCTGCTGAGGAGGACGGGGCGGACACCGGCACGCGTGTCGGTGCGGACGTGACGCGGTACGGCGACAGGGCGCGCCACAGTGCGGTCCGCGCGGGCAGCGTCACGCTTCCACTCGGAACCATGACTAAATAAACATGACACTGAAAGCGCCGTCAAACGGCTTGACGAATTTGACGGCTGTTGTAATGTGTTAACCGTCCCTGTCCGACTGGCCCGAGAGGTGCGGAACCCCACGCCATGCCCCAGCAGCCACCAGCCCGACCGGCGCCCGCAGCGCATGTGACGGCCGCCGAGATCTCCCGTATCGCAGGGGTCACGCGCGCCACCGTCAGCAACTGGCGTCGCCGCCACGACGACTTCCCCGCCCCCAGCGCGGGTACGGAAACCAGCCCGCTCTACGACCTGCCGGCCGTCCAGGCATGGCTGCGTGGACGCGGTCACACCTCCGCCGCCGCGCCGACCGAGGAACTGCGTACGGCGCTCCGGTTGCTGGGACCCGGCTCGGGAGTGGCCGCACGGCTGTTCCCGCTGGTGGCGGCCGTGTCCCGCCGCGCACCGGAGGAGCTGGACGAACTCGCCGCCCTACCCGACGACCAGTTGATCGCCCGAGCGGAGAAGACTGCGGGCGAGCTTCCGGCCTCCCTGCCCGAGGCGGAACCGGTCCGCTACGGTCCGGACGACGCGGGCGCGGTCCGCGCGCTGCTGGGTTGCGTCCGCGAGGCGGGGCCACAGGCCGCCGCCGACGTCCTGGCCGAACGCGAACTGGATGAAGGCGCCGCCAGCGGCGTCTACCAGACCCCTAAGGGCCTGGCGCTGCTCATGGCACGACTCCTGCCCGCCGACATGTCCCGCGTTCTCGACCCCGCCTGCGGCAGCGGCACGCTCCTGGCGGCCGCCGCCCGGCAGGGCGCACGGGAGCTGTTCGGGCAGGATTCCCTCCCTGTCCAGGGCCGACGCACGGCGATCCGGCTCCTGCTCGCCGCACCCGAGGCCGAGACGGCGATCCGCGTCGGCGACAGCCTGCGCCACGACGCCTTCCCCGACGTCACCGTGAACGCCGTCCTGTGCAACCCACCGTTCGCCGACCGGGACTGGGGCCACGACGAGCTGGCCTACGACCCGAGATGGGCGTACGGACTTCCGCCGCGCTTCGAGTCCGAACTGGCCTGGGTACAGCACGCCCTCGCGCACCTGGAGCCCGGCGGCCACGCGGTCATGCTGCTACCGCCAGCGCTCGCCTTCCGTTCCTCAGGCCGCCGCGTCCGCGCGGAACTCATCCGCGGCGGGGCCCTGCGCGCCGTCGTCTCCCTTCCGGCACGTGCCGCGTATCCGCTCCACATTGGTCTTCAGATCTGGGTGCTCCAACGTCCCGAGCCGGGCGGCACGGACCGTACGACAGTGCTGTTCGTCGACGGGGAAGGCGAGCAGCGGGAGGGTACCCCGGGCACGGCCTTCGCCAGTGACACGGCCGACGCCGGCACCCGTGGCGGCTCACGCACCCGCCGCTCCGGCTCGTCCTCTTCCTCCACGACCTCCGCCGCCTCTTTCGACTGGACCGGGCTGACAGACCGGGTCCTCGGCCAGTGGACCGCGTTCACCACCGCACCCGACACTTACGCCGACGAGCCCGGCGTCGCCCGCGCGGTGCCGGTCGTCGACCTCCTCGACGACGTCGTCGACGTCACCCCGGCCCGCCATGTCCGGGCGACCGCAGCCGACATCGACCCGGCGGCCCTGGCCCGCCACGTTGACGACCTGTACGGGCAGCTGGCCGAGCAGGTCACCGCGCTGGCGGCCTCCTCCGCCTCCGGCGGGTGGCAGTCGTCCGGGGCATCGGCCCGCGAGTGGCGTACGGCGACCGTCTCCGACCTGGCACGCGGCGGAGCCCTGACCGTGCTGCGGGCAGCGACGCCCGGCACGCGAGGCTCCAAGAGCTCCGGCGCCCCCACCGTGGAGCGGCCGGTCCTCACCGCCCGCGACATCTCGGCCGGAAACCCGCCGTCCGGCACGGCTGCCGACATCCACGCGGACGCCGCGCAACCCGTAGCCGCCGGGGACGTACTCGTACGCGCCGTCGCGGGCGGCGACAACGCGGCCGCGATGACCCGGGTAGCGGACGACTGGGACGCCGGAGCCCTGCTGGGTCAACACATCCACCTCCTGCGCCCCGACCCCGCCCGCCTCGACCCGTGGTTCCTGGCCGGGTTCCTCGGCGCCGAGGACAACATCGCCTCCGCGTCGACCGGCAGCAGCCTCGTGCACGTCACACCGGGCCGCCTGCGCGTACCGCTGCTGCCCCTGGAGGAACAGCAGCGCTACGGGGAGGCCTTCCGCCGCGTGCACAAACTACGCGCGGCCGTCCGTCGAACCGCCGACCTCGCCGCCGACACCGCGGCCACCCTCACCACCGGCCTGACCGCCGGCGCACTACTGCCGCTGGGCACCCCTCATGGCCGTTCCACCTGAAACGCCCCACACGTCCCACCGCACACGACCACACTGGATCCCTGCCGTCCTCCGCCCGGACGGCGCTCTTCGGAAGGAAGCCGGGACCTCTTGAACAGCAGCAAGCACACGGAGCTGGCGAACCATGCCTGGTCCGTCGCCGATCTCCTGCGCGGTGACTACAAGCAGTCCGACTACGGCAAGGTCATCCTGCCGTTCACCGTGCTGCGCCGCCTGGAATGCGTCCTGGAGCCGACGCGCGAGAAGGTCGTCGAGACCGTCGCCAGGTTCGCCGGCCAGGAGATCGACACCGACCACTTCCTGCGCAAGGCCTCGGGTAACTCCTTCTACAACAAGAGCGACCTCACACTGCGGAAGATCGCGGCTGACCCGCAGAACGCGGCGAAGAACCTGCAGATCTACGTCGGCGCCTTCTCCGACAACGCACGCGAGGTCCTCGACAAGTACGAGTTCAACCAGCAGGTCAGGAAGCTCGACGGCGCGAACCTGCTCTACCAGGTCATCGGCAAGTTCACCGACCTCGACCTGCACCCCGATGTCGTGCCCAACCACAACATGGGTTACATCTTCGAGGAGCTGATCCGCCGCTTCGCCGAGCAGTCGAACGAGACCGCGGGTGAGCACTTCACCCCGCGCGAGGTCATCAAGCTGATGGTGAACCTGCTGGTGGCGCCCGACGCGGACATCCTCAGCCTGCCCGGTGTCGTCCGTACGGTCATGGACCCGGCCTGCGGCACGGGCGGCATGCTCAGCGCCGCCGACGACCGCATCCTCGCCCTCAACCCGGACGCGACGGTCGAGGTGTACGGGCAGGAGCTCAACCCCGAGTCCTGGGCGATCTGCCGCTCCGACCTCATGATCAAGGGCCAGGACCCGGAGAACATCCGCTTCGGCAACTCCTTCTCTGACGACGGCCACGCCCGCCGCAAGTTCGATTACATCCTCGCCAACCCGCCGTTCGGCGTGGAGTGGAAGAAGGTCAAGGAGGAGGTCGAGTACGAGCACAAGTCGCTCGGCGACGCCGGCCGCTTCGGCGCCGGCCTACCGCGCATCAACGACGGCTCGCTGCTCTTCCTCCAGCACATGATCTCGAAGATGAAGCCGGTGGACGTGAACGGCGGGGGCGGCTCCCGCATCGCCATCGTCTTCAACGGCTCCCCGCTATTCACCGGTGCGGCCGAGTCCGGCGAGTCCAACATCCGTCGCTGGATCCTGGAGAACGACTGGCTGGAGGCGATCGTCGCCCTCCCGGATCAGCTCTTCTACAACACCGGTATCTCCACGTACTTCTGGATCCTCACCAACCGCAAGGACGCCGACCACAAGGGCAAGGTCGTCCTGCTCGACGCGCGCGACCAGTGGGTGAAGATGCGCAAGTCGCTCGGCGACAAGCGCAAGGAACTCGGCGACGGAACGAACGGCCGCCCCGACCACATCGGGGACATCACCCGGCTGTACTCGGAGGCCCTCCAGGTCGCCAAGGACCCCGGGCACCCGCTGCACAGCAAGGTCAAGATCTTCGCCAACGAGGACTTCGGCTACCAGCGCATCACCGTGGAGCGGCCGCTGAAGCTGCGCTTCGAGGTCACGGAGGAGACCCTGTCCGCGCTGGCGGAGGCCAAGCCGGTGGCCAAGCTGGAGCGGAGCGAGGAGTTCGTGGCGGCGGTGCGTACGCTGCTCGGCACGTCCTGGACGACGAAGTCCGACGCGTTCATCGCACTCAAGGACGCGGTTGTCGCGGCCGGCCTGACGTGGCCGTCGGGAGCGCCGTTCACGAAGGCGGTCCGGGAGACCATCGGCGTCCGGGACCCGGAGGGCGAGGTCCAGAAGATCAAGGGTGCGTCGGAGCCGGACGCGGACCTGCGGGACTACGAGAACGTTCCGCTGGGCGAGGACGTCGAGGACTACCTCAAGCGCCAGGTGCTGCCACACGTTCCGGACGCATGGATCGACCACGCGAAGACGAAGATCGGTTACGAGATCCCCGTGACGCGGCACTTCTACGTGTACCAACCGCCGAGGCCGCTGGCGGAGATCGACGCGGAGTTGAAGTCCCTGGAGGCGGAGATCCAGGTCCTGCTGGGGGAGGTGACGGATTGATGTCTTCCTACCCTACGGTCAAGCTTGGACGCGTGGCCCGGATCATCAGCGGGGTGGGATTTCCTCACTCCTTCCAAGGGCAGGAGTCCGGCGAGTACCCATTCCTGAAGGTTTCAGATCTTTCTACACAAAGGAGTGGCTACAGCGTCATCGGAGCACAAAACTGGGTCAGCCGTGGAGACATCAGCACACTCGGCGCCCGCTTGGCCCCAACTGGCTCAGTAGTCTTCCCTAAGGTCGGCGCAGCTCTTCTCAAGAACCCTCGGCGACTACTGCGGCAACCGTCAGCAATGGACAACAACTTGATGGCTGTCGTACCTCAAGTGGGCGATCCTCGCTTCTGGGTCTATGCGCTGTCACTGATCGATCTCAGCGAGTTGGCCGGCTCCGGCCCACTTCCGTACGTCAACGAGGCACAGATTCGAGACCTGCGAATCAGCTTTCCTGACGAGCGGGAGCAGCGCCACATCGCCGACTTCCTCGATATCGAGATCAGCAAGGTTGATGACCTGGTCTCCAAGAAGGAACGACTGGTTTCCCTCATGAACGAGCGCATCGACAGTCAGGTACTCCAGCATGTGGGATCCAGCCAGCTGGTAAATCGGGCAACCGGCCACCCCACGTTGCCTATTCGGCGGATACTGACCAAAGTAACCCGACCCGCGGTCGCCAATTCGGGTATCATCACAGCATATCGAGACGGCCAGGTAACGGAGCGAAGCCTGCGTCGCGCGGAGGGTTACACCCTTTCGGCTTCTGCCGATCCACAGGGACAGAACGTCCGGGTAGACGATGTGGTCGTTCACGGACTCGATGGCTTTGCGGGAGCCATCGGCGCCTCTGAAGCCATCGGGAATTGCAGTCCTGTCTACCATGTGTGTACCCCCATTGGTAGTGGAGACGCACACTTCCTGGGTCGGCTTCTTCGCCTGCTGGCTCTCCAGGGATACCTCGGTAACTTTGCAACCAGCACACGTGAGCGGGCAGTCGACTTCCGAAACTGGGATCTCTTCGGACGGATCCCCATCCCGATCGTTTCTCCCGACGAGCAGCGTGAAATTGGCGATCGGATCACAAAGCTGCGCCCGCTGCGTGAACTGGTCACGCGCTCCGCATCCCTGGCGGCCGAGCGCCGCCAAGCCCTGATCACCGCCGCCGTAACCGGTCAGTTCGACGTATCCACCGCCAGCGGGCGCAACGTAACGGACGGAGTCACCGCCTAGCCATGAGCCCCATCCACACGGAGTCCGCCTTCGGTGACGCCATAGTCGCCGCCATGGTCGAGCGCGGCTGGCGCGAATCCCGCCCGCAGGATTACCGGGCCGATCTCGGCCTGGACACCAACGAACTATTCACCTTCATCGGCGCGACCCAGCCCGACGAGTGGAGCGAGCTGCTCACCGTCTACGGCGGGGACCCGAACGAGGCCCAGCGCGGGTTTGCCGGTCGCCTCGACCAGGCCATCGCCACCAACGGGCTCCTCGATGTCCTCCGGAACGGCGTCAAGGACCGGGGCGTCCTGCTCCGCGTCGCGTACTTCAAGCCGAACCTCGTCGCCCACGACTCCGTGCTCGACGGCTACCGGGCCAACCGTCTCACCGTCGTCCGCGAGCTGGAGTACGCGACGAAACAGGCCGACTGGGGCAACCGGCTCGACCTCGCCCTCTTCCTCAACGGAATCCCGGTCGCCACGGCCGAGCTGAAGAACCCGCTGACCAAGCAGGGGGTGGAGCAGGCCAAGGAGCAGTACCGCACCGACCGCGACCCCACCGAGCTGATCTTCACGCGCCGGGTCGTCGCGAATTTCGCCGTCGACCCGGACCTGGTCTTCGTCACCACCCAGCTCAAGGGCAAGAACACCCGCTTCCTGCCCTTCAACACCGGCTCCAACGGTCCCGGCCAGCCCGGCGGCGCCGGCAACCCGGCCCCCACCACCTACGGCACGTACGCGACCTCCTACCTCTGGGAGCAGGTCTGGCGGCCGGACAACTGGCTGGACCTGCTTCAGCGGTTCGTGCACTTGCACAAGAGCAAGACGCCCGGTGGTGGCACGACCAAGACGATGATCTTCCCCAGGTTCCACCAGTGGGACGTGGTCAAGAAGCTCACGGCGCACGCCGCAACCCACGGCGCCGGCCACGACTACCTGGTCATGGCCTCGGCCGGCTCGGGCAAGTCGAACACCATCGGTTGGCTCGCCCACCGCCTCAGCGACCTGCACACCCCGACCGACCCCCGCGAACTCGACCCCGAGGCCATCGCCAAGGGTCTCAAGCCGGGCGTGCCGGTCTTCGACAAGGTCATCGTCATCACCGACCGCCGCAACCTGGACGCGCAACTCCGGGAAACGGTCGGTAATTTCGAGCAGACCGCGGGCCTCGTCGTGAAGATCGACGAGAAGTACGGGGCGAAGGGCGAGCAGCTCGCCAAGGCGCTCTCCCGCGACACCGGGAAGATCGTCACCGTCACGCTGCACTCCTTCCCGGCGCTGCTCGACTACCTCCAGCGCAACCCCACGGAGATCCAGGGCAGCAGCTTCGCGATCATCGTGGATGAGGCGCACTCCTCGCAGTCCGGTGACGCCGCCACCGCCGTACGGTCCGCGCTGCGCGACCTCGGCCTGGACTCCGACTCGGACGACGCGGGCGCGACCACGGTCAAGGCCGAGGCCGCCGCTACCCTCGACGAGCAGCTCAAGAAGCGGGCCGAGCAGCGTTCCCGCGCCGCCAACCTCTCCTACTTCGCGTTCACCGCTACGCCGAAGGCGAAGACCCTCGAACTCTTCGGCACGCTCCAGGACATCGACGGCAAGGCAACCTACCGGCCCTTCCACACGTACTCCATGCGGCAGGCGATCGAGGAGGGCTTCATCCTCGACCCGCTGCGGAACTACGTCACGTACAACACGTACTGGAAGCTGGTGAACCAGAACCCCGACGAGCGGGAGGTCGACCCGTCGAAGGCGAACGGTCTGCTCGCCCGGTACGCGCTCACCCACGACTCCACGGTCGCCCAGCACGCCCAGGTAATCGTGGAGCACTTCGTGGCGCACAGCCGGGGCCGTCTCGGCGGGCGGGCCAAGTCCATGGTGGTGACCGCCTCCCGGCAGTCCGCCGTGGAGATGGCGCGCGCGATCAAGAGCTACATCAAGGACCGGGACTACGACACCAAGTACCCCGACCTGGGGGTCCTCGTCGCCTTCTCCGGCTCGCTCACCATCGACGGCGAGGAGACCACCGAGCCGAAGGAGAACGGCGGGCTTTCGGAGAGCGCGCTGCCGAAGGCGTTCGCGTACACGCGTGCCGACGACAAGGCCGCCCGGGCTGGCGGTGCGGGCCAGCGCGAGTACCGAATCCTGGTCGTGGCGGAGAAGTACCAGACCGGCTTCGACCAGCCGCTGCTGACGACGATGTACGTCAACAAGTCACTGACTGGCATCTCCGCCGTCCAGACCCTGTCCCGGCTGAACCGGACCGCCGAGCGCAAGTCCCAGGCGGACCTGGCGGTCCTGGACTTCGTCAACGACGCCAACGACATACAGGACTCCTTCCGTCCGTACTTCGAGGAGGCGAACACCCTCCCCTCCGACCCCAACCTGCTCTACACAGCGCAGAGCCGGGTCATGCAGGCGGCGATCCTGTCCGGGCAGGAGATGGACGAGTTCGCCGCGGCGTACTTCGCCGCCAAGGAGAAGGCCGCGGGCTCACAGTCCAAGTGGGAGAAGCTGCACGCCGAGCTGTACCGGCTGCTCTCCCCCGCCGTCGCCCGCTTCACGCCCCTGCTCGAAAGCGAGGACACGGACGACCAGGAGGCCGCGGAGGACTTCCGCGCCGCTCTCAACGACTACGTCAGGAAGTACGGCTTCCTCGCGCAGATCGTTCCGTACCAGGACGCTGAGTTGGAGCGACTGCACCTCTACGGCCGCTACCTCCTCAACCGGCTGCCACGCCGGGCGGACGGCGGCGTGGACATCGGCGAGATCGACCTCAGCCATATGCGGGTGGAGAAGACTGGCGAGTACGACGTCTCCCTCACTTCCGAGGGGCCGACGACGATGCAGGGCTTCGGTGACGGCTCGGGCGGTGCCAAAGAGGCGGAGAAGTCGCTGCTCTCGCAGTTGATCGACAAGTTCAACGAGCGCTTCGGCACCGAGTTCACTGAGCAGGACGTCATTCGGCCGTTCGAGGAGGCCAAGGCCGACCCGAAGGTGCGGGCGGCGGCCGTCGTCAACGACGAGGAGAACTTCGGCCTCGTCTTCGACAACGTCTTCGCGGACAAGATGGCCGACCACATCGACACCATTGCGGGCATGGGCCGCCAGTACTTCGGCCCCGACAAGGGCTTCAAGTCCAGTCTGGACCGCAGCGCCCGCAAGGCCGCCTGGCGGATGATCCGCCGCGAGGAGGGTCTGGACGACGACGTCTGATGTGTACGCCCCGGCCGGAAGTGCCGGCCGGGGCGACCTGCTGGAGCGGCACGACGCTCCTTGACGATGGGGCAAGGGATCTTCCGCTGCCATGTCGCAGCGGATCGGGAGGGGAAACGATGAACCACGCGCAGGACGAGCTCGAAGAGTCTCGGCTTCAGAAGGCCGTCGAGCTGATCGCCATCACACCGCAGGCGGCCGCTGAGATCGTCGGCGGGTACCGTACGGCGTTCGAGGGCAAGTTCGAGCGGGAGCCCGAGACCCTGGAGGACAAGCGCCGGATCGCAGCCAAGATAATTGGCCGGTACTCCAAACTTTCGGCAGTCACCGGTGCGGTCACTGCAGCCCCGAGTGTGATTCCAGGAGTCGGGACAGCGGTCGCCGTCCTGGGCGGCGGTATCACCGATATCGCCGCGGCACTCAAGCTCCAGATCGACATGTGCATGTGCCTGGTCGAGGTCTACGAGACCGAGCTGAGCGATGAGGACAAGAAGCACCTCGCCTTCGTGCTCGCCTTGGCAGGTTCCGTGGAACAGATGGCGTCAAAGGGTGGCAAGGCAGCGGTCATGAAGATCGCCGAGAAGTTGGTCTATCAGTACCTGCGAGGGCCGGCCTTGGTCACGATCAAGCAGTTGTTCAAGCGGGTGTCGATCACTTTCACCCAGAAGGCGATGGCCAAGGCGATTCCCGCCGGCGTAGGTGTCGCATTCAGCAGCTCAACCAACTACGTCCTGACGACGGTGGTGGGCAAGGTCGCCGTCGCCGTCCTGGCCAAAGATGTGAAGTAGCCACGCTGCATCGGATTCGGCACTGCCGACTCAGTTGCCAGACCGTACTGCAGTCGCCCGTGACGATTTGCCGGAGCGGCAGGTCTTGTGAGGGCGTTGGAGCGTCTGATCCGGCGGTGGGTCCCCGATTCTTCGGAGCGGGGACGGTGTTTCCGTCTCGGCCAACCGAGCAAAACGTGGGGCCCAGCCGCCGGTGCGACCGGGCTCCCCAGGGTGGGGCGCAGTACGCCCTGCCGGCGGGAGGCGGACCGGCCGCCGCACTCTCCTGCCCGTGGTCACCCACCACGACCAAGCCCCGATCGCACCAGGCCGCTGGACGACAGATCAACGCAGCGGTCACACTTGACCCCTGACCGTGACTGTTCATCACGCACACCGGGGGCAAGGTGCCGCAGGAGGCGATCTCCGACCGTTACGAACTCCTGGAGGAGCTCAGCCACGGCGGCATGGGCGACGTGTGGCGCGGCTACGACGCCGTGCTCGACCGGCCCGTCGCCGTGAAGCTCATCCGGCAGGCATCGGTCACCTCTCCGCAACTGGCCGAGGAGTTCGCCAAGCGCTTCCGCCGCGAGGCCCGCATCACCGCACGCATCCAGCACCCCGGTGTGCCGCAGGTGTACGACGCGGTGCTCGACGCGTCGTACGAGCGGCTGTTCCTGGTGATGGAACTAGTCGACGGTGTACCGCTGTCCGCCTACCTGGACCCCGGCCGGCCGCTACCGGTCAGCTGGGCGGCTGCCGTCGCCGCGCAGGTTGCGACCGTGCTGTCGTACGCGCACGACGTCCCGGTGATCCACCGAGACCTCAAGCCGGGCAACATCCTCGTCGCACGCGACGGCACCGTGAAGGTCCTCGACTTCGGCATCGCTGCGATCCTGCGCACCGACGTCACCAAACTGACCGCCACCGGTAGCCCCATCGGCACCCACCAGTACATGTCGCCCGAACAGGTCCGCGGCGGACGCATCACCCCGCAGACCGATCTGTACGCGCTGGGCTGTGTGCTGCACGAACTCCTCAGTGGACGACTCGCGTTCGAGGCGGAGGACGCGTACCTGCTGATGTACCAGCACGTCAACGCCGCCCCCACCCCGCTGCGACAGCTGCGGCCCGACGTCCCCGAGGCGCTGGAGGAGCTGGTCCTGCACCTGCTGCGCAAGGCGCCCGAGGCACGGCCCGCCGACACGCAGGAGGTGTACGCGCGACTGCTGCCGTTCCTCCCACCTCCGGGCCAGGAGCCCGTCACGACTGGCGCCGGGCCGGCTGGCGCGCCCGACCCGACGGGCGTGTTCCGTCGCCCTTTCGCGCCCCGTGCCCGCGCCCAGGCGCTCGCACCTGATGGTTTGCCGCCCACGGCCGTCCTCCCGGGGGGCCAGCCGGTGCCCGTTCCCGCCCAACTGCGCGAGGACATCAAGGAGGCGTACGCCCAGTCCGACGCCCTGTTGGAGGAGGAGCGGTTCGCCCAGGCCGCCGAGGTGCTCGGCGAGATCATCGAACCCGCAGCCCTCGCCCTCGGCTCCGAAAGCAAGGCCGTGCTGGCGCTGCGCCGCCAGCGAGCGGCAATCCGCCTCCTCGGCGGCGACTACCGGGCCGCTCTGCCCGAGTTCGAGGCCCTTGCCGACGCCTACGCCCGCATCACCGGACCCACCGGCGAGCAGTCCCGTGCCTGCCGCGCCCAGGCGGCCCGGTGCCGCGCCGAACTGGGCCAGGTCACCGACGCGCTCGCCGCGCTCCAGGGCGTGCTAAACGTCGTGCGGGCCGTCGATAGTGACGTGAGCGAGGAAGCGGTGGAGCTGCGGCACAACATCGGGATGCTGCTGCTCGCCCAAGGCCGAGCCGCTGAAGCCCGGCAGGCCCTCGAACCGCTCCATCAGGACATGTGCATGGTGTTCGGCCCCGACGACGAGATGACCGTCGAGATTGCCACGGCGCTGGCCCTGATCCGCCTGGACCTCGACGGCGACGCTGCCAGGTAACCCGCTCGTACACCTCGCAGGCCTGCTGGAGTCACTGAAGCAGGCCAAGGCCCCGCACATCCACACCATCCACATCGCCCAGGGGGTCCAGCTCCGCGACGACCGGCTTCGAGCCGCTGGCCGTCGACTGCCACATTCCTCAGGAGCCCGCGGCGTGCGGCCGTCAATCGAGGCCTGGCGACCTCGCCCACCCCACGCTGTCCGGTGCGCTCGAACCTTCGGCGGGTGTCCCTTCCACCTCATCGTTGTAGCCCTCGGGAGCCTCGCCGGCGGCAGGGATGCGCCACTGCACGTGATCAGGCCACAGGATCACACCAAGAGCACCTTCCAGGTCGATCACGGTGAGCGTGTCGGCCCACACTGTGCCGTTCAGGACGTTGGTGATCACCTGCCGATTGACCCCGCTTCTGCGAGCAAGGGCATTGGCGCTCAGTCCTTGGTCAGACATCGCCTGGGCGAGCTTCCGAGCGATGGCCTGTGCGACGAGGGCACCACGGTGCGGCTCCATCATGGCATGCGGCCATTCGCCGCCGACCACGTATGTGTTCGGCCTCTGCGCACGTCTCGTTCCTCCAGGCACCTGACAAGTGTGACGGAAGGGCGCTCGGAATGCGGACCCACCTCACCCATGCTACTGATATAGCACCCCTGGAGGAGCGGGTCCGGAAAGGAATCTCCAGTGATCTTTCGCGAGCGACCGAGCTGCGTCTCACGCTTGGGACGGCCGCTCCAAGCGGCCTATCCACAGCGGCACAGATGGCAGACAAAACTCACCGCCAGCGCTGGCGTGGATCAAGTTATTAGCGTCACGCCTCGCCCCCTACAGCGCCGCCGGGCTGCGCCATGAAGACGTCGCCAGGGGCGCCGCCCTGGCGAGTGCAGGTGCCGAAACGCCAGCGCAGCTCCAACTCCGTCTGCTGGCAGACGCGTTGCTCAGCAACAAGATCCACAGTTTGCCTGCGCCAGGCGACGACCGTGTTCTACGCTGCGCACGCGCCAACTCTCGCACGGCCCCTGGAGGACGCCTTGGCTGACAAACGTCACCACTCGGCACAGGCCGAGCCGGCGAAACCGCTGCCTCACCCTCGCGTGCCTGCGTCGACGTACTGCGACCTGATCTCCACAGCAGGGAGGTTCACCGAGCAGTTCCACGTCAGCGCGCTGGATGAGGCAACTGACATCGGTCCGTGGCGGATCGGGATCTCCATGAAGTTCCTGACCGACTGTGGTCTGGTCGAGAAGATCTCCGCTCGGGGCATCTACAGGCCATCACTGAGCGCTCAGGAGATCGCCCGCGCCTGGGCAAGCGGCCGGACAGAGGGGCTGAGCGCCCTCCGCACGGACTGGCAGAAACTGTGGTTCGTACGATCCGCACGAGAGCGTCTCGAGCAGGGACCCGCACCCCGGGTCGCACTCAGGCTGAAGTTCCTTCGGCAGGTACGAACTCGTGGTCATGAAAAGGCGGTCGACCGTCTCCTCGATCTGATGGTCGCGACGGGCTTTCTCATCGAGGAGCCCGACGGTCTCATCCGGTGGTACGAGCACGTTGCCCCTGCCTCGGGCAGCACCGCAGCGTCCGAGGAGCCCACCGCGCAGACGGGTCCAGGGCAATCCTCCACGACCGAAGAGCCTCAGACAGGCGGGCCGGCTGGCGACGCCGGATTCTCGTGCTCTTCGGACCCCGACGCCGAGGCCTCTCGCCGTTCAGACAAGGACGAGCCAACCGTCCCCGGCCCTCGCAGAGAAGGCAAGGCCGACCACCGCCTGGGCCCCGACGTGGACGTCGAGAAGCTGCTGTCGGCACACCTCGGCATGGGGGAGGCGTGGCACATGAATCCCGATGAGGCCGCCGCTCTGCATGACCACGTGACCGGGCTGGTCACTGTGTTGTCTGCGGTGAGCGCTCGCGCACAGAGGAGCGAGGCGCCGCTGAAGGCCGAACTCCTCGTCCCGCTGTGGCCACTGGCTGCCATCGCGGCGATGGACCGTGGCGAATGGCTCGACACCCATCGGCTGATCCAGCAGCTGGGTTCCGCCGCGCCGCTGCGAAAGGAGTCCATGAACAACTGAGAGCTGGGTCCGGAGGCGCTATCTCCTTGGCCGGTTCGGCGCCTCCGGACCCCCCACCGAAAACCCACCACTTCCCCGCGGGCAAAGAGCCCACGAGAGAGGGGGCTTTGGCGTGCCCTCACACGAGGCGAGAGCCACCAGTCACCGTAGCGCGACTGAGCCGCACACCCCATACGTTTCGTCGAATCCAGTGATCATGACCGCTGTCCGGCGGCACTCCTGTGCGCGAGCGGGAGGCGCCCATGTCTAGGATCACCCTCCGCTCGGCTTTCCTTCGCGTCGTCCGCGAGTGGGACACGGCCGTCCGGCACGGGTGCCTGAGTGCCCAGACCGCCGAGTCCTACATCAAGGTCGGCGAGCGCCTGCTGCGGTTCACCACGGCCCAGGGCGTCACTCGGCTGGACGACATCACAGACGCCGTCGCGCAGACCTTCGTGGACGCGCCAGGACACGACCGGCAAGGGCGACTGATCACCACACCCGCTGACAGCACGCGCCGCGTCCGCAAGTCAGGCGTCGACGCCCTGTTCGCGGAGGCCCGGCACCTCGGCCTGACGACGAAAGCCCCGCTGCTCGACCTTCCACCGATCCCGCGGTCCGCGCCCCGGCCCACCGGCGCGCTCTCCGACCGCGACATCGAAGCACTGCGGTTCCACGCCGAACGCGGCATGCCCCAGACTCGGCACGCCACCGTCCTCGGCCTGCTGCTCTCCGGCCTGCACACCGGCGAGATCGGCTACACCAGCGTCAGCGACCTCGATCTCCCACACGCCCGGGTCTGGGCCTGCGGCACCACTCACACCACAGCCCGCTACTGCCCGCTCGACGACGACTGGAGCATCAGAGTCCTGCGGCTGCGCGCCAACTGCATCGTCAAGCACTCAATCGCGGACGGCTCCGGAACCCTCGCCACCATCGCCGGCTCACCCGCCTACCGGCGCCAGGCCAGCGTGTGCACCGCCTTCGGCGAAACCGTACGCAGCGGTGGCATCGCGACTGAGGGACGCTCGGTGGCCCCGCGCGACGTCTCCAGCTGGCTCGCCGCGAAAATCTTCGAGCAGACCGGTCAGATCGCCGACGTCGCTCTCCGCTTCGGCCTGTCCTCCCTTGATGGTGCAGCCCGGCTGGCCGGCTACCAGTGGCGACCCTCCGTAGAGGAGTCCGACACGTGAGCCCCTCCACCAGTGCCCCACGCAAACTCAAGAAGGCCGCGAAGGCCAAGAAAAAGCGCGATTGGATCCTCGGCCCCACACCCCGGGACATCTTCAGTCCGGCCGGCTTCGATCTCGAACCCAAGGGTCCCGAGGCCCGGAACATCCCGGAGATCGGACGGCTGGAGCTCGTCGTCGCCAACCCCGCCCTGTACGAGGTGGCCACCGCTGTCCTCCCCCGAAAGGAGCCGGGAACACGCGGACGCACCCCCCACTACCCGCCCTACGTCTTCCTCATCTACGTCTGCGCCATCTCTGTCTTCAACACGGCCCGCTCCACCGAAGCCAACCTCCAGCACAAAACAATCTGGGAAATCGTCCGCGAAGGAGTACGCCAGTGCCTGGGCGACGAGGAGGCCGACTCCCTCCCCGAAACCGGCCCTCAACGTCATCACTGGCTGCAGTACCGGCACAAAATGCTCGACGCTCTCCCTCAGCTCCGTGAAGCCTCCCGGGACGCCTGGATCAAACAGGCGCTCGCTCTCGGCTACCTGTCGGAGAAGAGACACCGCGGATGCTGGCTGCGCCCCGACCGTAGCCAGGTGATCAACGGCGACGCCACCGTCGTCAGACCCCCTTCGGACCAGACCGAGGAGTTCACCCGCGACGAGAAAACCGGCGAGATGCGACGACGCAGAGTCGATCCGGACGCCGGAATCCAGATCGAGGGTGGCGACAGGGCCGTCTACGGAAAGAAGATCGTCTCCTTCTCAGTACGCCTGCCGGAGAGAGCTCACAGCCGGATCATCCTGAACGCCGACGGCGCCCGCCACCGGCCCCCGGAAGAGGATCCGGACAGGGAGGAGGAGGCGAGCACGGCCCTGCGCCTCGCCCACGAGATCCTCGACCGCGCGCCAGGCGTCGTCGCCGCCGTGTTCGACACCGCCTGGCGCGGAACCCACCGGGCCAGGCTCGTCGCCCGCGGAATCGTCGTCTACACACCACAGCACGACGGAATCAGCCCCAAACCACTGAACAAGTACCGCTATGACCACTGCATCCACGACGTCTACGCCGCAGCGGGCCGTTCATGCGAACGGCGCATCTCTGTCGACGGGCAGACCATCTACACGCCGCTCCCCGTCCGAGAGCTCCCGGTACGCCCCGGAGTGAACAGCTACCGCTTCTACCACGCAGTGGAAATCCCCTGCAGGAACGGACCACACATCGAGCTGATCCCCGTCTATGAGACGAAGGAGGACAGGGCACTCGATCCCAGAACCAAGCGACCGAAGTTCAACCGCTGCGAGCACCTCCGCCAGATCCCGCCGAACACCGACCTCGGGGACCGCCTCAAGGGATTCCGCCAGGACAGCGAATCCACCAATTGCACCCTCGACTACTCCCACTGGGACAAGCGCCTGCCGGCCTACGGCGCCCCCGGAGCCCTACTCATCTACCTCGGCTTCGCCTGGATGATCAACTCCATCGCCCTCGGCACAGTGGGGGAGCCGCGCAGGTGACCACTGCCTGGTCGGCGGCCAGGCAGCTGCCCTCCAGGCGCCGGGTGGGTAACCCCCTCGCCTGCGCACCCCCACCCGCTACACTGACGGCGGCGCGCCAGTCCGCTGGCGCACCGCTGGATCAGTGGACCGATGTGTCCGGGATCGCGGCTTCCGCCGCAATTTCCTGCACATTTTCCTACAGATCCCCGCCTTCGTAGCTCAGGGGATAGAGCACCGCTCTCCTAAAGCGGGTGTCGCAGGTTCGAATCCTGCCGGGGGCACAGGGGAAAAGAGCACCTACGGATCTCCGTAGGTGCTCTTTGACATCTAGGGCTGACATCAACGGCGCCGGCCGGGGCGCCCCAGGTCTATCTTGATCCCGGCAATGTTCGGCCGACACGGGAGCTGTCCATGTGGGAGACCGTCTCGGTCTTGGTGCTTCTCGTGATCGTGATCCAGCCCCTCCTTCACCGGATACAGAAGCGATGGCACAGCGTGCGCATGACCCAGAGGGTCGCCGCGCTGAACCGCGGGGAAACCGTCCGTGTCCGCTGTGCCGCACGATTCCGCAACTCCGGCGGAGGTCGACGCCGTGCTCACCTGACGGCGAAGCCCGAGGGTGTCTTCGTTTCCACTGCGGACGGCACCGTCTCAAGACTGCAGCTCGGAACTCCGGACACCCAAGTCACCGTCGTTGCCGAGCTTTCCATGCTGGTGTGCGACGTGGCTGGGCGGCAGCTAGAGGTGCTGCTGGCGGCTGAGGAAGCCCACCTCCTCAAGGCCATGGCGGCCCGTCTCCAGGTGCGACAAGAAACAGCCCGCCACTACGGGTCACTCTGAGACCCGCACGGGCGCAGCGGCACGCACCCTAAATCCTGAGTCAGCGGTCACTCACGACTAGGGCGAGTATCGGGTTGTGATCAGTTTGCGGGTTTCGCCCTCGCCGTCGAGCCGGATCCGGCAGAACTTGTTGTATGACGCGAGTGCAACTAACGGACGCTGAGTGGGAGTTCATTGAGCCGTACTTGCCGATCGGTGAGTACGGCCCGTATCCGGAG
>NZ_JBVHZJ010000036.1:0-87710 GCF_055574655.1 Streptomyces sp. NPDC029956 | reverse complement strand
CAGCGCGAACGCGTGGCCCGCCGCAGGCGAACACCACAACCTGAAACAGCAGATACCTCACGTGGCGACCTACGACCTCAAAACCAGGTCACTAGGCCCTGTCGTACGCCCCGGAGTCGTACATCTCGTCGACCTCCCGGGCGAAGTCCCGCAGCACCGCCCGCCGTTTGAGCTTGAGCGACGGGGTCAGATGGCCGGAGCTCTCCGAGAACTCGGCGTTCAGGACCCGGAAGTCACGGATCGACTCCGCCCGTGAGACCAGCCGGTTCGCGTCGTCCACCGCACGCCCCAGGGCGGCGAGCAGCTCCTCGTCCCGGGTCAGCTCCCAGAGCGCCAGGTGGTCCTTGTGCCGCATCCGCCGCCAGTGCGTCAGGCCCTCGTGGTCGAGGGTGATCAGGGCCGTGACGTAGGGGCGGTTGTCGCCGAGGACCACGCACTGGGCGACCAGCGGATGGGCGCGCAGCCAGTCCTCCAGCGGGGCGGGAGCGACGTTCTTGCCGGCCGAGGTGATGAGGATGTCCTTCTTGCGGCCGGTGATGCGCAGATAGCCTTCCGCATCGAGGGAGCCCAGGTCACCGGTGGGGAACCAGCCGTCGTCGGTGTACGGCACGGCCGCCCCGCGCTGGGCGTCCCAGTACCCGGCGAAGACATGACCGCCCTTGAGCCAGACCTCGCCGTCACCGGCGATCCGGACCGACGTCCCGGGCAGCGGCCAGCCGACCGTGCCGGTGCGGGGCCGCCGGGGCGGGGTGACCGTCGACGCGGCCGTGGTCTCCGTCAGGCCGTACCCCTCGAAGACCTCCACGCCCGCCCCGGCGAAGAACTCGGCCAGCCGCGCGCCGAGCGGGGAACCGCCGGAGATCACGTACTTCACCCGGCCGCCGAGCGCGGCCCGGATGCGCCGGTAGACGAGCGGGTCGTAGAGGGCCCGCGCGGCCCGCAGCGAGAGCGAGGGGGCGGCCTCCTGGCCGTACCGGCGGGCGACCTTGGCGGCACGGTCGAAGGAGGCGGCCTTGCCGCCGCGTTCGGCGGTGGCGCGGGCGGAGTTGAAGACCTTCTCCAGGACGTACGGGATGGCGAGGAGGAACGTGGGGCGGAACCCGGCGAGATCGTCGAGGAGCTCCTGGCCCTCCACCGAGGGGGCGTGCCCGACGCGGACCCGGGCCCGTACGCAGCCGATGGCCACCATGCGCCCGAAGACATGGGAGAGCGGCAGGAAGAGCAGGGTGGCGGCCGGGTCCTTGTGCTCGGAGACGAAGACCGGGTGGAGGAGCCGGACGGCGTTGTCGACCTCGGCGAAGAAGTTGGCGTGGGTGAGGGCGCAGCCCTTGGGGCGGCCGGTGGTGCCCGAGGTGTAGATGAGGGTGGCGAGGGTCTCCGGGGTGAGCAGTCCTCGCCGGGCGGTGACGGCCTCGTCGGCGACCCGGGCGCCCGCCGTGCGGAGCTGCTCGACAGCGCCGGCGTCCAGGACCCAGAGATGGGCGAGGCCGGGCAGCTGCCGTCGCTCGGCGGAGACGAGCCGGGCCTGGGCCGGGTCCTCGACGACGCAGGCGGCCGCCCCGGAGTCCTGGAGGATCCAGCGGGTCTGGAACGCGGAGGAGGTCGGGTAGACGGGGACGGTGACGAGCCCGGCGGCCCAGGCGGCGAAATCGAGCAGCGTCCACTCGTAGGTGGTCCGCGCCATGAGGGCGAGCCGGTCACCGGGGCGCAGTCCGTGCGCGATGAGGCCCTTGGCGACGGAGTGGACCTGGGCGGCGAAGGCGGAGGCGGTCACATCGGCCCACTGCCCGTCCGGCCCCTTGCGGGAGAAGAGCACCGCCTCGGGGTCCTGACGGGCGTTGTCGTACGGCAGGTCGGCGAGCGAGCCGCGGCGGATCACGGGGACGAGCGCGGGCACGGAGACCTCGCGCACCACCCCGTCCACCAGCGTCTTGTGCGGTTCGACCGGTTCGCTCTCGGACAGTGCGGTCACGACGGACACGTGCGGCTCCTCGGTCTGCGCGATGAACTGAGGTCGTGCGTCGGTGAACTGAGGTCGTGCGTCGGTGAACTGCTCCCGCACGGCGGCGGACGACCGCCGTACGCCGGTGCGTCGCGTGCCTGCAACTGCCTTGACTAGCCGGTAACCTTACTGCGAAGTAAGGGTCAACGGGGAGACCAGCGCTCGCTTTTCATGAGGTTCCCGAGACCCGACCAGGCGAAGTTCATCAGCGTCGCGGCCGCCTCCTTCGCCGTCACTCCCGGAGTCCCGTTGGCCCAGCTCGCCAGCGACTCGGCGGACCCGACGAGCGCCTGCGCGAGCGCGTCGACGTCCCGCCCGGTGATCCCGGCGGTGCCCGGCGCCTCCAGCGCCGCCTCACCGATCAGCCCCGCGACGAACGCCGTGATCTCGTCCCGCATCCGCGCCGCCTCCCCGGCGAACGGCTCCCCCTGCGTCCGCGCCTGCCGGCTGAGCACCGTCCAGGAGTCAGGATGCTCGGCGGCGAAGGTGAAGAAGGCCATCAGCCCCGCCCACAACCGCTCGTCGGGCGGCGCGGTCCGGTCGACGACCGCCTCGGCGACGACCCCGAGCAGGGCTTGCGCCTCCCGCCGGATCACCGCGGTGAAGAGCTCCTCCTTGGAGTGCAGATACAGGTAGACGAGCGGCTTCGACACCCCTGCCGATTCGGCGATCTCGTCCATGGAAGCCGCCTGGTACCCGTTCCGCGCGAAACACCGCACGGCCGCGTCCACCATCTGCCGCTCCCGCACGGCCCGCGGCAACCGCCGCGCCTTCGCATCACCGGCCATGGCGGCCCACCCCTGCTCCCAAGATCCACCGGCTGCCCCGCCGAAAGCCTACGTGCCCCCTGCCCGGACGGGGGCAGGGGGCACGGAGGGTGTGTGTGCGACGGGGGTCAGGCCGCGACCGCGACCTTCTCCTGGGGCTCGCGGGTGTCGACCAGGTCGTCGATCGGGGACGCCGAGGCGTTCTCGTACGCCGTGAGGTCGAGGATCTTCTCCTTGGCGGAGACGATCACCGGGACGAGCGCCTGACCTGCGACGTTCGTGGCGGTCCTGACCATGTCCAGGATCGGGTCGATCGCCATCAGGAGGCCGACGCCCTCCAGGGGGAGGCCCAGGGTGGAGAGGGTGAGGGTCAGCATGACCGTCGCGCCCGTCAGGCCGGCGGTGGCCGCCGAGCCGATGACCGAGACGAAGGCGATCAGCAGGTAGTCGCCGATGCCGAGCTGCACGTCGAAGATCTGGGCGATGAAGATCGCGGCGAGCGCCGGGTAGATCGCGGCGCAGCCGTCCATCTTGGTCGTCGCACCGAACGGAACGGAGAAGGAGGCGTACTCCTTCGGGACGCCGAGGCGCTCGGTGACCTTCTGGGTGACCGGCATCGTGCCGACCGAGGAGCGGGAGACGAAGGCCAGCTGGATGGCCGGCCAGGCGCCCTTGTAGAACTGGATCGGGTTGACCTTGGCGACCGTGGCGAGCAGCAGCGGGTACACGCCGAACATGACCAGGGCGCAGCCGATGTAGACGTCGGCGGTGAAGGTCGCGTACTTGCCGATCAGGTCCCAGCCGTAGTCGGCGATGGCGAAGCCGATGAGGCCGACGGTGCCGATCGGGGCGAGGCGGATGACCCACCAGAGGGCCTTCTGGAGCAGCTCCAGGATCGACTCGGAGAGGGTGAGGATGGGCTTCGCCCGGTCGCCCAGCTTGAGGGCGGCGATGCCGGCGACGGCGGCCATGAAGACGATCTGGAGGACGTTCAGCTCGGTGAAGGGCGTGATGACGTCCGTCGGGATGATGCCGGTCAGGAAGTCGATCCAGGAGCCCTCGCGCTTCGGCAGCTTGCCGTCCTGCGGGGTGAGGCCGGTGCCGGCGCCCGGGTTGGTGATCAGGCCGATGGCGAGGCCGATGGCCACCGCGATCAGCGAGGTGATCATGAACCAGAGCAGGGTGCGGGTGGCGAGCCTGGCGGCGTTGTTCACCTTCCGCAGGTTGGTGATCGAGACCAGGATCGCGAAGAAGACGAGCGGGGCGACGGCCAGCTTCAGGAGCTGGACGAAGATGTCGCCGACCTGGCCGAGGGTCTCCTTCAGCCAGGAGACGTCCTGGCTGCGGGCGATCCAGCCGAGCAGGGCGCCGAGGACCAGACCGGCGATGATCTGGGCCCAGAAGGGGAACTTCGGTATGCGCGAGGAAGCGGGGGACTGCTTCTCGGGTGTGGTCGCGGACGCGGACACAGACACACTCCACAGGTGCGTATCGGGCAATACGGGACGGGGGTGCGGCACACACGCGTTTTCACGCGGGCCGCTGCATGATGCCGGGTCAGACCCCGCGGCAACAGACCGCGGACATACAGCGGCACAGATCGACGTGCAGGCGCGCCACGAGCGGGGTGCTCATGGCAGGTGAGGGGCGCACAGCTGTCGTCATGTCGAACACGTTAACACTTGAACTTTGAGAACCTCAAAGCTGTTCTTTGAGGCAGGCGAACACCCTTTTCGCCTCCGAAACGCAGAACACCCCAGGCGGGAGCCTTGGAAGCTCCTGCCCGGGGCTGATGATCTGTGAGCAAGCTTACGCAGCCTTTATGGGCGGCGGGCGGGGCTCAGGGGGCCTCCCGGCGAGACACCCCCGGCCCCCTAGTCCTCCTGGGACCGGTTCGCCGCCAGGCGGCCCTTGGCGCGGTCGACCTTCGCCACGACCTCGGCGCTCGCCTCGTCGCGCACCTTCCGCAGCAGGACGAAGCTCAGCGGGGCGGAGATCACGATGGCGAGGACGAGGACCCAGAGCAGGTTCGAGTCGCCGAGCCCGCGCGGCAGCACCTCGATGTAGACGAGACCCCACAGGGCGAGGAAGCATCCGGCGAAGATGCCGAGCCGCATCAGCGTGTAGCGGAGCATGTCAGCCCACTCTTCCGTTCCGACGTTCCGAAAAGTTCCCAAGATCCCATACGGGACAAGAGCCCCTCCAGTGAAGCACGACGCCGGGGGCACTCCGGGGCCGGGCCTCCCGGGCACCGTGGAGGTCCCCCTTGAGCACCCCGTGAGTAATAGCTAAGCTCGCTTCATGACCCTTACTTTCGAGGTGGATCCGTCGATCGACCCCGCCCTGCGCGACGGCGTGCTCTCCCTCTGGGCCGATGTCTCCAACGCCGGTGGCGCGGTCGGCTTCGTCCCGCCCGTCACTCCCGACGAGATCCGCCCCTCGCTGCTCAAGCACCTCGTCGCGATGAGCGAGGGCGGTACGCGGCTGCTCGTCGGCCGCGACGAGGACGGCGCGGTCGCCGCCACCGCGTTCTTCACCTTCAACACCCACCCCCTGATGAAGCACTGGGTGTGGCTCTACACGGTGATGGTCGACCCCCGGCACCAGGGCAGGGGATACGGCCGCGACCTCATGGCGGCGGCCGAGCACACCGCGCGTACCGCCGAGGGCTTCGGGGACGTCGAGGCGATCCGGCTGACCTGCCGGGGCGGCACCGGCGTCGACGGCTTCTACGCCAAGTGCGGCTACAAGGAGGTCGGCCGCGTCCCCGACGCGATCCGGGTCGCCCCCGGGGACGACCGCGACGACATCATCATGCTGCTGCCGCTGACCTGACCGGACGGGACACAGGATGTCGGGTCCGGGCTCCTGACCTCTTCCTACGGTGAGGACAAGGAAAAGGAAAGGACGGACACGTGCTGGAGCGGCTCAACCAGGCACTCGACCACATCGAGGAGCACCTCGTCACCGAGCTCCGCGGCGACCTCGACCCGGCCGAGCTCGCCCGCATCGCGACGACCTCGGAGCACCACTTCCGGCGCATGTTCTCGGCGCTCGCCGGCATGCCCCTGTCCGAGTACGTACGGCGCCGGCGGCTCACCGTCGCGGGCGCCGAGGTGCTCGCCGGGGAACGGACGCTCCTGGAGATCGCGGTGCGTCACGGTTACGGCTCCGGGGAGGCCTTCGCCCGCGCGTTCCGCGCGGTGCACGGGGTCGGCCCCGGCGAGGCCCGCCGCGCGGGAGCCGCGCTCAACGCCCAGCCGCGGATGTCCTTCCGACTCGTCGTCGAAGGGAACAGCAGCATGAAGTACCGCACCGTGGCCAAGGACGCCTTCCGGATCGTCGGCAGCAGGGCCCGGGTCCCCCTCGTGTACGAGGGGGAGAACCCGGCGATCGCCGCCCAGATCCGGGGCCTGGGCCAGGAGACCCTCGACCGACTCGCGGGCCTGTCGACCGGGGCGCCCGCCGGGCTCGTCTCGGCCGTCGTCCACCTCACCTGCAGCCGGGAGGAGGGCGCCGAACTCGACCATTGGTACGGCGTGACCGGCGCGCCGGACGCCGCCCCGGAGGGCTTCGAGACCCTCGACCTCCCGGCCGGGACCTGGGCGGTCTTCGAGAACGAGGGCCCCTACCCGCAAGCGCTCCAGTACCTGTGGCGGGACGTCTTCACCCTGTGGTTCCCGTCCAATCCCTACGAGAGCCGCCCCGGCCCCGAGATCCTGTCGGTCCGGCCCTCGGCGGACTGGACGACGGCCGCCGCCGAGCTGTGGATCCCGGTGGAGCACACGGCGGGATGAGAGAAGGGCCGGTGGGAGTCCCCACCGGCCCTTCCGCCGCCCGTACTCAGAACCGCATCGCCTGCGGCGTCTCGCGCCGCTCCGCGTCGGGGCCCGGGTACTCGCGGATGATCTCGTACCGGGTGTTCCGCTCGACCGGGCGGAAACCGGCGTCGCGGATCAGCTCGAGGAGGTCCTCGCGGCCCAGCTTGTTCGGCGTGCCGTAGTTGTCGGCGTCGTGCGTGATCTTGTACTCGACGACCGAGCCGTCCATGTCGTCGGCGCCGTGCTGGAGCGCGAGCTGCGCCGTCTGGACGCCGTGCATGACCCAGAAGACCTTGACGTGCGGCACGTTGTCGAAGAGGAGCCGGGAGACCGCGAAGGTCTTCAGGGCCTCGGCGCCGGTCGCCATGGTGGTGCGCGCCTGGAGCTTGTTGCGGACCTTGCCGTCCTGCATGTCGACGAAGTCGTGCTGGTAGCGCAGCGGGATGAAGACCTGGAAGCCGCCGGTCTCGTCCTGGAGCTCACGCAGCCGCAGCACGTGGTCCACGCGGTGACGGGGCTCCTCGATGTGCCCGTACAGCATGGTGCTGGGGGTCTTGAGCCCCTTCTCGTGCGCGAGGCGGTGGATCCGGGACCAGTCCTCCCAGTGGGTGCGGTGGTCCACGATGTGCTGGCGGACCTCCCAGTCGAAGATCTCGGCGCCGCCGCCGGTCAGGGACTCCAGACCGGCCTCGATGAGCTCGTCGAGGATGTCGGAGGCGGACATGCCCGAGATGGTCTCGAAGTGGTGGATCTCGGTGGCGGTGAACGCCTTGAGCGAGACGTTCGGCAGGGCCTTCTTGAGCTCGGAGAGGGAGCGCGGGTAGTACCGCCAGGGCAGGTTGGGGTGCAGCCCGTTGACGATGTGCAGCTCGGTGAGGTTCTCGTTCTCCATCGCCTTCGCGAGGCGCACGGCCTCCTCGATGCGCATGGTGTACGCGTCCTTCTCGCCCGGCTTGCGCTGGAACGAGCAGTAGGCGCAGGAGGCGGTGCAGACGTTGGTCATGTTCAGATGCCGGTTGACATTGAAATGCACCACGTCGCCGTTCTTGCGGGTCCGGACCTCGTGGGCCAGACCGCCGAGCCAGGCGAGGTCGTCGGACTCGTACAGGGCGATGCCGTCCTCACGGCTCAGCCGCTCACCGTCCCGGACCTTCTGCTCCAGCTCGCGCTTGAGCCCTACATCTGTGATCGATGCAGTCATCTCCGGGCGCCTCCCTCTTCTCCGAAATCCGACTTCTTCCACTGCTTGTACTGCGTCGTTCACCGTACTCTCAGGCGATTCGTCAGCCTTCTTCGGGCAGCTCTCCGACCCGGTTCTCCCACTTCGTGGAGAGCACGATCGTCGTACGGGTGCGGGAGACGCCCTTGGTGCCGCTGAGGCGGCGGATCGTCTTCTCCAGGCCGTCGACGTCGCCGACGCGCACCTTGAGCATGAACGAGTCGTCGCCGGCGATGAACCAGCAGTCCTCGATCTCGGCGAGGTCCTTGAGCCGGCGGGCCACGTCCTCGTGGTCGGCGGCGTCGGAGAGGGAGATGCCGATGAGGGCGGTCACGCCGAGGCCGAGCGAGGCGGCGTCGACGGTGGCGCGGTAGCCGGTGATGACTCCGGCCGCCTCAAGACGGTTGATGCGGTCGGTGACAGAGGGGCCGGAGAGCCCGACGAGCCGGCCGAGCTCGGCGTACGAGGCACGACCGTTCTCGCGCAGAGCCTGGATGAGCTGCCTGTCCACGGCGTCCATAGGTATGAAGCCTTCCATTGTCCAGCGATACCGCGAGTTTAGGTATAGAATCTAAGGTACACAGGGGAGACGCCCTGTGAATCTTTTAGCTGATCAAAGACGATCTTTCAGGAGTGGTGTTCACCGTGTACACGATCGAGATGGCCTACGCACGCATGCGCGAGCTGCAGGACCTGGCCAACCGCTCGCGTGCCCACCAGCCGACCGCCGCCTCGAAGCGTGCCGACAAGAAGCACGCCAAGAAGCGCTAATCCGACCGGGGGGTCGCTCCACCGAGCTCTCCCTCCCACCGGCGGTACAGCCGATGCGGCACCCCTGCCGCGTCGAGCACCCGCCCGGCGACGAAGTCCACCAGATCCTGGATGTGCGTCGCCCCCGCGTAGAACGCCGGAGAGGCGGGCAGCACCACGGCTCCCGCCTCGTCCAGCGCCACCATGTGCTTGAGGGTCTGTCCGTTCAGCGGGGTCTCCCGCACGGCGACGACCAGCGGCCGCCGCTCCTTCAGCGTCACGCTCGCCGTCCGCTGGAGCAGGTCCTTCGAGAGCCCCAGTGCCACTCCCGCCACTGCCGCGGTCGAGGCCGGCACGACCAGCATCCCCTTCGCCGGGTACGACCCCGAGGACGGCCCCGCGGCCAGATCACCGGCCGCCCAGTACCGCACGTCGTCGAGGGCGTCCGCCACGTCGAAGGTGTCCGGCTTCCCGTCCGCGCCCCGCGCCAGCCACGCCGCCAGGTCCTCGCGCCAGTGCGCGTCGCGGAAGGAGATGCCCGTCTCGTCGAGCAGGGTCAGCCGCGAGGCCCGCGACACGACGAGGTCGACGCTCTCCCCGGCGGCGAGGAGGCCCCGCAGAACGGCGGCGGCGTACGGCGTACCCGACGCCCCGGAAACCCCCACCACCCAGGGCCGACGACTCTTCATCTCCTGCGACTCCACGACAGAGAGCCTATCCGGCCGGGAAAAGCCAGGCCCGGGCGCGGGCCCGGGCGGAGCCCTGGACCGAGGGTCCGGCGCGGGCCCGGGCGCGGCTCACTCACCGCCCGCGGCCGTCGCACCCCGCCGGGCGCCGTCCGTCAGGCGTCCCGGAAGCGCAGCAGCCGTTTGGCCGTCGCCCTCATGAGACGGTCCGCCTCCGTGAGGGGAAGGCGTTCGCGGCGGTAGCGCGGCGAAGGACGCCCTTCGGCCCCGAACCCCTCCTTGAAGTGCGCGAGCGACGATCCCGGGCGGGAGTCCCCCATGACGAAGGCCGTGCGGCCCTCGGTGCACGCGTCCTCGATCGCGAGCCGCTGCAGCAGGAAGTTCGCCCGCACCGGATGGGCCAGGTCCCGGTCCATCGCACCACGCCAGTACTTGGCGCTGTCCCCGTACGAGACCACCACCGCGCCCGCGGCCGGTTCCCCGCCGACCCGGGCCAGGTAGACGGCGCACGAGGTGCCGAACCGGTCGGCGACCGCCTCCAGATACCGCGGGGGGAACGCCCGGGACCTGCGCAGCCGGGCGAGTGCCCCCGGCTCGTGCTGCTGCGCGGCCCACCGCACCATGGACTTCTCGTACAGCCCGTAGAACTCGGCCACCAGTCTGCCCTCGCGGTCGACCTCCACCTCGACGGACGAGCGCTCGCTCCTGCGCACGTCGCGCCTGGCCCGGCTGCGGAAGCGGTGGTCCCAGACCTGGTCGAAGCCCCCGCTCAGGTCCAGGACGTACGTCGTCAGGGTCTCGGCGGCGAAGTCCGGGGGCGCGGCGGCCGTCCACACCGGGTCGGCGTCCGGTCCGAACCGCACGCCGACCCGCAGCGCCGGGCGCCGGGCCAGGTCGCGGAAGACGACCAGGGCCTCCTCCTCGTCGGGTGTGCCCGGGGGTGACAGGGGTCCGCCGATCCCCCAGCGGGCCGGCCAGGACTCCTCGGCGATCAGCCGTCCGGGCAGGCCGCGCCGCCGGACGAGGGGGACGAGGATCCGGCGGCCGCCGGCGAAGGAGTAGAGCCGACTGGCGTCCTCGAAGGGGGACGTGGCGCAGAGGGCGTCGAGCCAGGACGGGGTCTGGGTGACCAGCGTGGCGCCGTCCTCCTCGGCGAGCCGCCACCAGACCTCGCGCGGCGCCGGGGACGCCACCCGCACGGGGCCCGCCGAGGTGGTCTGCCCGAGGACCTCGACCGTGGTCATCGTCGTACCTCCGCCGTGGTCATGGGGCCACCTCCGTCGCGGTCACCGCCGCACGCCCGCCGTACTTCGCCGCTGTCATCGCCGCCGCCCGCCGTACCCCCGCCGCGGTCCCCGCCGCACGCCCGCCGTACCCCCGCCGCGGTCATCGGCGCGCCACCTCGGTGAGGACCGGCACCACGTTGCCGGCCACCCAGCGCCGACTGCGTCCGTAGCGGGCGGACTTGGCCGCGTTCCCGGCCACGTGCCACAGCCAGGTGAGCAGGGGCAGCAGGGCCTCGTCGGACTCCTGTCCCGGGGGCGGGACGTCGGCGTGGCCGAGCAGGGCGCGGTCCTCGGGCAGCAGGCCGCCGCGGCGCACGGTGTCGGCCACGATCTGTCCCAGTTCCCGCCGCTCGCGCTGCTGCCGCAGGGTGAGGACGAACAGGTAGGAGTCGACGGCGCACGGCCCGTCGGGGAGCGAGTCCGCCCAGTCGATGACTCCGGACAGCGTGCCGCTCGCCTCGTCCACCAGGATGTTCCCGGGGTGGTAGTCGCCATGGGTCCGGGCGGCGGTCAGGGTGCGGCCGGCGAGACCGCCGTTGAGGCGCTCCCGCAGGACGCGTACGGCGACCGCGCCGCGGGGCCCGCCGCACCAGGGGATCTGGTCGGCCAGGACGGCGAGGCGGGTGTCCACCCAGTCGGCGGTCCTGCGCTCGGCGCGCTCCGGGTGTCCGGTCGCCCGGTGCAGTGCGGCGACGGCGCCGAGTGCCGCGACGGCCAGGGGCCAGGTCCGGCCGGGTACGCGGCGGAGCAGTGCGTCTGCCTCGACACCCGGCAGGCAGCGTTCCGCCACGAGCAGCAGCCGGCCGTCGTACCGCAGCTCCTCGGCCGACGGCAGCAGCCGGCGCCACTCGCCGACCCGGTCGTCCTCGGCCAGTTCGTGGAGGGCGGCGCAGCCGTGGGTGAGGGATCCGGCCGCACGGCTGCTGCGCGGGTGCTTGATCACGAGCGGCTCGGCGGTGCGGTCGTCGAGGTGAAAGACCAGCAGGTCGGAGACGGTCCGCTCCAGCCGGTGCAGATCACGGAAGCGGACGTGCCCGCCGCGCAGCAGACCGGCCAGCCGTCGGGCCCTGACCAGGTCGGACGGCCTGGTCAGGAGGGGGTTCGGATCGAGGGGCAGGAGACTGCTCCATCCCGGTCGTCCGGGGCCGGACCGCTCCCCCGGTACGGCCCGGGGGAACGCGGTGTCCACGGATCCTCCCGGCAAACCGTCGAGCCGTCGCATCATCGAACGTCTGCGTACATTTCACCCTAACAAGGGCATTACGCCCTTCGCGCGCCACCTGGCGCACGGACGGCCCGGCCGACACGACGGACGACGGCGCCGAGGAACCGGATCGTCTCGGCCGCGGCCGGCAGCGGGTCCTCGACGCTGAGCCAGGCGCGCTCGGTCCCCGGCCTCGGCAGCAGGCCGGGCGGGAGCCGGTGCTCCTCGCGCAGCCAGGCCATCACCGACGGCAGGTCGAGCTGCCCCGCCACGAACACCCGCCCCTCGGCCTGCAGGCCCGACGGCACGTCACGGCCCGTCAGGTCGAGGTGCATGGCCCGTACGACGTCCACGCCTTCGACGTTCTCGAACAGCCGGAACTGGGCGCCGGTCCGCGGGTTGAAGTCGACCAGCTTGTAGCGCTCGTCGCGCCGGTCGTAGCGCCAGTCGAGGTCCGCCGCGCCGCTGTAGCCGATCCGGCGGCACAGGTCCGCGGCCAGCCCGGCGAGGGCGGGGTTGGCCAGCGCCACGGCCCGCGTCGTCACCCCGGCGTACGGCGGCCAGGACCGCAGCTTCAGGCCGGTGAACGCGACCCGGGGCTCGCCCCCGGCCCCGCAGTACAGGTGGGTGATCCAGTCCTCCGCCCACTCCCTGGGGATGTACTCCTGCACCAGGAGCGGGGGCAGGACGCCCGGCGCGAACCGGTCGAGGAGGCCGCGCTCGTCGCGGACGGCGGTGGTGCCGCCCACGGCCGGGTCGCGCAGCCTGGTCCACGGGTCGCGGTTCTTCAGCACGACGGGGAAGCCCAGCTCCCTGCCCGCGTCCACGAGTTCGTCGCGGGTGGCGGGCGCCCTGGTGCGCGGCGAGGGGACGCCCAGTTCCTCGCAGAGCGTGTGCAGGCTCGCCTTCCCGGCCAGCAGTCGCGGCAGTTCCGGGGACACCCGGGGCAGCAGGAAGCACTCGGACAGGGCCTCGGCGTGCTCGGCCAACAGGATCGCGGCCTCGTCGTCGGTGGGCACGGGTACGCAGGGCGTTCCGACGGCCCGGCCGATGTCGAGCAGGGCGGCGACGAGCACGTCCTGCCGCTCCAGACCGGTCGTCGGCCGGACGAAGGCGCGGGACAGGTGACGGGAGAGGGCGACCGGGGTCAGCCGGTCCTCGACGACGGCGTGGACCGTGGCGCCGGCCCGGCCGAGGGTGCGCACCACGCCGAGCCCGCCGTGGTGCTGGGGGTACCTGCCGACCTTGGCGAGGAGGGCGGGCACCGCGGGATCGAGCAGGGGGTCGTCCGGCGCGCGCCGCCTCACGGCTCTCCCTTCGACTGCCCTCCCGGGACCCGACGTCCCATCAGGCCCCACAGCAGGGGACGTTCTAGAATCACACCATAATGTCCCTTTTGAGGCTTAACGGAAGGTGTGGTCCCGCCGAACAGGTCATGGACGTGTTCCGGTGAGCGGGCCCCATCGCCGGGCCCACACCTCGGGCGGCACTCCGCAGGGCGACGAGGACACGCCGAACGGCGCAACGCGCCCCGGTGACACCCCCCGCCCCGGCGACGGCGCCCCTCCCGGTGACGGCGCCGGGACGGCCGCCCCCGCAGCATCCGGCGGCCGGGCACGCACCCGGCCCGGCACCCCACCCCGTACCCGGTCCGACGTCGTCCGCGTCTGGGCGGCCCGCGCCCTGCTGCCCCTCTCGCTCGTCCTCTGGCTGCTGTCGCTGCGCTCGGTCCCCATCGACCGGATGCGCGACCTGGGACTGCTCCAGGTCCTGCCCCCGCTCTTCTGGGTGGCGACGGCCCTGCTCACCCTGGGTTTCTGCCTGGCCCTGAGCGACCGCCGCACCCACGGCGCCTGGCTGATCGGCTACGTCCTCGCCCTCATCGCCCTCATCCACGCCACCCCCACCCTGCTGTACCCGACCCTGCGCTACTCCTGGGCCTGGAAACACCTGGCGGTCATCGACGCGATGATCCGGCACGGCGGCGAGGTGCCGAACGCGGAGAAGTTCTCCGTCTACAACGACTGGCCGGGCTTCTTCCAGCTCCACGCGCTGTTCCTGCGGACCACCGGACTGGACTCGGCCGTCGGGTACGCCTCCTGGACACCCCCGGTCGCCAACGCCCTCCTGCTCGCCCCGCTGCTCCTGCTGTACCGGTCCGTGACCCGCGACCGGCGGCTCGTGTGGGGCGCGGTCTGGATCTTCTACAGCTGCTCCTGGGTGGGTCAGGACTACTTCGCGCCGCAGTCCTTCGCCTTCCTGCTCTTCATGACCGTGATCGCCCTCCTGTTCCGGCAGCTGCGGTCGTCGGCGCTCCCCCGCCCCGATCCGCGCCGGCGGGAGGGCTGGCCCCCCGGGCTCCTCGTGGCGGTCGTGGTGATCGTGGCCGCGATCGTGGTATCCCACCCGCTCACGCCGCTGATGCTGATCAGCGCCATGGCTCTGCTGTCCCTGCCCCGCCGCAGCCGGCGGCTGGCGCTGCCGGTACTGATCGCCGCGGTCGTCCTCACCGCCGCCTGGGACGCCACCGTGGCCCGGTCGTACATCGCCGTCAACATCAGCAACCTCATCGATTCCCTCACCCAGCCCGACAAGAACGTCTCCTCCGGACTGGCCGCCCTGGGCAACGCCGCTCCGGGGCAGATCCTGCTGTCCTGGGTCGACCGCGGACTGTCGGCGGCGGTCGCCGTCCTGGCCCTGGCCGGTCTCCTGGTCCGCCGGTGGACCAGGCGCACCGGCCTGCCGCTGCTGGCCGCGGCCCCGCTCCCGCTGCTCGCCGTCAACGCCTACGGCGGCGAGATGCTCTTCCGGGCCTATCTCTTCGCGCTGCCGCCCGCCGCGTTCCTGGTGGCGGCTCTCGTGCTGCCACCGGGTGGCCGGCGGCCCGTCGTGCGCACGCTCGCCGTCTACCCCCTCCTCCTGGCCATGTTCGGCGCGCTGGTCTTCGGCTACTACGGCAAGGAGGCCCTGAACCAGTACACCCTCAAGGAGGTCGCCGCCGCCCGTTACGTGATCGAGCACGCCCCACCGGGCTCGACGTTCGTCACGCTCACCGAGGACGTGCCCGACCTCGACCTGGACTACGAGAAACACGACCGGGTCCAGCTGGCCTACCAGGAGAAGGACGAGTTGCAGGGGCTGGTGCGCGACCCGCTGGAGGGGGTGGAGGGCTTCGTCTACGGCGCCACCGAGGAGAGGCCCGCGTACATCGTGCTCTCCCGCGCCCAGGACATGAACCTCTACGTCACCGGAGCACTGCCGGCCGACCTCCCGGAGCGGCTCCAGTCCGTGCTGTCGGGCGCGCCGGGCTTCACGAAGGTCTACGACAACGGCGACGCGATCGTCTACCGCTACGTGACGCCCCCACCGGAATGAGGAGGCACCTCATGACACTCCTGCGCGTGGGACTCGCCGCCTCCGGATGGCTCGCGCTCCTCGCCACGGCGCTGCCCGACGCCGCCCCGGTGCGGGTGGCCGCCGTCACCGTGTTCCTGCTGGTCTGCCCGGGTCTCGCGGCCCAGCTCGCACTACGGCCCTCCGGCATGCTGCGGCGGGCCGGGCACCCGGCCGCGGTCCTGGAGGCCGCCCTGCTCACCCTCGTGCTCGGACTCGCCGTGGTGACCCTCGTGGCCGTCGCGCTCTTCCTCGGCGGCGTCTTCACCGCCACCCGGTCCCTGCTCGTGCTCGCCGCCCTGACCACGGTCCTCGCCCTCCTTCCCCACCGCTCCGGCGCGCGGAACAGGGACACGCAGGTGCACGCTGGTTGAGAGGAGAGGAGACGCGCGATGGCCCAGGGCTCACTCCCACGGCCCGGAACCACCGCCCGCCGGCGACTTCCCGTCGTGGTCGTCGGAGCCGGTCCGTTCGGTCTCGCCACCGCCGCCTGGCTGGCCGCGACGGGCACGTCCCCCCGCGTGTTCGGCGATCCGATGGAGACCTGGCGGACCCATATGCCCGACGGCATGTTCCTCAAGTCGGTCCCTGCCGCGTCCTCGATCTCCGCACCCGAGGACGGCAACCGGTTCGCGGACTTCCGCGCCGCCCACGGTCGGCGGCCGGTGGGCGACACCTATCCGATCCCGGTCGACGAGTTCGTCGCGTACGGCCACTGGTTCCAGGAGCACCTGGTGCCCGACGTGGAACGCACGGCGGTGCACGACGTACAGCGGGTCGACGGCGCGTTCGGCGTGACCCTCGACTCCGGCGAGCAGTTCGAGGCGGCGGCCGTGGTGATGGCCACCGGACTCGTGGCCCACGCCTTCCGGCCCGCAGGCCTGGCACCGCTCGTCGCGGCCGGCCTCGCCTCCCACTCCTGCGACCACCCGGACCTGGCCGGATTCGCCGGCCGGCGCGTCGCCGTGGTCGGCGCCGGGCAGTCCGCCCTGGAGAGCGCCGCACTGCTGCACGAGGCGGGCGCCCGGCCCGTCGTGATCGCCCGGACCCGGTCCCTGCTCTTCGGCGACCCGCCCCCGACGGACCGGCCGTCCGCCCGGCCGGGGACCACCCGGCTGCGCAAACCCGGCTCGGCGCTGGGCCCCGGCTGGTCGCTGTTCGCGGTCAGCCGCGGCCCCGCCGCCTACCGCCGTCTGCCGCTCCCGGTGCGCACGCACCTGCTGCGCACCGTACTCGGGCCGTCCGGCGCCTGGTGGCTGCGCGACCGGGTGAACGGACAGGTGCCGGTGCTGTGCGGGCACCGGCTCGTCGCGGCCCGGCTCAAGGACGGCGCGAACGGCTCCGTACGCCTGGAGACGGAGGACACGGCGGGGCGGAAGGACGTCCTCGACACCGACCACGTCCTCGCGGCCACCGGCTACCGGGTGGACGTCGAGCGGATGCCCGCCCTGGCGCCGGCCCTGCGGGCGGCGGTGCGCACCTGGCCCGGCGGCCCGCCCGTGCTGTCGGCGGGGTTCGAGTCCTCGGTCCCCGGCCTGTACTTCACCGGCTTGGCCGCCGCCTCCACGTTCGGCCCCCTCCTGCGGTTCGTCCACGGCACGGCGTTCGCCGCCCAACGGGTCGCGTCCTCGGTCGCCGGCAGGGACCGGTGAACGCGAAGGACGCCCGCCGGTCCCTTCGGCGGGCGGCGCTGGCGCTGTCCGCCGCCCTGCTGCTGGCGGCCACCGCCTGCGTCGGACCCGTGGACGGCCCGAGGGCGGCCGGGGACGCACCACCGGCCGCCCTCATGCCGACCCCGTCCGACTCGTGGCGGCTCGTCCTGGACGACGACTTCGACGGAACGGAACTCGACGGCCGGACGTGGACCACCTGCTACGACTGGAACAAGGAAGGCTGCACCAACAGCGGCAACGACGAACTGCAGTGGTACCTGCCGCAGCAGGTCTCGGTGGGGAACGGCGAACTGACCCTCACCGCCGAGCGGCGCGAGACCCGCGGCAGCGACGACCGGACCTACCCGTGGACCTCCGGAATGATCTCCACCGGCCGGGACGACTGGTACGCCGAGCCCCGGCGCACGTTCACGTACGGCTACTTCGAGGCGGCGATCAGAATCCCGTCCGAGGAGGGCATGTTCCCCGCGTTCTGGATGATGCCCGACTCGCGCTTCACCCCGCCGGAGATCGACATCATGGAATTCCTGGACACCACCCAGGAGGTCAGCTTCTACGTGCACTGGCGCGAGCCCGACGACGACGAGGAGCGGCAGAGCGGCACGTACGGGCCGGTCGACTTCCCGGCGAAGTACCACGTGTTCGGCCTGCTGTGGGAGCCCGACAGGCTGGTCTGGTACGTGGACGACGTCGAGCGCCTCCGGGTGACGGACACCGAACGGATCCCCGACGTGCCCATGGAAGTGCTGATCAACCTGGCGGTCGGGGTGCCGGAGCCGCCTCCGGAGTCGGTCGACACGGCCCGGATGCACGTGGACTGGGTACGGGTGTGGCAGCAGCGGTGAAGCACCAGGCCCCTCGGCTCCGCTCCCACGCATCGGGCGACTCGCCGCGCACGGCCTCAGGAGACCGCCCTGTACGGCACGTTCAGCCGGGCCCTCATCCTGCGGTAGGCGCGCCAGCCCCTGGTCCGGGCCCCTTCGGGGAACGGCGCGACCGGCGCCGCCGCCCCCGTGGTCCACTGCCGGAACCGGTCCCGGTCCGTGTCGGCCCGCACCATCAGCCGGGCGATGCGCAGCGGATCGTCACCCGCCGAGCTGAACGCGTCCCGCACCGCCGTGGCCGACGTCCACCCCGCCGCACGCACCTGGTCGCGCACCGCGGGACTGGAGTACCCGTGCGGATAGGCGAACGAGGCGACCCGGTGGCCGAGGAAGTCCTCCAGCTCGCCCGCGCACCCCGCCACTTCGTCCCACACCGCGTGGGCGGGCAGGGTGTCGAGCTGGGGATGCGTCCTCGTGTGGCCGCCGATCTCGACACCGGAGGCCTCCAGCGCGGCGAGCTGGCGCCAGCTCAGCATCCGTGAACCGGGCGGGAAGACGGCCTCCGGCGGAGCGCCGGCCCGGCCGCGCAGCGCACCGGTGGTGACGTACAGGGTGGCGGGCAGGCCGAGGCGCGTGAGCAGGGGCAGCACGATCGAGTGGAAGTCCGCGAAACCGTCGTCGAAGGTGAGGACCGCCGACCGGTCGGGAAGCGGCGGGCCGCCGCGCTGGGCCGCCACCAGCCGGCGCAGCGGCACGAGCCGGAGACCGCTGTCGGCGATTGTCTCCAGCTGCTCGGCGAAGACCCGCGGGCCGACCGTGAACGGCGCTATCCAGGACGGCGGGTCGGACGACACCGAGTGGTACAGGAAGACGGGGACGGCTGTCATGGCAGGCCCCCGCCCGCTCCTCCGGCCCGCCCCGTGGCGGGTGCGGCGGCCGGGGCCCCGGCGGCGGACCGGTCCCCGCCGGAGGGCGGCGCGGGACGCCGGATCCGGCCCACGGCATAGCCCGCGACGGTCACGCCGACGCCTGCCACCAGTGCCGATGCCGTGCGCAGCCCGCCCGGGCGGCCCGACGTCAGCGCCCGCACGAACGCCCGCGGCACGGTCGACCGCAGATAGGCCCGCTCGCTGGACAGGGCCGTGCGGGTGCTGCCGATCCGGGCGACGTGCGCCTTGGACAGGCCCTCGGCGTAGCACCGCGCGACGAAGTACGCCCAGGTGGTGCGGGCCGCGGGTACCCGGTGCCGGACCGCCGCCGCGGGTTCGTGGAGCAGGACGGCGTCCGGGCTGCGGGCCGCGATCCGCAGGCACAGCTCGGTCTCCTCGCAGCCGAGGGGCCGCTTCCCCACCCGCCCGAGGTCGTTGCGGAAGGCTCCGGCGGCGATCATCTCGGACAGCCGGAAGGACATGTTGGCACCGATGAAGTTCCTTACGGGGGAGGACCGTTCCGGCAGTCCGCGGTACGAGCAGCCGACGACCCAGTCGAACTCGCGCGGGAACCACACCGGCCGCCGGGTGACCCACCACGGCCTGACCAGGCCCCCGACGCCCGCGACGGCGGGGTCGGCATAGCGGGCGAGGAGCCGGGCGGACCAGTCCGGATCGGCTGCCGCGTCGTCGTCGAGGAAGGCCACGACCTCGCAACGGGCGGCCGCCACACCGGTGTTGCGGGCGCCGGACAGCCCTTGGCGCTCGCCGTTCTCCAGCACGCGCACACCGGGGAAGGCGACGGACGCCCGCTCGTACAGCTCGTGGCAGTGGTCGACGACGAGGAGGATCTCCGTGACGGGGCTCCGCTGGGCGCGCAGCGACCCGATCGCCGTCCGCACGTCGTCCCAGCGGTCGAGGGTGTAGGCGCAGACGACGACGGTCAAGGTCGGCAGCGTGCGGGAAGCCGCCTCGCTCCCGGTCCCGGTCTTGGCCGCGGCCCCGGGGTCGACGGCCGTCGCGGACTCGGTCTCGGACTCGGCCTCGGACTCGGCCTCGGCCTCGGACTCGGCCTCGGTCTCGGCCTCGGTCTCGGCCTCGGTCTCGGCCTCGGACTCGGCCTCGGTCTCGGTCTCGGACTTGGTCTCGGTCTCGGTCTCAGTGTCCACGGGGACCTCCTGGGATCCGGTCGTGAGCCAGCGCGAACGCCAGATCAGCAGCGGCGTGGCGAGCAGGCACATGGTCACCAGCCAGGCGACGCCCGCCCCGGTGATCCCCAGCGTCGGCAGCAGCATCTTGGTGAGCCCCAGGACCATCACGCACATCACGATCTGCACGCCGACCGCCCACCGCAGCCGCCGGCGCGCCCGCCACACGTCGATGGCCATGCTGACCAGGATGTTCGGCAGGGCGGACAGGGCGAGGAGCCGTAGCAGGGTGCTTCCGTGCTCGGCGTACTCGGGGCCGAAGAAGTGGAGGATCTGCGGCGCCAGCGCGGCCACGAAGACGATGCCGGCGCCCAGCAGCAGACCCGTGTGGCGCAGCATCCGCACCGTGTGCTCGACCAGCCGCTCCGGGCTGCGCACGGCCTCCACCACGAGGGAGCTGCCCAGGTTGCGGGCCACCAGGTAGAGCGTGTAGCCGACGATCCAGGCGAGCGAGAAGTAGGCGCTCTGGTCGGCGCCCAGGTTGTTCAGGACCATCAGCGGGGGAATCGTGTACGCCGCCATCCGGAACAGCGAGCCGAAGTAGTCGGCGGCCGCGTACCGCAGTGCCTGCTTCGGTCGCTCCGCCTCCTGCGACACCCGTACGTGTTCGGGGACGGCCCGCCGCAGCAGGACGAAGTTGGCGACGACGAGGGAGACCGCGAGCGCGCCGACCCAGGAGAGCAGGATGCCGGAGAACAGCGCCAGGGCCGCGCCCATGCCGAGCAGGCCGATCTTCACGCAGGCGAAGATCACGTTCTCGCCCACCACCCAGCCGGGCCGCCGCACCGCCGTCAGCGCGCCGTCCTGCATCACGAAGACGGCGTATCCGGCGGTGGCGGCGACGAAGCAGGTGGCGGTCACCGGGGTCAGCAGGAAGCCGAGGCCTGGCGCGACCACGGGGACGAGCAGCAGGAAGGCCATGGCCACCAGCGCGCTGACGACGGCGCTCACGGCGTAGCAGAGGAGGATCAGCCGGCGGGTGTGGTGGCCGGCGGAGGGCACGAACCGGACCAGGAAGTCGGACAGGTTGAGCTGGCCGATGCTGGCGAGCAGCAGGGTCATGGAGAGCGCGGAGTAGCTGACGCCCACCACGTCGTCGTCGTACCAGTGCGTGGCCAGGAGCCAGAAGATCGACCCCAGCGCGGCGCTGACGAGGGAGCTGATCGCGAGGAGGTGCCCGTTGCGCAGCAGCGGGTCACGGGGGAAGACGGCGGCGACGCCGGTCCGGACCGACGCGCCGAGCGAGCGCCGGCCGCCGGGGGGAGTCCGGCCCTCTTCGGCCGTGGGGTCGGCCACCAGGGACGCTCGGCCGTGGAATGCCGCCCGCAGCTCGGTCATCGCCGTATCCGCCGTTCGATCCGGCGGCTGCGCAGGTAGCCGTAGGGCCCGTAGAGCAGGCCCCGCAGCTCCAGGCGGACGAGTTCGGACGCTGTGGCACCCGCTCCCACGCCCTGTCCGGCGCTCCGACCGTCGCTCTGTCCGGCATCGGGGCCCGGTCCGGCGCGTTCGCGGTTTCTGGCGATCACGTACCGGACGCCGCCGAACAGCCGCCGCAGCAGCGCGGGCAGCATGCGAGGTTCGTGGGCGAGTGCCGCGGCCAGGAAGGCACCGAACCCGGCGCCGTAGCCGTACGCCTGCGCGGCGAGTGCCTCGGGGGTGCGCCGGTGCCGGTGCCAGACGATCGCGCCGGGCTCGTAGGCGAGGGAGCGGCCGTGGGCCAGCACCCGGAAGAAGGCGAGCAGATCGTCGCCGCCGCGCGCGGGGGTGCCGGTGCCGGTGGCGGGGTCGAAGCCGCCGAGGCCGTGCAGGAGCTCCGTGCGGAAGGCCATGTTCGCACCGGAGCCGAAGCGGCCGGCGGTGAAGGGGAACAGCGGGTCCGCGGGCGGATCCCGCAGCGACCAGGTCAGCGGGGCGTATCCCTTGCCGAACGCGCCGTGCCGCTCCAGCGCGACCTGCGCCTCGGTGTCCAGCTCGGCGGGAACGATGAGGCCGGTGACGCAGCCGGTCCCGGGGTCGGCCAGGAAGGGGGCGACGAGCGCGGTGAGCCACCGCGGGTCGACCAGGGTGTCGTCGTCGGTGAAGGCGGTGATGTCGCCGCCCGCCACGGCGAGCCCCCGGTTGTGGGCGCGGGCGAGACCGGGCACGGGCTCCCGTAGGTAGCGGACCGCGGGACCGCCGTTCCGCCGGCCTGCGTACTCCCGCCGGACCAGTTCCTCGGTGGAGGTGTCCGCCGGGGCGTTGTCCACGACGATCACCTCGTACCGCGGGTACTCCAGGACGAGCAGGGAGTCCAGGCAGTCGCGCAGCATGCCGGCGCGGTTTCGCGTGGCCACGATGACGCTGACCGCGGGCGCCCCGTCGCGCCCCTGCCCGCGCATGCTCCCGCGCCTACGCCCGCGCGTGGCACGCGCCGCAGGGGGGTTCACGTCGGGTCCGTGGGCCGCGTCGGGTCCGTGGGCCGCGTCGGGTCCGTGGGCCGCGTCGAGACCGTGGGTCTCACCGGGGTGGTAGGTCCCGCCGGGGCCGGGGGCCTCGTCGAGGCCGGAAGTCCCGCCGGGGCCAGGCGTCTTGTCGAGGCCGGGGGCCCCATCGGGGCGGGGCCTCTCCTCGGCTGCGGTCGGGAAGTCCCGCCGCGCCGCCTCCGCGAGCGCCTGCCACAGCTCCTCGGGCCCCCCGCCGTACGCCTCGGCCATTCCCAGCGGACGGCCGTGGAGGCGTACGAGACCGAGCGCGCGGCCGGTCGGGCCGGTCCGCGCCCCGCCCCCCGGGCGCCGGAACGCCCCGGGCTCGGCGAGGTCGATGTCCACGACCGGCAGCGGCGCGGACAGCGGGGGCGTGCGGACCGCCGCCACCGGCGACGGCGCGGTGGCGGGCGGACCGCCGGTCACGGCGTGCTCCGCTCCTGCGGGGCGGGCGCCGGCCGGCCGCCAGGGCGCTCGGACAGGAGCGTACGCAGCACCCGGCGCCCGTCGGAGATCGCGTGAAGGTTGGACTGTCCGTTGCGGCGGGGCAGTTCGAGGCTCGGGACCTCGGCGATCCGGAGCCCGGAGCGCAGCGCGTGGACGATCATCTCGGCCTCGATCTCGAAGCCGGTGGCGTGCAGGTCCAGCTGGTCGAGGAAGCTGCGCCGGAACGCGCAGAAGCCGTAGCAGAGGTCGGTCAGCGTGGCGTCGTAGAGCCGGTTCACGAGGGCGAGCAGGGCGTGGTTGCCGAGCTTGCGGATGCGCGTGATGTCGAGCGAGCCGCCGCCTTCCACGAAGCGGGAGCCCTTGACGAAGTCGTAGCCGTTCTCGAGGAAGTGCACGAAGTGCGGGATCTCCGCCGGGGACATGCTGCCGTCGGCGTCCATCATCACCACGTAGTCGCCCTGCGCCTCGAGGAAGCCGGTGCGCAGGGCGTTGCCCTTGCCCTTGCCGCTCTGCTTCAGGCTGCGGACCGTCGGCAGGATCCGGGTCGCCACGGGGACCGTGGCGTCGTGGGAGTCGCCGTCGATCAGCAGGACCTCGCCGACGCAGTCCGGGATCTGTTCGAAGACCCACGGGATGTTGCGCGCCTCGTTGAGAGCCGGGATCACCAGACTCACCACGGGCCGGGTCGGCGTCCTGTCCCCTGCGCGCCGCATCGGGTGCGGGGGCGGGTCGGTCGAGCGGCGGAGCGGGTGTTCGGACGGCCGGGAGTCGGCGAGCTCCGATTCGGTGCTGCGCGGCAGAGTCGGGTGCGTGGTCATGATGGCTCCGTGAGGGATGCGGCGCACGGTCGTGTCGTGCTGCGGAGGCCGTCCGCCGGAGTGTGGCATCGCATGGGCTGCAGACCCTGACGATGCACCATACGTTTACGACGTATATGTACACTTTATCCCTGGATGTCCCTCGGTCAAGGCGAGCCTTTCAGGCGGACCTCTCGGCCGGGGCCGTACGACGGACCGCGCGACGGACCGCACGGTGGAGGCGGGCAGATGGCGATCGAGAAGGACCCCGCCACGGGGCGTACGGATCCCGCGCGCCGGGAACCCGCTGCACGCCGGGAGCCGGGTCGCCGGGCCGGCGACCACGGGCGCTACGGCCGGCTGAGCCGCGAACTCGTGCTCTCCGCCGCGCTGGGGCTGGTCGACCGCGAGGGCCTCTCCGCGCTGAGCATGCGCCGGACCGGCGCGGAGCTCGGGGTGGAGGCCATGGCGCTGTACCGGTACGCCGCCGGGAAGGACGCGCTGCTCGACGGACTGGTGGAGGCGCTCTACGCCGAGCTGGAGGAGGAGCTCGCCGCCTCCGAGGAGTCGCCCGAATGGCGGGACGAGCTCCACCGCATCGCCGCCGCGACCTACCGGGTCGCCCTCGGCCACCCCCATGTGGCCCCGCTCCTGGCCACCCGCATGCTGGCGGTCCCGCTCGCGCGCCGCCCGCTGCCCGTCCTCAGGGACCACGAGCGCATCCTGGCGCTCCTGAACCGGGCGGGTCTCGACGAGGACGCCACCGTGTCGGCCTTCCGGGCCGTCAGCGGCTGGGTCCTGGGCTGCATCCTCGGAGACCTGCGGGCCATGGTCGACAACCCCGACGAGCCCGATCCCGCCTTCCGGCTCGGGCTGCACCGCATGCCCGCGCGCGAGCTGCCCTGTCTGCGCGCCGCCGCTCCGACGCTCGCCCGGCGCGGCGGCCCCGAGGGCATGGGCGTCGGTCTCGACGCCCTCCTGGACCGTTTCGCCCCCGGGGCGGGGGCCGCGGAGTGACCATGCCCGGACTCACGGTGTGAGCCCCGGCGGGACCTACGGGGTGAGCCCGCGGACCAGCAGGTCGAGGAGGGCGCACACGAACAGCGCCATGCCGATGAAACCGTTCACCGTGAAGAACGCGCGGTTCAGGCGCGACAGGTCGTGCGGCTTCACGATCGAGTGCTCGTAGCAGAAGGCGGCCACGACGATCACGAGGCCGGCCCAGAAGAAGACACCGGCTTCGGTGGCGAGGGCGTACCAGACGAGCAGGCCCGTGGTGACGACCGCGGAGGCGCGGGCGCCCCACAGCGCGGCCGGGATGCCGAAGCGGGCGGGGACGGACATGACGCCGTGGGCCCGGTCCGCCTGCACGTCCTGGCAGGCGAAGATCAGGTCGAAGCCGCCGATCCAGACGCCGACCGCGAGGCCCAGGATCACCGCGTCCCAGGACCACTCCCCGGTCACCGCGAGCCAGGCGCCGATCGGCCCTATGGCCTGCGCGAGACCGAGGATGGCGTGCGGGAAGTTCGTGAACCGCTTGCCGTACGGGTAGACCACCATCGGCACCACGGCGAGCGGCGCGAGCGCCAGGCAGAGCGGGTTGAGCAGGGCGGCGGCGCCGAGGAAGACGACGACGGCGATCCCGGCCCCGGTCCACGCCGACCGCACGGACACCGCGCCGGTCACCAGCTCGCGGTGGGCGGTGCGCGGATTGCGCGCGTCGATCTCGCGGTCGATGATCCGGTTGCAGGCCATGGCGAAGGTCCGCAGCCCCACCATGCAGACGGTGACGAGGAACAGCGTCCACCAGTGGATGTTCTTGTCGACCTGGTACATCGCGGTGAGCGCGGCGGTGTACGCGAAGGGGAGCGCGAACACCGAGTGCTCGATCATCACGAGGCGCAGGAACGCCTTCGTGCGCCCCGGCTGGGCGCCGGGTACGGCGGCCGTGGTCACAGCCCGTACTCCTTCCAGCGGCGGTCCACGAGCGCGGCCGTCGCCGGGTCCGACTCGACCATGTCCGGCCAGCCGCCGTCCCGGGTGTAGCCCTCCTCGGGCAGCTTCTTCGTGGCGTCGATGCCCGCCTTGCCGCCCCAGAACTGCTGGTAGGAGGCGTGGTCGAGGTGGTCGACCGGCCCTTCGACGACCGTGAGGTCACGGGCGTAGTCGGTGTTGCCGAGGGCCCGCCAGGACACCTCGTGCAGGTCGTGGACGTCGCAGTCCTTGTCGACCACGACGATCAGCTTGGTCAGCGACATCATGTGCGCGCCCCAGATGGCGTGCATGACCTTCTGTGCGTGCTTCGGGTACTTCTTGTCGATCGAGATGATCGCGCAGTTGTGGAAGCCGCCCGACTCCGGCAGGTGGTAGTCGACGATGTCCGGCACGATGATCTTGAGGAGCGGCAGGAAGAAACGCTCCGTCGCGCGGCCGAGCGGGCCGTCCTCGGTCGGCGGCCGGCCGACGACGATCGACTGGAGCAGCGGACGCTTCCGCATCGTGATGCAGTCGATCTTCAGCGCGGGGAACGGTTCCTGCGGCGTGTAGAAGCCGGTGTGGTCGCCGAAGGGCCCCTCCGGCAGCATCTCGCCCGGCTCGAGCCAGCCCTCGACGACGACCTCGGCCTGCGCGGGCACCTGGAGCGGGACGGTCTTGCAGTCGACCATCTCGATCCGCTTGCCCTGCACGAAGCCGGCGAAGAGGTACTCGTCGATGTCGCCGGGCAGCGGCGCGGTCGAGGCGTACGTGACGGCCGGCGGGCAGCCGAAGGCGATCGCGACGGGCAGCCGCTCGCCCTTCGCCGCCGCGACGGCGTAGTGGTTGCGGCTGTCCTTGTGGATCTGCCAGTGCATGCCGATGGTGCGCTTGTCGTGCCGCTGGAGCCGGTAGAGCCCGAGGTTCCGGACGCCGGTCTCCGGGTGCTTCGTGTGGGTGAGGCCCAGGTTGAAGAAGGAGCCGCCGTCCTTGGGCCAGGTGAAGAGCGCGGGAAGGAGGTCGAGATCGACGTCGTCCCCGGTGAGCACGACCTCCTGTACGGGAGCGGCGTCCGACTTCACCTTCTTCGGCGGCACGTGGATCATGGAGCCGAGCTTGCCGAAGGCCTCGCGGACACCGACGAAACCGTGCGGAAGCTCGGGCTTGAGCAGCCCGCCGATCTTCTCGCTGATCTCGCTGTACGACTTCAGGCCGAGGGCCTTGAGGAGTCGCCGGTCGGTCCCGAAGACGTTCATCGCGAGCGGCATCGAGGAGCCCTTGACGTTCTCGAAGAGAAGCGCCGGACCCCCCGCCTTGTTCACCCGGTCGACGATCTCCCCGACCTCCAGGTACGGGTCGACTTCGGCCTTGATGCGCTTGAGGTCGCCTTCCCTCTCGAGGGCCCTGAGCAGCGAGCGGAGATCGTCGTAAGCCATAGGGGCCAGTATCCGCCACGGGCTACGCTGGACCTGTCACCGGGGCGGTCGAAACGAGCCCCTTCTCTGCTTCCAGGGGGCTGTCCCACATGCTCAGGGCGCTCATGTACATCCTGCCGCTGGCACTGACGATCTACGCCTTCATCGACTGCCTGAACACCCCTGAGGACGAGGCCAAGCACCTGCCCAAGGTGGTCTGGGTCATCATCATCCTGCTGTTCTGGATCGTCGGCCCGATCGTCTGGTTCGCCGCCGGCAAGATGCGCAGGTCCCCCGCCGGGGGCCGTACGCCCTCCGAATGGCACCGCAACCACCGCCAGGAGTGGGTGGCCCCGGACGACAACCCCGAGTTCCTGAAGTCCCTCAAGGAGGACAACGAGAAGGACGAGGCGGTCCTGAAGGACTGGGAGGCGGACCTCCGCCGCCGCGAGGAGGAGCTGAGGAAGCGCGAGCAGGACGGCGGCGACGCCGCTCCCGAGAAGCCCTGAGATGGAACTCAGACTCCTCGCCACCTTCGAGAAGGTGGCGACGGTCCTCTCCTTCACGAGGGCCGCGACGGAACTGGGGTACGCCCAGTCGAGCGTGACGGCCCAGATCCGGTCCCTGGAGACGTCCCTCGGGGTGGAGCTCTTCGAGCGTCTCGGCAGCCGCATCCGGCTCACCGAGGCAGGCGAGCGCCTGCTGCCGTACGCCCGCGCCATGGCGGAGCTCGCGGAGGAGGCCCGTACGGCGGTGGCGGCCACCGCGGACCCCACGGGCACGATCGCCGTCGGAACGATGGAGTCCCTGACCTCGTACCGGCTGCCACCGCTCCTGGAGTACTTCCACCACCGCTACCCCGGGGTACGCCTCACCCTGCGCCCCACCCTCGGCGACGAGACCCGGCAGGCGCTGCGGCAGGGCACGTACGACGTCGGCTTCCTGATGGAGCCGGAGACGGAGCACGAGGGCCTGGAGTCGGAGGTCCTGGCCCAGGAGCCGCTGGTCCTGGTGGCGGGCCCGGCCCACCCGCTGGCCGGCCGTACGGAGCTGACCGCCGCCGAGGTGGCGGGCGCGCAGCTGGTGGGCACCGAACCGGGCTGCCCGTACCGCGACCTGTTCGAGCGCGAGCTCGCGGCATGGTCCCCGCCGTTCATGGAGTTCGGCACGATCGAGGGGACGAAGCGCGGGGTGGCCGCGGGCCTGGGCGTGGCGCTGCTCCCCCGGGTCACGGTGACGGAGGAGCTGACCTCCGGGACCCTGGTGGAACTCCCCTGGGAGGCCCCGTTCACCCTCTTCACCCAACTCGCGTGGCGACGGGGGAAGCGGCTTCCGGCGCATGTCCGTCTGTTCGTGGAGCAGGCGCGGCGACTGGTGTCCGAGCAGCGAGGGTGACCCTGAGGCTGGCGAGGACGATCAGCGGAACGCCGAGCGCCTGGACGAGCCCGATGTGATGCCCGTACGCGGCCCAGTCGACGCCCATGGCGACGGCGGGGTACGTGAAGGCGAGCACCGCGATCTTGGCGGTGGGCAGCTTGGCGTAGGCGGCGTACATGAGGACGTACATCAGCCCGGTGTGGATGATCCCGAGCCCGACGAGCCAGCCCCAGCCGGCGCCGAGCTGCGACGCGGCACCGAAGTCGGCGAACGGGAGCAGCAGCGGGATGCCGACCAGTACCTGGACGAGGGCGATCAGGTGCGGCCGTACGCCGGTGATCCGCTTGGTGACGATCGTCGACAGGGCGTAGAGGACGGCGGCGCCGAGCGCGAGCCCGAGGCCCTTGAGCGAGGCGGTGTCGCCGGGCCGTATCCCGGAGACGAGCACCAGCCCGGCGAACGCGACGGCGAGCCAGCCGAACTTCGCGGCGGTGATCCGCTCCCGGAACAGCACGGCGCCGAACACCACCAGGAAGAACGGCTGCGTGTGGTAGACGACGGTGGCGAAGGAGATCGAGGTGGCCTCGTACGCCTCGAAGAGCAGCACCCAGTTGAAGACGATGAACACCCCGCCGAGCGCGGCGAGTCCGAACTTCCCCGGGGTGAGGCCGTGCCCGGTGAAGTATCCGCGGACCAGGCTGTACGCGCCGAGGGCGGCGGCCCCGAAGAGGCACCGGAAGAACACCACGTCGAAGGGGGACGCCCCCGACTCCACGACGAAGATGCCGAGGGTGCCGGAGAGCACCATGGCGAGGGTGAGTTCGACGGTTCCCCTGGTCTCGTTTCTCATGACGACGACGCTACGAGCGCCCCGGATCCGGGTCCACGAGCCAGTGGGGGGACCTTCCGATGGGGTCGATCGGCGGAGCCGATGGGGCCCCGGACCGCCGCCGTGCGCGGCGGGCGGCGGTCCGGGAGGGGGCTCAGTTGTCGGAGCCGACGGTGTTGTCGTGACCGGCGTTGAAGACGTCGTCGTGCGCGAACTGGAGCCAGTCGCCGAAGACGACGGTGTGCGAGGCCTCCGGCTCGAACTCGACGTGGACGTCGGCGCTCGCGATGCCGGCGGCACCGAGGACGAGGGCACCGGTGGCGAGGGCGGTCAGCAGGGAACGCATGGAGGACCTCTCGGTAGAGCGGCGGAACGCTCCGCCGACCGGCGGAGCACCCGGCAAGCCAAGGCCATGAACGGTCCGACCTCCCGGCGCCGGGCCGGTGGGACCCCGACCGTCAGCCGATCGGCGGAGGACCGGGCGCGCGGCGATCGGCGGAGGCCCGCACCCGCAGACGAGGACCGACCAAGTGGCCCATGACCGCGAGCCGTGAATGGACCACAGCCCTGGGACACCTGATCCCTAACGTTGCCCCGTCGGCAACGGTGAGCGGCTCACGGGCGGCTCCGGCCAAGGGAGTTCCTGTGATCACACGGTTCATGCCGCCCCCGGGGGCAGCCCGGACCCTCGCCGCCGCCCAGCTGAGCAACTCCGTGGGCGACGGCCTGTACTACACCTGCTCGGCGCTGTACTTCACCCACGTCGTCGGCCTGCCGGCGACCCGGCTCGGGCTCGGCCTGACCCTGGCCTGGGCCGTCGGTTCCCTGGCCGGCGTGCCCCTCGGCCACCTCGCCGACCGGCGGGGACCGCGCGACCTCGCGGTCCTCCTCAGCCTGGCCACCGGGGCGATCGTCGCGACGTTCCTCGTCATCGACTCGTTCGTTCCGTTCGTGCTGGTGACCTGCCTGTACGCGACCGCCCAGTCGGGCCTCGCGGCGGTCCGTCAGGCCCTGCTCGCGGAGCTCGTCCCCCCGGCCGAGCGCACCGGCGTCCTCGCCCACCTGCAGTCGACCCTCAATGCCGGTCTGGCCGTCGGCGCGGCGCTCGGCGGGCTCGCCCTGAGCGACGGAACCCGCCCCGCCTACCTCGCCGCCTTCGCCGTCGACGCGCTCGGCTTCCTGCTCGCGGCGCTGATCCTGCTGCGGCTGCCGGCCTCGCGCACCACCGCCCGGGCGGCCGCACACGGGGACGACACCGGACCCCGTCTCACCGCCGTGCTGCACGACAGGCCCTATGTCGTCCTCATGCTCGTCAACACGGTGCTCCTGCTCCGGCTGCCGCTGCTCAGCCTCGCGATCCCGCTGTGGATCGCCACCCGGTTCCCCGCACTCACCTGGCTGGCCTCGGTCCTGTTCGTCCTCAACACCGGAGCCGTGATGCTCTTCCAGGTGCGCACGGCGCGCGCGGTCACGGATCTGCCGTCCGCCTCCCGCCTGATGCGCCGCGCGAGCCTGATCCTCCTCGCCTCGTGCGCCGTCTTCGCGGCCTCGGCCGCCCGCCTCCCGGCCTGGGCCACGGTGACGATCCTCCTCGCGGGCGCGGTGCTCCAGGTGATCGGGGAGATGCAGCACTCCGCGGGCTCCTGGCACATCGGCTTCGACCTGGCACCGCCGCACCGGATCGGCCAGTACCAGGGCTTCTTCGGCACGGGCGTGGCCGTCGCCCGCACCCTCGGCCCGACGCTGGTCACCGTCCTCGTGGTGGCCTGGGGAGTCCCCGGCTGGCTCCTGCTCGGCGCCCTCTTCCTCGGCGCCGGCTGCGCGACGGGCCCGGCGACCCGCTGGGCGGCCAGAACCCGCCCCGACGCCGAGCCTCGCGCGGGCCTGAGGGGCGCGGGAACGGGGACTGCGCCCGTCCTGGGGCGTCAGGACACGGCGGACGGCGCCGGATGGCAAGGACACGCGCACACGAGATGACGGACCCCCTGTACGCCGCTGTCTCGGGGTACGTGGTCCCGGCATCGGTCGTGGCGGCCGACGATGCAGCGCGGTGACGTGAACTCCGGCTCGGGAGTGTCCCCGAGGGCGCCCGCCGGCAGGGACACGGTCACCGCGTCGGCGATCTCCGGCGTCACCCACCAGCCGTCGCCCGCGCGGTCACGGTGGTGCCCTTCATGCCCGACGGCGAGCACACAGACGGAACCGCCCCACACCGGCCGCACCACGTCCGCGACGGCGAACACGGACCGCCGCGCCCCACAGCGGCTCATCGGGTGCCCCCGGCGTGGATGTTCCGGCGATCGACGTCGACCCCGACCGTCGCGAACCAGAGCGCCCGCCGTCGGCTGCGCTGCGCCGCTCGCCGTGCCGGAACGCGGTGACGGGGCGCCGCCGGGCGGGGCCGGTGCCTGCCGGTGGGCGGCAGGGTCAGCATGAGCAGCCAGAGGAGGAGCGGGATCCAGACCCGGCCCAGTACGCGCGCGATAGGGTTCCGCACGTCATCAACTCCGTTGGTAGTTGGTGGCGATGCCCCGGGAGGTCTAGCCACCTCGCCGGGGTCTTCGTGTCTGACAACCCTATGAGGCATGTATAGCTCTGCATAGCTCACTACTGGTTAGCACAGGTCTTCGATGCCTACGTTGGTCGTGTGAACGACCACGGCGAGATCCCCGAGTTCGACCCGCAGGGCCCCCAGTTGATCTACGTCGCGGTGGCCGACCACATCGCCGCCCGCATCTCGGCCGGAGAGCTGACTCCAGGCTCCCGCCTGCCCGCCGAGCGAGACCTGGCCGAGGAGTACGGTGTCGCCTACCTCACCGTCCGCCGCGCCGCCCGGGTCCTCCGCGAGCGGGGCCTGATCCTGACCGTCCACGGCAAGGGGACGTTCGTCGTCGACCCCCTCCCGACGGCCGAGGACACCCGCAGGTGTGAGGACACGAGTCCGCCGGGGAAGTAGTCCCGCATGGACCAGGAACAAGCCCACCGCCGGCTCGCCGTCGCCCTCGCCGAGGCCCGCGCCGGGCGGGAAGAGGGCGGCATCCCGATCGGGGCCGCGCTGTACGGGGCGGACGGCGCGCTGCTCGGGCGCGGGCACAACCGGCGCGTGCAGGACGGGGACCCGTCGGCGCACGCGGAGACCGCCGCCTTCCGGGCGGCCGGCCGGCAGCGCTCGTACCGGGGTACGACGATGGTGACGACCCTGTCGCCCTGCTGGTACTGCTCCGGTCTGGTGCGGCAGTTCGGGATCTCGCGGGTGGTCGTCGGCGAGGCGGAGACCTTCCACGGCGGGCACGACTGGCTGGCGGAGCACGGGGTGGAGGTCCTCGTGCTCGACGATCCCGAATGCGCCGCGCTGATGCGGGAGTTCATCGCCGAACGACCGGCTCTCTGGAACGAGGACATCGGCGATGAGTGAAGAGGCGAGTGGCGCACCTGCGTGCCAGGCGAATCTGCCCACGATCGATCTGGCCCGCGACGCGGCCCCGCAGCTGCCCGCCGTCGACCGCGCCCTCCGCGAGGCCGGCTTCCTCCTCGTCACCGGGCACGGCGTCGACCCCGCCCTCCGGGCCGGGATCCGTTCCTCCGCCCGCCGCTTCTTCCACCTCCCGCCCGCCGTCAAGGAGCGGTACGCCGTGCGGGTCGGCGGCCGGGGCTGGCTCGGGCCCGGCGCGGAGGCCAACGGATACGCGGAGGGTACGGCGACCCCGCCCGACCTGAAGGAGTCGCTGTCCTTCGCGGCGGACGAGCCGACCGGGGACCCGGCCGTGGACGCCGAGTGGTTCCTGCCGAACACCTGGCCCGACGAGGTCCCCGAGCTGAAGCCGCTGGTGGAGACGTACCTGGCGCAGATGAAGACGCTCTCGGACCGGGTCCTGGACCTGCTCGGCGTGGCCCTCGGCGAGGAGCGGGACTTCTTCACCCGGCACACCGGACACCCCACCTTCGGCTTCAACGTCAACTGGTACCCGGGGCGGGAGCGCACGGGCGAGCCGGAGCCGGGCCAGTTCCGGATCGGCCCGCACACGGACTTCGGCACGGTCACCGTCCTGGACCGGGAGGCGGGCAAGGGCGGCCTGCAGGTCTTCACCGATGCCGGCGGCTGGCAGGACGCTCCGTACGATCCGGCTGCCTTCACCGTCAACATCGGTGACCTGATGGCGGGTTGGACGGGCGACCGATGGCGCTCGGGACGCCACCGCGTACTGCCGCCACCGGCCGACGTCCCCACGGAGGAGCTGATGTCACTCGTGTACTTCTACGAGTGCACGCCCGGGACGACGATCCACGGCATCGAGTCGCACGGGTACCTCAGGGCACAGCTCGACGCGATCGCCACGGAGTGACGGCTCCCCGGGCGCCGCCCGGGCCCCCGAGGACACGCCTTCACAACGACTCGAAAGCAGACTCGAAAAGCCCACCGCTTTCCCAACACGCCGTCGATATCCTGGAATTGGATGTCACGGGGGTAACGGGGGCAACGGGGGTGACGGGTCGTGGACAGGGAACTGTACGGCCGCGAGGCGGCCTTGCACGAGGCCGGACTGGTCGCGCGTCTGAGCGGCCTCACGAAGCACGGCACCTCCCGGGTGCCGTTCGAGCACGGTGACGATCCGCCGGTCACCGTCTTCACCGGCGGGCGCGGTACGGGCAAGACCGCCCTGCTCAAGGAGGTCCGCAACCGCTACAAGGGGTACACGCCGCTGGCGCTCCTCGACTGCGCGCACATCGAGCCGCCGGCCGACCACGGCCCCGGCTGGACCCCGCTCACCGGGGCCCTCGCCGAGCTCGCCGTGCAGATGTCGCCGAAGGTGCTCGGCGCACGGCCGGTGAAGTTCCCTCGGGTGTCGCTCGGGCTCGTCGCGGTCGCCTCGATCGGCTGGTCGCAGGAGGACGACGAACGGGCCCGGCACGACCTCCAGCGACTCGGGCCGCTGCTCGCGACCGTCGACCCGACCAGGGGCGCGGCCACCCACTGGGTCGGCAAGGTGCTCGCCAAACTGGCCGCCACGTTCGCCGAGGCCACCGTCCCGCTCGCCGGGCTGCTGGCCGAGGCGACCGTGGAGACCGTCCTCGAGGAGGTGTTCGGCCGCCTCCAGCGCACCTCGGAGAGCTGGTACGGCACCTATCGCAACGCCGGCGGACGGGGCAAGGCGGGCCTCCAGCAGCTGGCGATCGACTTCGAGCAGGGCGGCAGGCGCCGCGCAGAGGCCGAGGGCTTCCTCGTCGGCGCGCTGACCGAGGACCTCCTCCACCCGTACGTGGGGATCCGGCGCGGCGGGCGGATCGGCCGCCCGCTGGTCCTCCTCGACAACGCCCACGAACCGCTCGGCCGGCAGCTCGTCGAACCGATCCTGCGCGCCCGCGCCGAGGGCCGCCGCGACCGGGTCGTCGTCCTCGCCGCCTCCCGGATCCGGGAGCACGAGGGGCTGCGCAACGCGACCAGGACACGGCTGCCGGAGACCGCGCACCGGGCGCCCAGCCCGCGCGACGCCCGCGTCGGCTCCGGCATCCTCGCCGTGGAGCTCACGCCGCTCTCCCCGTCCCAGACCCGTTCCGCCTTCGACCACCACGACCCGGCCGGCCGGACGCCCACCGAACTCGCGCGTGCCGTGCACCGGTTGACCGGCGGCCGCCCTCTCGGCGTCGCCCTCCTCGGCCGGGCCGCCGGAGAGGCACCGGAGCGTCTGCGGGCGGGCCTCACTCCGGGCGGGCTGCTCGACCTGACCGTGGAACTCCGCGAGGACACCCCGCCGGTGCCCGTCGCCCCCACCCTCCTCGCCGAACTCCTCCCGGTGCGGCGGCCCGGCCCGTACGCCGTGCTCGCCGCCGCCCACGACGAGGAGTCCGCCCGGATGCTCGCCCACGCCCGACTCCAGGGCGAGTCCCTGGACGGGGACGTGGCGCTGCGCGTCCGCGACCAGCTGCGTTCCGAGGACTGGGCGGAGGGCCCCGGGCACTTCGTCGCCGACCCGCTCCTGCGCGCCCTGCTCCTGCACCGCCTCCGCTTCGAGGACGGCGACCATCCCCGGTACGCGGCCTGGCACGCCGTCCACGAGACCCTGCACCGGCACTACGGCCCCGAGCCCGGCCCGTACCGCCTCCATCACGACCTGGCCCTCGGCCGCACCGAGGAGGCCGTGACGCAGCTGCGGCTCACCTTCCCGGAGCAGGACGTCCTCGGCTGGCTGGGGCGGCTGCGGTTCATCGGCTCCGCCCCGTACCCCCGCGAGCACGGCCGGAGCGGTCCGGACCCGCGCCGGGCGATCGCCCTCGGCCAGGGGCCGACCGGGGACCTCCCGCCCGGCCTCGACGTCGACACCACCGAACTCCACCTGTCCGTACGGCGGCTGCTGCACGCCGTATGGCTGCTCACCGATCCGCTCGCACTGCCCGACGACGAGGTGGCCGACCGCCTCGCGCACGAACTGCGCCGGCTCTCCGGCCGTCATCTGACGGGCAGCGGTTCGCTCTGGGACGCGGCCACCCACTGGCCGCGCGACATCCGTGCCTGGCGGGAGCTGTCGCTGCCGCCGGGCCGCGAGGACGGAGTCTGACGCCATGCCCGACCGCCCGACCGCTCCGCGCATCGGCCGACCGCTCGACCGGCTGCGGCGCCGCGTCCGCACCCCCCGCCAGAAGCTCGTCGCGTCCCTCGTCACCGCCGCCGTCGTCCTCGGCCTGGGCGGATACGCCGTCACCCGGCTCACCACCCCGGAGGACCGTTCCTGCGCCGCGGGGGTCGAAAGACCGGAGGGCAGCGGCGAATGCGTCGGCGTCAACGGCGACGGCCACGCCTTCGGCATACCCGAACTCGCCGAGGTCGCCCGGGCCATCGGCGCCGAGAACGCCACCCTCAAGGCCGGCGAGTACGCCACCGTCGCCGTCCTGCTGCCGCTGACCTCCACCGACAGCGGCATGCGGGTCAAGGTGCTGCACGAGGTCCAGGGCGCGTACGCCTACCAGTACCGGGCCAACCACGAGTCCAACAGCGAGACCCCGAAGATCCGCCTCGTCCTCGCCAACACCGGCAAGGGCAACGCCCACTGGCGCGGCACCGTCGACCGGCTGATCGCCATGACCGGCGCCCCCGACCGGCTGCGGGCCGTCTCCGGGGTCGCCACCTCCTCCACCGAGGTACGCGAGTCGGTGACCGCCCTCACCGGCGCCGGGATCGCCGTCGTCGGCACCACCATCACCGCCGACGACATCGCCAACGGCCCCGGCCCCGGCCACAACCGCTACCCCGGCCTCGCCCGCGTCTCCCCCACCAACAACGACGAGGCCAAGGCCCTCGCGAACTTCGGCCGCGTCGACGCCGCCAAGGCCCTCCTCGTCCAGGACACCCGCAGCGGCGACCACTACACCGACACCCTCAAGTCCGCCTTCGCCGCGTCCCTCAAGGGCGCGCCCTACGAGCCGCAGCTCTTCACCTCGCCCGCCGACCCCACCGACGAGGGAACCACCGCCAACACCTTCCGCCAGATCACCCATCTGATCTGCGACACCCGCGCCGAGACGGTCTTCTTCGCGGGCCGCCACACCCAGCTGCGCCAGTTCATCAACGCCCTCGGCTCGCGCGGCTGCCTCGACCGCGCCTTCACGGTCCTGACCGGTGACGAGGGCTCGTACCTGGGCGCGGACAAGCAGCTCGACCGGAACGCCCTGAAGGCGAAGCTGACCGTGCGGTACGCGGCGCTCGCCCATCCGGACGCGTGGGCGCAGGCGGCGGGGCGGAAGGTCCCGGCGACGGGCGGCTCGGTGGTGGCGTACTCGACCTTCGTGACGGACATCGCCCGCGCCTCGAAGGAGCCGGTGCCGCTCGCGGACGGCCAGGCGATCGTCGCGTACGACGCGATGGCGACGGCGGTGCACGCGATCCGCCAGGCGACCCCGCAGGGCTCCCGGTACCCGGAACTCGCCGACGTGGTCACCCAGTGGCCGCAGGTCAAGGGCTCGCTGCGGGTGCAGGGCGCGAGCGGCTGGATCTGCCTGGACAACTACGGGAACCCGTACAACAAGGCGGTCCCGATCGTGGAACTGGCCCAGGACGGCAGCCAGCGTTTCGTCCAGATCGCCTGGCCGGAGGGCAGGCCCCCGGCCGCCTCCTGCCTCCCGCCGAAGCGGGGGTAGCCAGTAGCGGGTAACGGGACCGGTGGCGCTCCAGGCCCGGTCGGACCTACGGCACCCACTTGGGCCAGCGCGCCTCGTCCCGCTCGTACAGGGCGCGCAGATGCCGCCACCGCTCGGGCGTCCAGGCGGCCCAGTCCGTCGGGCGCCCGTCCAGCGCCGCGGCGAGGCGCTCGAAGTGGTCGTGCCACCCCGCGAGGCAGTCCAGCCGGTACTCCCGGTCCGCCCGCAGTTCGTTCGTGAAACGCAGCACGGTCGACCCGCCGCCCTCGGACGTCCCCGGTTCCAGATGGAACCGGATGCGTCCGTGCGTCGGATCGACCGTGTACTCGGCCATGTACTCGGGGTCCCAGGCGGTCACCCGCCCCGACACCACCGTGTCGCCGTTCAGCCAGCGGAGGGTGACCCGGCCGCCGAGCCGGGGTTCCAGCGGGTCCGCCGCGCAGAGCCAGCCCGCCAGCCCCTCGGGGGTGGCGACGGCATCCCAGACCTCGGACAGCGGGCGGGACAGGTCCACGGCGAATCGCAGCAGGTGCGTGTCCCCGTCGTGGGTCTCGCACCTGCCCCGGGGAATCTCGCTCATGCCACCAGCGTGGCCCCGGGGCCCCTCACTCGCTACTCCACGCCCGCGTAGGAGTGCTTGCTGGTGACGAAGATGTTGACGCCGTAGTAGTTGAAGAGGAAGCAGCCGAAGGCGATGAGCGCGATGTACGCGGCCTTCCGCCCCTTCCAGCCGGCCGTCGCGCGCGCGTGCAGGTACGCGGCGTAACCGACCCAGGTGATGAAGGACCAGACCTCCTTGGCGTCCCAGCCCCAGTAGCGGCCCCACGCGTCGCCGGCCCAGATCGCGCCCGCGATGATCGTGAAGGTCCAGAGCGGGAAGACGGCCGCGTTGACCCGGTACGCGAACTTGTCGAGCGAGGCCGCCGAGGGCAGCCGCTCCATGACGGAGCGGGCGAAGGCGCCCGGGTTCCCGCCGGTCGCGAGCTTGTTCTCGTACGAGTCGCGGAAGAGGTACAGCAGGGTGGCGGTGGCGCCCAGGTAGAAGACCGCGCCGCAGAAGATCGCGGTGGAGACGTGGATCCACAGCCAGTACGAGTCGAGCGCGGGGACCAGCTGGTCACTGGGGGTCTTCAGCCAGGTGGTGGCCATGCCCAGGTCCAGCAGGACCGTGGTGACCAGCGGCAGGCCGAGCCAGCGCACGTTCTTCTTCGCGACGAGGAAGCCGAGGTACGCGCCGACCGCCACCGTCGAGAAGGTGGTGGAGAACTCGTACATGTTGCCCCAGGGGGCCCGCTGCACGGAGAGCGCCCGGGTGACCACGCCCGATGCCTCGACCAGGAAGGCGAGGACGGTGAGCGAGACGGCGATACGGCCGTACAGGTCGCCCTTGACGGTGCCGCCGGCGGCGCCGGGGCCGTCCGGGACGTCACGCGTGCCGGCCGCGGACCGGGTGACGACCTTCGGCTTCTCCAGGACGGCCGTGCCACCGGCCGCCTGCTTGACCTGGACGGTCACGGAGGAGCCGGCGGCCGGGGCGCGGGAGGTGAGCGCGGCGGCGGTACGGCCGACCTTGCTGCGACTGCCCAGCACCCACTCGGCGATGTGGGCGAAGAAGGCCAGGGTGTAGACGGCCATCGAGGAGTAGATGAGCAGGTCGCTCATCCGCGCCAGGCTCTCGTTGGTCGTGGCGGCGAGGATCACTTGTCGGCCTCTCCAGAAGGGGCAGGGTCTTCTGCGGGTTCTTCCGCGGGTTCCGGTACGTCTTCCGGATCGGCTTGGGGATCGGCGTCCGGTGCCGGCGGCGCGTCCGCCGTGAGCGCGACCGCGAGGTCGCCGAGCTCCTCCGGCAGCTTCGCGGACTCGCTGCGGCCCAGACCGGCCATCTCGACGACGGTCACGCCGTCCGTACCGCGCACGGCCCGGACCCAGACGCGGCGCCGCTGGATGAAGAGCGAGCCGGTCAGACCGGCGATCGCGGCGATCGCGCCCGCGAGGGCGAGGCCGTTGCCCGGCTGCTGCGAGACCTGGAAGCTCGCCCACTCCTTGATGTCCTTCTCGAAGGTGATCGAGCCGGCGCCGTCGGGCAGCGCCATGCTCTTGCCGGGCAGCAGCCGCTCGGCGAACCCGGTCCCCTTGTCGATCTTGAACTGCTCCATCTTGGAGGTGTTGAGCTGGTACACGTTCTGCGGCAGACCGGAGTCCACGCCCAGGCTGCCGTGGTAGCCGGTGAGCGCGAGGACCGGGTAGTCGAGCCCCGGGAACTGGGAGAACATCGTGCCCTTGCCCTCGCCCGCGAAGGTCGGCACGAAGAGGGCGCTGAAGCCCAGCTGCTCCTTCTTTCCGTTCTTGTCGCGGTAGCCGTCCATCACCTTGACGGCGCCGGTGGACGTGACGTTGTTGTCGATGGGCAGCAGCGGCACGGCGCCGTGGAAGACGGTCTTGCCCCTGCCGTCCTTGACGGTGACGACGGGCGCGTAGCCGTGGGCGATCAGATAGACCTTGGCGTCGCCCACCTTCAGCGGCTCGTTGACCCGGATGACGGCCTTCTTGTCGGCGCCGCCCTGCGAGTAGGAGACCTTCGCCTCGAAGGTGCGCGGGGTGCCGCGCTGCGGGCCGTTCTTCTCGTACGTGCCGTCGAAGGCGTCGAGCTTGAAGCTGAACGGCTCCAGCTCGTCGATGCCGAACTGCGAGCCGGACTTGAAGTCGTCGTACTGGGTGAGGGTGTTGGAGAAGCCGTCGCCCTCGACGATCAGCTTGCCGCCCTCGGACTTGAAGAGCTGGCCCCAGGCGAAGGCGACGAGCATCACGATCAGGGCGACGTGGAAGGCCAGGTTCCCGGCCTCGCGCAGATAGCCCTTCTCCGCGGCGATCGCGTTCCCCGCCGTGTGCGCGCGGAAGCGGCGGCCCTTGAGGAGGGTGAGCGCGGCCTCGTGGACCTGCTCGGGCTCGGCCGCGGTGCGCCAGGTGGTGTACGCGGGGAGCCGGTCGAGGCGCTTCGGCGCACCCGGCGGGCGGCTGCGGAGCTGGCCGACGAACTGCCAGCTGCGCGGCACGATGCAGCCGATGAGGGAGACGAACAGCAGTATGTAGATCGCGGAGAACCACACCGAGCTGTAGACGTCGAAGAACTGGAGCTTCTCGTACAGCGGCGTCAGCGTCTTGTGGGCGTCCTTGAAGGCCTGCGCCTTCATCTCGTCCGCGCTGGTCTGCGGGATGAGGGAGCCGGGGACGGCACCGAGCGAGAGCATGAAGAGCAGGATCAGCGCGACCCGCATGGAGGTCAGCTGCCGCCAGAACCAGCGGACCCAGCCGACGATCCCGAGGGTGGGACCGCCGATGACGCTCTCGCTCCGCTCCTCGACGGGGGCGGTGGAGAGCTGGGCGCCGGCCGCTTCGTCGGCCTTGCGCTCGGTCTCCGTCGTATCGGTCTTGCTCATCGAACTCAGATCCCCACCGTGAAACCGCTGGACCAGCCCTGCATCGTGGCGACCATGCTGTCCCACGCGCCCGTGAGGAGCAGGACACCGGTGACGAGCATCATGCCGCCACCGATCCGCATGACCCACACATAGTGCTTCTTGACCCACCCGAACGCCCCGAGCGCCTTGCGGAAGGCTATGGCGGCGAGCACGAACGGCACGCCGAGGCCGAGGCAGTACGCGAAGGCGAGCAGCGCGCCGCGGCCGGCGCTCGCCTGCTCCAGGGCGAGCGCGTTGACGGAGGCGAGCGTCGGGCCGATGCACGGGGTCCAGCCGATGCCGAACAGCGCGCCGAGCAGCGGCGCGCCGACCAGGCCTGCGACGGGCTTCCGGTGGAAGCGGAACTCGCGCTGGGTGAACCAGGGCATCAGACCGAGGAAGAACACGCCCATGAGGATCATGAGCACGCCGAGGATCGTGGTGAGCGTCTCGCGGTACTCCTGGAGGGTCGACCCGAAGTAGCCGAAGAGCGCCCCGCCGGACACGAAGACGGCGGTGAAGCCGAGGACGAAGAGGACGGCCCCGGCGGTCATCCGGCCGCGGCGGCTGTCGGCGAGGTCGGTGCCGGAGACGCCGGTCACGTACGAGAGGTAGCCGGGGACCAGCGGGAGGACGCAGGGCGAGAAGAAGGAGACCAGGCCGGCGAGGAGGGCGACCGGAAGCGCGAGGAGCAGGGCTCCGCTGGTGACGGTCTCGTTCACCGGCTCACTTCTCCTTGAGGAGGGGGTCGATCATCGACCGCAGCTTCTCCTCGTTGAGCGCCATGAGCGAGCGGGCCGCGATCCGGCCCTCCTTGTCGAGGACGACGGTGGAGGGGATGGACTGCGGGGAGAGCGTGCCCTTGGGGAAGCCGAAGAGGATGAGCTTCCCCTGCGGGTCGTAGAGGCTCGGGTAGGTGACCCCGTAGTCCTCCTCGAAGGCGAGGGCGGGCTGCTTGTTGGGGTCGCGGGTGTTGAGTCCGACGAACTCGACGCCCTTGCCCTCCATGTCCTTGGCGACCTTCGCGAAGTGCGGGGCCTCGGCGCGGCACGGGGCGCACCAGGAGCCCCACACGTTGAGGACGACGACCTTGCCCTTGAGGTCGGCGACGTCGAGCTGCTTCCCGTCGAGCGTCTCGCCCGCGAGCTCTCCGGTGGCCGCGCGCTCGCCCTTGGGCGCGGTGGCGATACCACCCGTGTTGGTCACGAAGTTGGTGTTGCCACCGCCGCCGGACTTGCCGCTGCTGTCGTCGCTGCAGGCCGAAAGCGTGAGGGCGGCGGACAGCACTCCGACGGCGAGCAGGGTGCGTCGAGGGGCACGGCTAAGGCTCATGTGAAAAGTTTCGCATGGGCGTTTGGGGGATCTTGGGCACCCCCCTACGTGCCCGGAAAGCCCCTTGTCAAGATCACCTAAGCGGACAGGGCGGGCGACTATGCGGACGGGGTCGACGAGGCCGTCGCGCCGTCCGTCGCGGGCTTGAGGAAAGTATTCCAGCCGCCGGCCGGCTTCTGTCCCACCTCCAGCGAGCGCAGCTTCTGGAGGATCTTCGGGTCCTGGACGTCGAGCCAGTCGACGAACTGCCTGAAGGAGACGAGCCGGACGTCCTTCTTGCCGGCCATGCCCTTGAGCGCGTCCTCGACGGCGTCCATGTAGATGCCGCCGTTCCACTGCTCGAAGTGGTTGCCGATGAAGAAGGGCGCCCGGTTCGACTCGTACGCGCGCGTGAAGCCGCCGAGGAGCGCTTCGGTGGCCTGCTTGCGCCAGCCCGGGTAGCGGGAGGGCATGCCCTTCGTCGTGTTCTTCGACTGGTTGGCGAGCATGTTGTAGTCCATCGACAGGACCTCGAAGGAGTGCCCGGGGAAGGGCACGGCCTGCAGCGGGAGGTCCCAGATGCCCTGGCGCCTGGTGGGCCACACCTGCCGGCCGCCGGGCGAGCTGGCGTCGTAGCGCCAGTTGAGCCGCTTGGCGGTGGGCAGCAGGTTGTCCTGGCCGAGGAGGCAGGGCGTACGGCCGCCGACGAGCTCCTTCGAGTAGTCGAAGGGCAGCGGGTCGAGGTCGGTCCAGCCGCTGTTCGTCTTCCACTCGGTGACGAACTTCGTGGCCTGGTCGATCTCGCTCTGCCACTGGGCCGGGGTCCAGTTGCCGACGGAGCCGGAGCCGCCGCAGAAGTGCCCGTTGAAGTGGGTGCCGATCTCGTGGCCTTCGAGCCAGGCCTGCCGGACGTACTTCAGGGTGTCCTTGATGTGGCCGTCGGTGAGGTAGCCGATGTCCGAGGCGCCGACGCGGTTGTTCGGCGGGCGGTAGAGGTTCTTCTTCGACTCGGGGAGGAGGTAGATCCCGGAGAGGAAGAAGGTCATCGCCGCGTCGTGGTTCTTGGCGAGTTCGAGGAAGCGCGGGAAGAGGCCGTTGCCGACCTCGCCGGCACCGTCCCAGGAGAAGATCACGAACTGGGGCGGGGTCTGGCCGGGTTCGAGCGGGACCGGGGTGTCGGGCTGGTGCGGCTGCTTGCCGGTGTCGGCGGTGGAACCGTCGCCGATGAGCCTGGCGTCGTCCTTGGTCGGGGTGCTCGTGCTCGGCTCCGCCGAGACGTCACCCCCCTTGCCAGGCCCGGAACGCCCCGACTTGCCCTGATTGCCGTTGCTGCACGCGGCGACACCCATCGCCGCCGCGGCGCCAACGCCCGCCCCGAGCAGCCCCCTTCGACTGATCCCACTGATCCCGCGCATGACATCCCCATTCGCGCTGACGTATTAACGAAACGTCATCCAAACCGACAATGAGTGAGATGCCGGGAGGAACACGGAGGTTCCGGGAAATCGCACAAAAATTTCAGGGCGACCGGTTGGCATGAACACCACCCGATCGCCCTGAACTGTGGACCGCCGACTCCCGCGCTGTCCAGCGGGAACACAATCCTTCACCGAAGGACTACACGCGACTCCGGAAGAGCCACCGCACGCTTCGGAAGAACTACGCCCCGCTCAAGAAGGCTTACGCTCCGAAGGCCTTCGACTTCCCCTTCACCGGCTTCGCGCCGGCGAGAAGATGCGCCGGAACGAGATCCCGCGCCGGCTCGCTGTATCCGACCGAGACGATCCTGTCGCCCTTGTACGTGAACGAGGTCAGCGAGGCCAGCGTGCACTGGCGCCGCCGCGGATCGTGCCAGAGCCGGCGCTTCTCCACGAAGCTGCGGACGATCCAGATCGGCAGCTGATGACTGACCAGGACCGCCTCGTGCCCGCGGGCCGCGTCCTTCGCCGCGTCGAGCGCCCCCATCATGCGGACGACCTGCTCGACGTACGGCTCGCCCCAGGACGGCTGGAACGGGTTCGTCAGGTGCTTCCAGTTCGCCGGCTTGCGCAGCGCCCCGTCACCGACGCCGAACGTCTTGCCCTCGAAGACGTTCGCCGCCTCGATGAGCCGCTCGTCCGTGGCCAGATCCAGACCGTGCGCCTTGGCGACCGGCGTCGCCGTCTCCTGCGCCCGCTCCAGCGGGGAGGCGACGACGTACGTGATGTCCCGCTCGGCCAGGTGCTCGGCGACCCGGTCCGCCATCTGCCGGCCGAGCTCGGAGAGGTGGTAGCCGGCGCGGCGCCCGTAGAGGACACCGTCGGGGTTGTGCACCTCGCCGTGCCGCATCAGATGGACGACGGTGATGTCCTGGCCGGCGCCGTGAGCGCCCTGCGTGCTGTCGCTCATGCCGTGGCCTCCGCGGCGGCACGGGCGGCGGCCGGCAGGGCGGCGGCGATCCGCTCGACCGCCCGCTCGTCGTGCGCGGCCGACACGAACCAGGACTCGAAGGCGGACGGCGGCAGGTACACGCCGTCGGCCAGCATCGAGTGGAAGAAGGCGTTGAAGCGGAAGGCCTCCTGCTGCTTCGCCTCGTCGTAGTTCCGCACCTCGTCGGCGGTGAAGAAGACCGAGAACATGTTGGACGCGGTCTGCAGCCGGTGCGCCACGCCCTCCTTGGCGAGCGCGCCCGTGACCAGGCCCTGGATCTCCGCCGAGACCGCGTTCACCTTCGCGTACGCCGCGTCGTCGAGCAGCCGCAGCTGCGCGAGTCCGGCGGCCGTCGCGATCGGGTTACCGGAGAGGGTGCCCGCCTGGTAGACCGGACCGGCCGGGGCGAGGTGCCCCATGACGTCGGCGCGGCCACCGAACGCGGCGGCCGGGAAGCCGCCGCCCATGACCTTGCCGAAGGTCAGCAGATCGGCCTTGACGCCGTCGACGCCGTACCAGCCGGCCTTCGACGTACGGAAACCGGTCATCACCTCGTCGGAGATGTACAGCGCGCCGTTCTCCCGGCACAGGTCCGCCAGGCCCTGGTTGAAGCCCGCGGCCGGCGGCACGACGCCCATGTTGCCCGGCGAGGCCTCCGTGATGACACAGGCGATCTCGCCGGGGTGCGCGGCGAACGCGGCCCGCACGGCCTCCAGGTCGTTGTAGGGGAGCACGATCGTGTCCCCGGCCTGCGCGCCGGTCACGCCGGGCGTGTCGGGAAGCCCCAGGGTGGCGACACCGGAACCGGCCGCGGCGAGCAGCGCGTCCACGTGGCCGTGGTAGCAGCCCGCGAACTTGACGACCTTCGCGCGCCCGGTGAACCCGCGGGCGAGCCGGATCGCGGACATCGTCGCCTCGGTGCCCGAGGAGACGAGCCGTACCTGCTCGACGGGCTCGACGCGCGCCACGATCTCCTCGGCGAGCGCGACCTCGCCCTCGCCCGGCGTACCGAAGGAGGTGCCGCGGGCGACGGCCTGCTGCACCGCGGCGGTGACCTCCGGGTGCGCGTGGCCGAGGATCATCGGCCCCCACGAGCACACCAGGTCGACGTACTCACGACCGTCCGCGTCGGTGAGGTAGGGACCGGAACCGGACACCATGAACCGGGGCGTTCCGCCCACGGCCCGGAAGGCACGTACCGGTGAGTTCACGCCGCCGGGCGTCACGAGGGAAGCGCGGTCGAAAAGCGTCTGTGAGACTGGGGCTTCGTATGAATACGGCACTGTGATCCTGACCTGCGAGAACGACTTCGGGCACGACATCGGGGACGGAGAGAGGGTGTGAACTTCCTGAGTATTACGCCGGGGCGTTCGCCGTCCGCGTCTGCGAAACTGGGGCGTCATAGGGATGGCTCACGGAATCCATGGTGTCAGAGGCCACGGCGTTCTTGCGGACAGGTGTTTCACCGTACGAACGCGGGGGAGGTCACTGACACGATGATCGGGTTGCGCGGCGGGGTCGTGTTGCCGAGAAAAAGCAGTCGGGTGGAGATATGCATCGCGGTGGCGGACCGGGCGAGGGGACGGACGACATGGGTCCGGAGTCTGCCCGCCGGGGGAAGCACCGGCGCCGGCGGGGCGAGGACTCGACCTCGGGAACCCCGGGCGCTCCGAGCAGTCCAGGCATTCCCGGCGTCCCCGGCACATCGGGCCCTCCGGGAGATCCGGTCGGCGGAGGCGCGAGCGGGAGTGGCCGGTTGGGGGTGACGTACAAGTACTTCGGCGCGCCCGACGGCGCCACGGCGGCCCGCGTCCCGATCTCGATGCGCCCGGAGGAGCTCGGCGGCGACGAGCTCGGCATGGGCGGCATGTTCACCAAGATCAAGCCGGAGACCATAGCGGCCATGGTCCTGACCGGCATCCAGGGCATGCCCCTGAACAAGGTGCCGCCGCTCGAGCTGGTGGTCCTGCACCCGGACTACGCCGTGGTGAAGCTGCCGATGACCGTGGTCGACCCGCTGCGCGCGATCGGCGAGGAGTCGGTCGGCGCGGCCGCCTTCATCTGGTCCACGGTCCCGGACCGCGGCGGCCCGCGCGACGCCTTCGACGTCTACCAGCTGCTCCACGAGTGGCAGGACTTCTCGGTCCGCCTCCACGAGGCGGGCCACCAGCCGTACTGCCTGGTGTGGCCGTAGGGGTCCGGCAGCCCCGGGAGGAACGGCGGCGCGGTCAGGGCCGGTAGCCCCGGGAGGAACGGCGGCGCGGTCAGGGCCGGTAGCCCCGGGAGGAACGGCGGCGCGGTCAGGGCCGGTAGCTCCGGGAGGAACGGCCCGCGGCTCCGGTAGGAGGGCACGCCGTCCGGCCCGCGGTCAGGTCCGGTCCTCGGCCGCCTTCGCGGCGTCCGCCGCCTTCGCGCGCTCGGCGGCCAGCTCGCGGGCGGAGGCGAGGCGGTACGGCACGTCGATGACGACGACGTTCTTCATGAACAGCAGCCGGGTCTTGAGCCGCAGCGCGCTCTGGTTGTGGAGCGGCTGCTCCCACCAGTGGCCCACCACGTACTCGGGGATCACCACCGAGATCACCGCGTCCCCCGTCCGCTCGGGCGCCTCCCTGACGTGCCGCAGGACCGGCTGGACGATCGAGCGGTACGGGGAGCTGAGCACCCGCAGCGGCACGTCGATGCCATGGGCCTCCCAGGTCGCGCGGAGCACTTCCGCCTCGGCCGGGTCCTCGGCGACGGTGACCGCCGTGAGCGAGGCGGGACGCAGGGCCTTCGCGTACGACAGGGCCCGGAGGCTGGGCGCGTTCACCGAGGCCACCAGGACGAGGACGTGGTTCCCGGCGAGGACGCGGGGCCGCTGCCCCGGGGCGACGGCCACCTCGGCGGCGACGGCGTCGTAGTGCCGCCGCACCCCCTTCATCCCGGCGAAGAGCACCGGCATCGCGATGACGACGATCCAGGCGCCGTGGGTGAACTTGGTGATGAGGACGATGACGAGGACGACCGCCGTCAGACAGGCGCCGAAGGCGTTGATCGCGAGACGGCGGTGGATGGCGTGCCGGTCGGCGCGGCCCGCGGGTGTGGCGAGTTCTCGCCGCCAGTGCTTGACCATGCCGGCCTGGGACAGGGTGAAGGAGACGAAGACGCCGAGGATGTACAGCTGGATGAGGCGGGTCAGCTGTGCGTCGAAGGCGACGATGAGGACGATCGCGGCGAGCGCGAGGAGGACGATGCCGTTGGAGTAGACGAGCCGGTCGCCGCGGTGGAAGAGCTGGCGGGGCGCGTAGCGGTCGCGGCCCAGGACCGAGGCGAGCATCGGGAAGCCGTTGAAGGCGGTGTTGGCCGCCAGGATCAGGACGCCCGCGGTGACGGCCTGAAGCGCGTAGAAGAGGACGTGCCAGTCGCCGAAGGTGGCCCGTCCGATCTGCGCGAGCGCGGTGGACATCGGGGTGCCGGGCGCGAGCCCGAGTTCGGTGGGGTCCTCGGCGACATGCACCTCGTAGACCATCGCGAGCACGGTGATCCCGAAGAACATGGTCACGGACAGCCCGCCCATGATCGCGAGCGTCATCGCCGCGTTGCGGCTCTTGGGCTTGGCGAACGCCGGTACGCCGTTGCTGACGGCCTCCACACCGGTCAGCGCGGTGCAGCCGGAGGCGAAGGCGCGCAGCGCGAGCAGCACGAGCGCGATCCCCGAGTAGGTGGAGACCGCCTCGACGGGCAGGTCGGCGGACTCGGCCCGGATCGTCGCACCGGTGGCCATCCGCACCGCGGCCACCGCGAACATCAGATAGATGACCGCGATGAAGGCGTACGTCGGAACGGCGAACCAGCGCCCCGACTCCCGCACCCCGCGCAGGTTCAGCCAGGCCAGCACGGCCACGAAGAACACCGACATGGCCACGGCGTGCCCGTCGAGCGAGGGGACGGCCGAGGTGATGGCGGCGACCCCGGAGACGACCGAGACGGCGACGGTCATGACGTAGTCGATCAGCAGCGCGGAGGCGGCGGTGAGCGCGGCGGTCTGCCCGAGGTTCTCGGCGGAGACGACATAGGCCCCGCCGCCGCCCGGATAGGCGTAGCAGGTCTGCCGGTAGGAGGCGACGACGACCAGGAGCAGGATCACGATGCCGACCGCCGCGTACCAGGCCAGATGGAGCACGGCGAGGCCGCCGAGGGCCAGGATCAGCAGGATCTCCTCGGTGGCGTACGCGACCGAGGAGAGCGGGTCGCTGCAGAAGATCGGCAGGGCGACCCGCTTCGGCAGCAGGGTCTCCCCGAGCCGGCCGCTGTCCAACGGACGACCTACGAGCAGGCGTTTCGCCGCACTTCCAGCTCTCATAAGTGATGAAGTTAGGACGAATGGTATGTAATGCGCGGACGCCGCGCCCTGTGGGGACCCCGTACGCCCGGTGGGAACCCCGTACGAGGAAGGAACCTGACGCGTGAGCGGAGTACGAGGAGTGCGGATGGCCGGCGAGCCCATGCAGATCGGCGAGGTCGCCGCACGGACCGAGCTGTCCCTGCGCACCATCCGGCAGTACGAGGACAGCGGCCTGGTCGTCCCCTCCGCTGCCTCGCCGGGCGGCTTCCCGCTCTACACGGACGCGGACGTGTCCCGGCTGATGGTCGTCCGCCGCATGAAGCCGCTCGGCTTCACCCTCGACGAGACCCGCGAACTCCTCAGGGCCGTGGACCTGCTGGCCGCCGAGCGCGCGGGCACGGACACCGAGCTCGACCCGGACGAGCGGGCCGCGCTCGTGGCCCGCGTCCGCGGCTACGAGCAGGCCGCCGCGGAGCGCGTCGCCGAGCTGCGGGCCCAGCTCTCCCGCGCGGAGGAGTTCGCCGACTCGCTCCGCAGGACCCGCCTCACGGCGACCCCGGCCTGACCGCTCACGGCCCGGCCTCCACCCGGCTCGGCCCCTACCCGGCGTGGCCTCTACCCGGCCTGGCCACTCTGGCCCGGCGGCGGCCCGGGCCCGGCATCGACGGCCCGGGCCCGGCATCGACGCCGCGCGGCGCGCGCTACGCGCCGGTTCAGTCGGCGAGTGCCGCGGCCAGCGTGCGGAAGAAGCGCGCGTACGCGGCCGGACTGGGCGGGGTCTCCGGGTTCCACGGCGTGAACCGGACACCGGACAGGGCCCCGTCCGGCGTCGTGGCGTGCGCCCTGCTGTCGAAGAGAACCAGGTCGGGCCGGAGCTCGGAGGCCCGGCCCCAGTCACCGGTGAGCCAGTTCGCCCCGGGCCCCGGGCCCGGGTCGACGAGCCGTACACCGAGCTCGGCGAGCCTCGCCAGCTCGGGCCAGGCGAGCGGCCGGGCGAGGTGCACCTGGTCGCGACCGGCCCCGGAGAGGGCGAGCACCCCGAGCCCGGTCCGCGCGGCGACCTCCCGGAGCTCGTCCTCGGCGGCCCGGAGACCGGCCGGGGACCCCTCGGAGGTCGCCCCGTCGCCCGGCGCGGCCCCCAGACCCACCGCGAGCGCGGCGAACCGGTCGAGGATGGCCGGCAGGGTGAGCTCGTTGCCGACGGAGAGCGCGACGAGCGGCACCCCGAGCCGTTCGGCGACGGCCTCGTCGAGCGCGTAGGGGCTCTTCCCGTCGTAGGTCACGTCGACGATCACGTCCGGCCGCAGCTCCCGCAGCAGCCCCTCGTCGAGGACCCGGCCCGGCCCGAGATACGTCACCGCGGCCGAAGTCAGCCCGCCCTCCTTCGCCGGGTCGAGGGCGTCCCCGTCGTGCCCGGAGCCGTACACCGCGACCGGCGTCACGCCCAGGTCGCAGAGCGCGGCCCCGGCCCGCACGTACGCGACCACCCGCCGTGGCGTGCGGGCCGCCCCCAGCTCCGTACCTCTGTCGTCCGTGAATCCCCAAGCCTGCGTCCCGGACATACGACTGCTCCCTCCCCGGCCGGAAATGTGCCTCTTCCGAGCACCTTGGAGCGGTTCCCCGGCCCGCACAAGAGGGCCTGTCGACCGCACGGGCCACCGGGGCGGCCGGGTCCGGGACCAAGGTCCCGTACCCCCCTGCCGAAAGCCCCCCAGGGTGGTGTTAACTGAACAGGTCGGGAGGAAGCAGTAGGAATCGTCGGGTCCCCGTGCCCGCGCGCCACCTGCCGGGGCGTGCGACGACGGGCGGCCCTCCCGCCCTGGAGTGAGTCATGTCCTTGCCCGGCCAGTTCTCCGATCCCCGTGTGATCACGCTTTTCGGCCTGCTCGCCGTCTCGACGGTGGTGTGGCTGTCGGTCGGCCTGCGCGCCCGGGCCCGCGACCGCCGCGACCGGGCGCGCACCCCGCTGGAGCGGGTCTGGCACCCGCAGGAGTCGATACCGCTGACGCCCGCGGAGGAGCATGCCTTCGGCCAGGTCGTCTCGCGGCTCTCCCCGGGCTCGGCGGGCCGCCTGCGCTGAGGGCTTCCGGGCCTCAGGCTTCCCATCCGCGGGGATCGCGGCCCGTCGTCGCCAGCAGCCGTTCGAAGGCGGTGGCGTCGCCGGGCAGGTCGACGGCGTCCCCGAAGACGCCCGCCTTCCGGGCCATGGGCGCCATCCGCTCCACCTCCTCGACGAGACCGTCGACCACGCCCGGGTCGGGTGTGAAGCTCCGCCCGGTGGCGCGGGCCAGGTCCCAGGCGTGCACGGTGAGGTCGAGCAGCACCATGGACCCGACGGTCCGCGCCGGCAGGGCCATGCCCCCGGTGGTGCCCTCCTCGGCGCCGGGCGCCGACCAGGCCTCGACTAGCTTCCCGGTCTCGGCCTCGAAGCGGTCCCGCCAGTCGGCGTCGGCGAGCCGATCCGTGGTGGCGGAGAGTTCGGCGGGCTGCTTGGCGGCGAGTGCCTGGAAGTGCACGACGACGCCGAGAAGATGGTTCAGCAGGGCGCGCACGTCGTACTCGGCGCAGGGCGTGGGCGCCCCGAGCGAGGCGTCGTCGATGCCGCGGACCAGGGGCGTGGCCTGAGCGGCGGCGCTACGGAGCAGATCACCCATGGGAGCCGGGCCACCGGTGCGGAGCAGGTCCTCGTTCGTCATGGGGGCGACGTTAGAAGAGGCTGCCCACGCCCGTCTTGAAGAAACACGCCAGGCCGGAGACGTCCCGACCTAGCATCGGAGCATGTCCGACTCCGCTCCCCGCGAGGACACCCGCGGCATCGTCGACCCCGCCGAACTGCTCTCCCGCGTCCGCTTCCGCCGCCACACCCCGGCGCCGGAGCTGCGGCCCTACCTGGAGCACTACTGGCTGATCGACTGGGAGCTGCCGGAGCCGTACGCGACCCATGTCGTCCCGCACCCGTCGATGAACATCGTCTTCCAGCGGTACGGGGCACTCGGCGCCCCGGCGGCGGACGCGCGCGCGTCCGCCGAGGTCTCCGGGATCGGGCTCGGCCTGTTCACCCAGAAGCTGACGGAGGCGGGCCGGGTCTGCGGGATCCAGTTCCGCCCCGGCGGCTTCCGTCCCTTCGCGCCCGCGTGGCCGGTGTCGGCCTGGACCGGCCGCCGGGTCCCCCTGTCCGAGGTCTTCCCCGACACGGGCACGGCGGCGGGTATCGGGAGGGGCGCGGAGGCGGGTATCGGGGCGGAGGCGGGGCACGCGGGCACGGACGCGGAGGCGGGGCACGCGGGCACGGACGCAGGCCTCCTGTCCGCCGTCCTCTCCCCCGACGCCGACCACGCGCGCGTGGCGGCGCTCGACGCCTTCCTGCTCGCCCACGGCCCCGCGCCCGATCCTGCCGCCGACCGGGCCATGGAGCTGGTGGACCTGATCCGAGGGGACCGCACGGTCCGCAAGGTGGCCCAGCTGGTCACGGCGACAGGCCTGTCCGCGCGCTCGCTCCAGCGCCTCTTCGCGAGCCACGTCGGCGTCGGCCCGAAGTGGGTGATCCTGCGCTACCGCATCCACGAGGCCCTGGAGCGCGCCGAGGCCGCGGGCGCAGCGGGCGGCCCTGACTGGGCGGCCCTGGCGGTGGAGCTGGGCTACAGCGACCAGGCCCATCTCGTACGCGAGTTCACTGCGACGATCGGGGTGTCGCCGACGGCGTACGCCCGGGGGGTGTCAGCGCCTTGACCTACCGTACGGAGATGGACACCGACACCACCTCGCCCGTACGGCTCGAGCCCTGGTCCGAGGCCGACGCGGGCCTGCTGCGCGCCCTGAACGCACCGGAGTTGATGGATCACCTCGGCGGCCCTGAGACGGAGGAGCAGCTCGTCCGGCGCCACCGGCGGTACGTGGAGCTGAGCGCCGACGAGCCGGGTTCGGGGCGCATGTACCGGATCGTGCTGGCGCCCGAGGAGGCCGCGGTCGGCAGCATCGGCTTCTGGGTGCGGACCGGCGACGGAGAGCCGGTGTACGAGACGGGGTGGGCCGTGCTGCCGGGCTTCCAGGGCCGGGGCGTGGCGAGCGCCGCCACGCGCGCGGTGGTCGTGGAGGCCCGGGCGGCGGGCCTCCATCGCTTCCTCCACGCGTTCCCGTCGACGGAGAACGCCGCGTCGAACGCGGTGTGCCGCAAGGCGGGGTTCGAGCTGCTGGGCGAGCGGGACTTCGAGTACCCGCCGGGGCACGCGATGCGCTGCAACGACTGGCGCCTCGACCTGGAGGAGCAGGTCCGAGAGGCGCCTTAGGGACGCTCGGAGGCGCCGGCCCGGGAGGCGTCTCAGGGGCGCTCAGGAGGCGTCTTGCGCAGGGGTGAGCGGCCGGGTGAAGTGGAAGGCCACGATGTCGAAGCGCTCACGCAGGTAGAAGCGGTGGGCTCCGGTGCGGTGGGTGCCGGAGTCCAGGTTGAGCTCGTGGCAGCCGGCCGCGCGGGCGTGGCCGTCCAGGTGGGCGATGAGCGCGTGGCCGACCCCGGTGGAGCGGGTGGCGGCGGTGGTCACGAGGTCGTCGACGTAGAGCTTGCGCAGGGAGCTGGTGTTGATGACGATCCGCCAGCCGGCCGCGCCGACGCAGCGGCCCTCGGCGGTGTAGGCGGCGCTGAAGCGCAGTCCCTGGGCGTGCCCGGTCTCGTACACCTCGCGGAAGAGCTCCGGGGTGAGGTGGGGGCGGAGTTCGGAGAGGACGGGCAGGAGGTCGTTCTCCAGCCGGGGATCGCCGGGCTCAAGGTCGATGATCTTCATGCCGGGACGGTACCTCAGGGTCTTTCACGGGTTGACGCGCACGGCACGACCCTGGATATTTATCTGCGTGACGCAGATGATGCGCCACGAAGGAAATCTCGCCTCGCCCTGGAAGGAACCCCTCATGACCGTTCTCGTCACCGGCAGCCGCGGCCGCGTCGCCTCCACCCTGCTCGGCCTCCTCGACTCCGCCGGCATCAAGGCGAAAGCCGCCTCCAAGAACCCCACGGACCTCTCACCACCGCCCGGAGTCGACACCGTTCGCTGCGATCTCACCGACCCGGCCACCTTCGACACCGCCCTGACCGGCGTCGACTCCGTCTTCCTCTACGCCGAGGCCACGCACGCCGAGGCCTTCGCCGACCGGGCCCGCACCGCCGGCGTCGAGCACGTCGTCCTGCTCTCCTCCAGCTCCGTCCTCGCCCCGGAGGCCGCCGAGAACCCGATCGCCGCCTCCCACCTCGCCGCCGAGCGTGCCCTCTCGGCCGCCGCGGACGCCGGTGCCTTCGAGGCCACCCACCTCCAGCCGGGCGCCTTCGCCACCAACGCCCTGCAGTGGGCCCGGGCCCTCCGGGACGGGCGGGGACCCGCCCTGCCGCACCCGGACTCGTACGGCGACCCGATCCATGAGCGCGATGTCGCCGAGGCGGCCTTCGCCGTCCTCACCGAACCCCGGCTGCGCGGCTCCTCGTACCTCCTGACGGGCCCCGAGTCGCTCACCTTCGTCGAGCAGCTGGCGATACTCGCCGAGGTGACCGGCCGGCCCGCACCCCACACCGTCGTGACCCCCGAGGAGTGGAAGGAGTCGGTCACCGGCTTCATGCCGGAGCTCTTCGCCGACGCCCTGCTCTCCCACTGGGCCACGCACGACGGCCGCCCGACACCACCGACCCGCACGGTCGAGGAACTGACCGGCCACCCGGCCCGCACGTTCGCCACCTGGGCCGCCGACCACGAGGCGGACTTCCGCCCCTGACGGCGCCGAATTCCCTGGCCGCCCGCCCCGCCCCGGTGCGATCCTGTCCCCGTGAACGGACCGGAGATCCACATCAGCTTCGCCCCCGACCTGGGGCTCTTCGTCGCGGCCGACCGCCGCTCGGGCCGCACGCCCGTGACCACCGACGGCGCCTCCTCGCTCGGCCACGTCGTGGAGTCCCTCGGCGTGCCGCTCACCGAGGCCGGCCGGCTGCTGGTCGACGGACGACCCGTCGACGTCTCGTACGTCCCCGCGGCGGGCGAGACCGTCGAGGTGGAGGGCGTCGCCCGCCCGCAGCCGGTGCGCCCCGGCGCGCCCCTCCGGTTCCTGCTCGACGTGCACCTCGGCACGCTGGCCCGGCGGCTGCGGCTGCTCGGCGTGGACGCGGCCTACGAGAGCGAGGACATCGGTGACCCCGCCCTGGCCGCGCTGTCCGCGCGCGAGCGGCGCGTCATGCTCTCGCGCGACCGCGGCCTGCTCCGCCGCCGCGAACTGTGGGCGGGGGCCTACATCTACAGCGACCGCCCGGACGACCAGCTGCGCGACGTCCTGGAGCGCTTCGCGCCGCCGCTCATCCCCTGGACGCGATGCACGGCGTGCAACGGGCGGCTGAGCGACGCCGACAAGGACACGGTGCGCGAGCGCCTGGAGCAGGGCACGGAGAAGTCGTACGACGTGTTCGCCGAGTGCGTGGAGTGCGGCCGGGTCTACTGGCGCGGCGCCCACCACGCCCGCCTCGAGGCGATCGTCTCCGACGCCGTGCGCGAGTTCGGCGGCGCGACGGCCGGCTGAGGCCCGCCCCGCCCGGCCGGTCCGGATCGCGACCCCGCCCCGGTCAGCCCAGGTCGCCGCCGCGCAGGCGCTCGATCTGCGTGGCACTGATCTCGACGGTACGCCGCATATGGGCGATGAGCAGGGCGAGCTCGGCGTCGCTGTAGACGTCGAACATCGTGCCCCAGGTGCTGTTGAGCTTGCGCCACAGGTCGCCGAGTTCCGCGATGCGCTCGGGCACGAGGGCCACCAGCACCCGGCGCCGGTCCTCGGTGTCCCGTTCGCGCGTGACGTAGCCGGACCGTTCGAGGCGGTCGACGAGCCGGGTCGCGGAGCCGGTGGTGAGCCCGGTCAGCTCGGCGACCCGCCCGGTGGTCACCGGGCCCTCCTCCACGCTGAGCAGGTTCAGGCACTGCACATCGGTCGGGTGGAGCCCCAGATGGTCGGCGACGGCCTGGTTGAACAGGGCGTACGCCGCCATGTAGCGGCGGGCCTCCCCGTACAGCTCGGTCATCAGCGTCGCGCGCCGGCCTGAACTCTTCTGCGTCATGCAGAGATTGTACGAACCGGACACCGGCCCGCACCGGTCGGACCCGCGCGCACCGCCGCCCCCCTCAGGGCGCCTCGGCGGTCAGATAGCGCTGCACGGTCGGGCCCAGCCAGGCCACGATCTCCTCGGGCGTCATCTCGACGACCGGCGCCAGCCGCAGCACATAGCGGGTGAGCGCCATGCCGAGGATCTGGGAAGCGACGAGCGCCGCCCGCTGCGGCGCCTCCGCCGGGTCGGGGCAGACGCCCCGGGTGACGGGCCCGAGCTGCTGGGCGAAGATCGCCCGCATCCGCTCCGCCCCGGCCTCGTTGGTGACCCCCACCCGCAGGAGCCCGGTGAGGACGTCGTCCCGCTCCCAGCGCTCCAGGAAGTGGGTCACCAGAACGGCCCCGATGTGCCGCGCGGGCAGGCCGCCCAGCTCGGGGAGGTTCAGGTCGATCTCCGAGGCGGCGGCGAACAGGCCCTCCTTGTTGCCGTAGTAGCGCATGACCATCGACGGATCGATCCCGGCGTCCCGGGCGATGGCCCGGATGGTGGCGCGGTCGTATCCGTCGGAGGCGAAGCGCTCGCGGGCGGCCTCCAGGATGGCGGCTCTGGTGGCGTCGGAACGGCGGGCGGTCGTCATACCAACAAGTGTAGGCCAACAGGCGTTGACACCTCATCGAAGTCGCCCCTACAGTTGCCAACAAGCGTTGACCAACAGTCGTTGGCAAACGGTCGTGGGCACCCTGGAGGCACGCCATGAGCACCGCGGAGACACCGAAGAGCGCCAAGACCACCGACCCGACCGACACCCAGGTCCTCGTCATCGGCGCCGGCCCCACCGGCCTGCTCCTCGCCGGCGACCTCGCCACCGCCGGCGTCGACGTCACCCTCGTCGAGCGCCGCCCGCACGGCCTCGCCAACATGACCCGCGCCTTCGGCGTCCACGCCCGCACCCTGGAGCAGCTCGACGCCCGCGGACTCGCGGACGAGCTCGTCGCCACCGGCACGACCCTCGCCACCGCACGGCTCTTCGGCCGGCTCGACCTCGACCTCACCCGACTGCCCAGCCGCTTCAACCACCTGCTCGTCACCCCGCAGTACGAGGTCGAGCGCCTCCTCGAACGCCGGGCCGTGGCCGCCGGGGTCACCTTCCGGTACGGCACGGAGCTGCGCGGCCTGCGCCAGGACACCGACACGGTGACAGCGGACCTCACCGACCCCGACGGAACCCCCCTCACCCTCACCGCCCGCCACCTGGTCGGCACGGACGGCGTCCGCAGCGCCGTCCGCACCGCCCTGGGCCTGCCCTTCCCCGGCGGATCCGTGATCCGGTCCCTGGTCCTCGCCGACGTCCGCCTCACGGAGGAGCCCGCCGACGCGTTCAGCGTCAACGGCTCCGGCGACACCTTCGCCTTCCTCGCCCCCTTCGGCGACGGCTGGTACCGGGTGATGGGCTGGAGCCGCACCCGCCAGGTACCCGACACCGAACCCGTCGACCTGGACGAGGTCCGCGAGATCACCCGCCGCGCACTCGGCACCGACCTCGGCATGCACGACCCCCGCTGGATCTCCCGCTTCCACAGCGACGAGCGCCAGGTCCCCTCCTACCGCGTGGGCCGGGTCTTCCTCGCCGGCGACGCCGCCCACGTCCACTCCCCCGCCGGCGGCCAGGGCATGAACACCGGCCTCCAGGACGCCGCCAACCTCTCCTGGAAACTCACCGCCGTCCTGCGCGGCGACGCACCCGCCCCCGAAACCCTCCTCGACAGCTACCAGTCCGAGCGCCACCCCGTCGGCGCCGCCGTGCTCCGCACCAGCGGCGCACTCGTGCGCCTCGCGATGGCCCACACCCCGCCCACCCGCGCCGCCCGCTCCCTCGCCGCCCGACTCCTGAGCGCACTACGGCCCGCCTCCGCCCGCGCCATGGGCATGATCAGCGGACTCGGTATCGCGTACGCGCCCCCGGCGGGCTCCAAACGCCCCGCGGGCCGCCGCGCACCGGATGCGCGGCTGCGCGAAGGCCGTCTCTACGAACTGCTGCGAGCGGGCGAGTTCCTACTGATCACCCCGCGGGACGGCGTCCCGGCCGCCCTGCCCCCGACCGCGCCGGTCTCCCCCGAGCACCTCGTACGAGCCACCTGGACGGACCCGACGCGAACGACCGCGGTACTGGTCCGCCCCGACGGCTACATCCACTGGACCAGCAACTGAACCCGACCGCCCCCCACACGGACAGCACCGGACGACGCCGACAGCCCCTCAGAAGACGTAAGGATCACCGGTGGCGAACACAAGAACCCGATGCTGATCGTTCCGCGGATTCCGGTCGGCCACCCCGTCCCGCCAGGCGGTGGTGACCTCCACCGTCAGCTCGTCCGGAAGACCCGCCGTCCGCAGGTCGAGCGCCAGCTCACCGGCACCCCCCGCGGCCGGCAGCTCACCCGTGCGGCACGAGACCACCCGGTCACTGCTCCACAGACAGGCCTCCGGCAGCTCCTGGCCACCCGCCATCGGCACGGAGAACGCGAGCCGGACCGTCGCCTGGGAGAGATCCGTGGGACCGAAGTTCTCACTGACCAGCCAGACCCCGACCCTCCCGTCCCAGAGAGAGACATGACCGTGATGGGACAGATCCGCCTCGGGCCCCACCACCGGCCCCACGGCACCGGCACTCGCGCCCGCACCCATCACCACCGCGGCCGCGAGAGCGACCCCGAGCACACCCTTTCGCAATCCATACATAAGGCCAAAATAACCACAGATCATCCGATCCTCTGACAACTCATCAGTCAGCGTGTCCCTCCCGCACAGGCCACCCCCCACACGCACCGCGCCCTCCGAGATCGGCGCCGCCTATCCTGGCCGGGCGATCGACGTAATCGACCATCTGCGCGAGGAGCACGACGTCATGACTGCCCCCGGTACCCCCATCGCCGTCATCACCGGAGCGAGCAGCGGAATCGGCGCCGCCACGGCCAGGCAGCTCGCCGCCGCCGGCTACCGCGTGGTCCTCACCGCCCGGCGCAAGGACCGCATCGAAGAACTGGCCGCCGAGATCAACGAGGCCGGCCACCAGGCCGCCGCCTACGCCCTCGACGTCACCGACCGCGCCGCCGTCGACGAGTTCGCCACGGCCTTCCAGACCCTCGCCGTCCTGATCAACAACGCCGGCGGCGCCCTCGGCGCCGACCCCGTCGCCACCGGCGACCCGGCCGACTGGCGCCAGATGTACGAGGTCAACGTCATCGGCACCCTGAACATGACCCAGGCCCTGCTCCCGGCCCTCACCGCGAGCGGCGACGGCACCGTCGTCGTCCTCTCCTCGACCGCCGGCCACTCCACCTACGAGGGCGGCGCCGGCTACGTCGTCGCGAAGAACGGCGCCCGCGTCCTCGCCGAGACCCTCCGCCTGGAGATCGTCGGCACCCCGGTCCGCGTCATCGAGATCGCCCCCGGCATGGTCAAGACGGACGAGTTCGCCACCACCCGCTTCCGCGGCGACACCGAGAAGGCCGCCAAGGTCTACGCCGGCGTGGCCGAACCCCTCACCGCGGACGACGTGGCCGACACCATCACCTGGGCCTGCACCCGCCCCCCGCACGTCAACATCGACCTCCTGGTCGTCCGCCCCCGCGCCCAGGCCTCCAACACCAAGGTCCACCGCGAGCTCTGACAACACGGCGACACGTGCGGGTGAACCACCTGGATCACCCGCACGACGCCCGCACTCCCGCTCTAGCGTCGAAGACAACTCCATACAGAACGGCCCTCGGCCGGGATTGCAGTCCCGACCGAGGGCCTCACCAGAAGGAAGAGACGACTTCCCATGGCTGAACAGGACCCTACCGCGCAGGCTCTCTTCGACTTGAGCGCCCTCACGCCGAGGTTCATGGACCTCCAGGACCCCGAGTACGCCTACATGTTCGGCTTCCTGCAGGCCGACGGGCACCTGGCTCGCGGGACCGGCCAGAAAGGCAAGCTGACCGCCGAGATCAACGTGCGGGACATCCAGATCCTCCGCGAGTTCCAGCGCTTGACCCCGTACTACAGCTCCGTGAGGGAGCGGGTACGCACCACCAACTTCGCCGAGCAGGCCCACTCGGCCACATGGACCCTGTGCGCACTCGAGGCCAGGACCATCATCAACGACCTCGGAATCCCCTACGGCAAGAAGTCGCGAGTCATCCGGCCACCCCGCTTCGAATTCTCCCGGCCGGACTATCTCCGCGGCGTCATCGATGCCGACGGATCGCTCGGCTGGACCGCCGAGGGCATCCCCTTCCTCTCCTTCACATCAGCCAGCACGGCCCTGGCCGTGTACCTGTGCCACTACGCGAAGAAGGTCACGGGCGCCGAGCGCATCGCCCGGCGCAATGCCCGTGACCAGGTCTACGTCATCACGTACTACAAGGAGCAGGCCCAGCGGCTCGCCGAGCACCTCTACTACCCCGGCTGCCTCGCCTTGGACCACAAGAAAGCCAACGCGGCATCGATCCAGACGTGGGTGCGCCCAGCAGACATGAGGTTCGCACCCCCTCGTCGGCGCTGGACCGAGACCGACGACCGCGAACTGCTGCGGCTCAACGACCCCGCCGCCGCAGCCATCGCACTCGACCGTACCGAGCAGAGCTGCTCGATGCGCCTGTGGCGGCTGCGTACCGGTCGGACCTCGACGCCTGCCCAGTAGCCGAGCACAGGGGAGCACAGACGGGGTGCCGCAGTTGCGGCACCCCGTTCCGGTTGCGCTCTCAGCCCTTCACACAGACGACCTGCTTCAGCTGCGCGACCACCTCGACCAGGTCCCGCTGCTGCTCCATCACCCGCTCGATCGACTTGTACGCGCCCGGGATCTCATCCACGACGCCGGAGTCCTTACGGCACTCCACGCCCCGAGTCTGCTCCTCCAGGTCGCGCGTCGAGAAGCGCCGCTTCGCCTCACTCCGGCTCATCCGCCGGCCGGCACCGTGCGACGCCGAGTTGAAGGCCGCCTCGTTGCCGAGCCCCTTCACGATGAACGAGCTGGTGCCCATGGAACCCGGGATGATTCCGAGTTCCCCGGAGCCGGCCCGGATCGCACCCTTCCGCGTGACCAGCAGGTCCATGCCCTCGTATCGCTCCTCCGCCACGTAGTTGTGATGGCAGGAGATCACCTGGTCGAAGGTCACCTTCGCCTTGCGGAACTCCCGACGAAGGACCTCTTGAAAGAGCGCCATCATGACGGCCCGGTTGTACTTCGCGTACTCCTGAGCCCAGTGGAGGTCGTTCCGATAGGCCGCCATCTGTGGGGTGTCAGCGACGAATACCGCGAGGTCCCTGTCCACCAAGCCCTGATTGTGCGGCAGCTTCTGCGCCTCGCCGATGTGGTACTCGGCAAGCTCCTTGCCGATGTTGCGCGATCCGGAGTGAAGAACGAGCCACACCCCGCCCTGCATATCTATGCATACTTCTGCATAATGATTCCCTCCGCCGAGCGTCCCCATCTGCAGAGCAGCCCGCTCGCGACGGAACTTGACGGCGTCGGCCACCCCGTCGAACCGCGACCAGAAGTCGTCCCAGCCCGACGTCGGGAACTGGTAGAGCCGCCCCGGGTCCACCTCCGACCGGTGCAGACCCCGGCCCACCGGAATCGCCTGCTCGATCTTCGAGCGGAGCCTCGACAGGTCACCCGGCAGGTCGTTCGCCGTCAGCGAGGACTTGACCGCCGACATGCCGCAGCCGATGTCCACACCGACCGCCGCGGGGCAGACCGCGCCCTGCATCGCGATCACCGAACCGACCGTCGCACCCTTGCCGTAATGCACGTCCGGCATCACGGCGAGGCCCTTGATCCACGGCAGCGTCGCCACGTTCTGCAGCTGCTGCATGGCACCGCCCTCCACCGTGGCGGGGTCGGCCCACATCCGAATGGGCACTTTCGCCCCGGGCACCTCTACGTACGACATACTCCCTCGATTCCCCCGAAAAGTCTGATAACGCAAAAACCGGCGCCAAAGCCCGTACAGGTGACAGCGGACCGGCATCAACAGCTGCGTGTGCGATAGACATTGTGTCCATCGGCCGGGTTCGCGCGGCAAACAGTTTTCGGGAAAGACCTCGGGAGAAGGGAGCCTGGGAGCGTGCAGCGAAAGAGGTACACCCCCGGCCGCACCGGGTCCACGGCACGCACCGCCGTCGTCCTCACACTCGGCCTCGGCCTCGGAATCGGCCTCACCGGCTGCTCGTCCGGCACCCCGGCCGACGACATCGCCGTCGACGCCAAGGCCGGCCCCGCCGTGCCCGCCGCACCGCCGGGCCGCTACCGCACGCTCTTCGAGCCCTGCGGTGCCGTCCCCCAGGCGACGCTCAAGGACCTGCTCCCGGGCGCCGCCGCCCTCGCCGACGCCGAGCGCGACAAGGCGTACCGCGGCGTCGCGTCCGTGACGTACGACACCGACCGGCGGGTCGGCTGCACGTGGAAGGCCGACACCCCGGACATCTCGCACCGGCTGACGCTCGACATCGAGCGGGTGGTCTCGTACGACACCGCCGTCAGCGACGACGACCGGGCGCAGGAGGTGTACGTCCGCAAGCAGCTCGCGGCGGGCATTCCGCTGCCGCCGACCGCGCCGCCGACCACCGCCCCGCCCGCGACGACGACGCCGTCGGTCACGGCGCCGCCCCCGGGCACCCCCTCGACGGACCGGCCCCCGGGGACGACCCAGGGCGCGGCGTCGCCGGACGGCACGAGCGCGGGCGCCACGACGGCGGGTGCCACCCAGGCCGGCGACGCGGCCGACGCCCCGTCGGGCAAGCCGCCTGCCGGCACCACCCCGCCCTCCTCCGGAGCCACCGCCTCGGGCCCTTCCCCGACCGGCCTCGAACCCCGCGTGCTCGACGGTCTCGGGAACGTCGCGTATCTCGACGACGCCCTGAGCACGGTCGGCGCTAACGGTCATCAGCGTGCCGTCAGCGTGGTGTTCCGCACATCCAACGTCATCGTGACCGTCTCCTACCGGGAGCAGACGACCGGCTCCGCCGAGGCCCCCGACAGCATGGAACTGCAGGAAAAGGCCCGGAACCTGGCCCGGCTGCTCGCCGAGCGCCTGGAGGAGTAGCCGCTCGCATCCGCTCCGTGAGCGGAGGGACACCACGTAACGTGTCGGCGTACCGGCCGGACCGTACGACAAGCGACTGAAGGAACCATGCAGCGAACAGCCCCGCGACTCACCCGCATACTCGCCTGCGCCGCCGTCCCGGTGATGCTCGTCGTCGCAGGCTGCTCCTCGGACTCCGGCGGCAGTGGCTCGGGGGCGTCGGGCTCGAAGGACAAGGGGGCCCCGTCGGCCTCCGCCACTCCCTCGCCGTCGCAGACGACGAAGACGGTCGAGCCGGCGAAGTTCGCGAAGCTGCCGGAGGCGTGCAAGGCGGTCGTCGCGAAGACGACGTCCTCGCTCGTGCCGAAGGCGAAGACGAAGAACGGCACGCCGGCCGTCTCCAGTGACCTCGGGAGCCGCACCGGCTGCTCGTGGAACGGCCTGGACGACAAGGGCGTGAAGGGCTCGCAGTACCGCTGGCTGGACGTGTCCTTCTACCGGTACGAGTCGGACGCCGCGCTCGGCAGCGGCCAGGAGCGCGCGCAGGAGAACCTGGCGAAGGAGCTCGCCAAGATCGAGGAGACTCCGGGCGCGAAGAAGCTCAGCACCAATACGGCCACGGGCATCGGCGACGAGGCGAAGTCCGTCGCGTACCGGCTGCGCAAGACGAACGAGGACTTCGTCTACGGCTCCGTCGTGGCGCGTACGGGCAATGTGCTGGTGCTGCTCTCGTACAACGGCGCCGGGTACGCGGGTGCGGACACCCCGTCGGACAAGACGATCATGAGTGGCGCGGTGAAGGCGGCCAAGGAGGCTGTCGCCGCGGTCGCCGCCGCCAACAAGTAGACGCGAATGAAGGCCGACAACTAGGCGCAAAACGGCGCAGAGTGGCGTGTCGATGCGGAGCCCGTCCCTCCCCCGGGGGCCGGGCTTCGTGCACATGTGCCAGTCTGTGCGCGCGAGATGTCGATTGACGGGGAGGGGATCGCGGGTGGCCGCGATGCAGCTGACACGCACACACCGGATACTCATCGGCCTCGTCATCGCCGGTGCGCTGATCATCGCGGGGATCGGCTTCGCGGGTTCGTACGCCGCCGTGCGCGAGCTCGCCGTGCAGAAGGGCTTCGGCACCTTCTCGTACTTCTTCCCGATCGGCATCGACGCGGGCATCTGTGTGCTGCTCGCTCTGGATCTGCTGCTGACATGGCTGCGGATCCCGTTCCCGCTGCTGCGGCAGACCGCGTGGGTGCTGACGGCGGCGACGATCGCGTTCAACGGCGCGGCCGCCTGGCCCGACCCGCTGGGTGTCGGGATGCACGCCGTGATCCCGATCCTGTTCGTCGTGGCGGTCGAGGCCGCGCGGCACGCGGTGGGCCGGATCGCGGACATCACCGCGGACAAGCACATGGAGGGCGTGCGGCTGACCCGCTGGCTGCTCTCCCCGGTGCCGACGTTCCGGCTGTGGCGCCGGATGAAGCTGTGGGAGCTCCGCTCCTACGAGCAGGTGATCAAGCTGGAGCAGGAGCGGCTGATCTACCAGGCGCGTCTTCAGGCCCGTTTCGGCCGGAGCTGGCGCCGCAAGGCGCCGGTGGAGGCGCTGATGCCGCTGCGTCTGGCGCGGTACGGGGTGCCGCTCGCGGAGACGGCGGCCGCGGGTCTCGCGGCGGCCGGCATCGAGCCGGCCGTGCTGCCGCCGCAGCCGCAGGGCACGTCGCCGCTGCTGCCTCAGCAGCCTCAGCCGCTTCAGGCGGCCCAGCAGTCCCAGCCGGTGCAGCTCGCGCCCGCGCCGCAGCCGCTTCCGGACGCGGCGGAGGATGCCGAGGGCAGCCCGTGGTTCGCGGGCCAGGCGCGGCCGGACGGCTACCAGGGCTCGTACAACCCCCAGATCGTCGACGGCCTCGAGCCGATCCCGGTGCCGGTGCCGCTCGGCCCGGAGGACGTTCCCGCGCCGGGGCCGGAGGAGTTCGTCGAGTACCCGGAGTACGTGGAGGAGCAGCCGGAACCGCAGGAGGTCGAGGAGTTCCGCGAGGTCGTCTACAAGCAGACCTGGGCGTATGCGGTGGAGAACGACCGCTTCCCGGAGACCCAGGAGCTCGAACGGCTGGTGGCCGATCACTACGGCGTCGAGCAGCTCCGCAATCCCGAGCTGCTCCACCGGATGATCCCCGAGGTCCAGCAGCAGATCCAGCAGGACATGCAGGAGTACCGCACTCCCTGACGGCACCGGAGACGGGAGACCGTTCGGGAGACCGATCCCTGACCGCACGGGAGTACGTGAAAGGGCCGCCACCCGGCATCCGGGTGGCGGCCCTTCCCCGTACTCAGCTCACCGGCGTGCTCACGCGCCGAGCAGCTTCCTCACCCGGTCCGCGCCCACGGCGAGCAGCAGCGTGGGCAGTCGCGGCCCGGTCTCGCGGCTGACGAGGAGCTTGTAGAGCAGGGCGAAGAACGCGCGCTGCGCGAGCTTCAGCTCGGGCGTCGGCTTGGCCTCGGCGTCGAGACCGGCCATGACCTTCGGGACGCCGTAGACGAGGGTGGTGAGCCCGTCGAGCGACCAGTGGCTGTCGAGGCCCTCCAGGAGCAGGCGGAGCGACTCGCGGCCCTCGTCGTCCAGGGAGCCGAGGAGCTCGGTGTCGGGCTCCTCGCGGACGATGGTGCGCTGGTCGGCGGGGACCTGGTTGGTGATCCAGTTCTCGGCGCGGTCGAGGCGCGGCCGGACCTCGTCGAGGGAGGCGACCGGGTTCTCGGGGTCGAGTTCGGTCAGGATCCGCAGGGTCTGCTCGTCGTGGCCGGCGGTGATGTCCATGACCGAGGCGAGCGTGCGGTACGGGAGCGGGCGCGGGGTGCGCGGGAGCTCACCGGCGGCCGTGCGGGCGGCGCGGGTGTGGGCGGCGGCGTCTGCGGGCAGCACGCTGCCGTCGGCGACCTTGGCCTCCAGCTTGTCCCACTCGTCGTAGAGCCGCTGGATCTCCTGGTCGAAGGCGATCTTGAAGGACTGGTTGGGGCGGCGGCGGGCGTACAGCCAGCGCAGCAGCGGAGCTTCCATGATCTTCAGCGCGTCGGCGGCGGTCGGGACGCCACCGCGCGAGGAGGACATCTTGGCCATGCCGCTGATGCCGACGAAGGCGTACATCGGTCCGATGGGCTGGACGCCGTCGAAGATGTCGCGGACGATCTGGCCGCCGACGACGAAGGACGAGCCGGGCGAGGAGTGGTCGACGCCGGAGGGCTCGAAGATGACGCCCTCGTAGGCCCAGCGCATCGGCCAGTCGACCTTCCAGACCAGCTTGCCGCGGTTGAACTCGCTGAGCTTCACCGTCTCGGCGAAGCCGCAGTTGGTGCAGGTGTAGGCGAGCTCGGTGGTGTCGTCGTCGTACGAGGTGACCGTGGTCAGGTCCTTCTCGCACTGCCCGCAGTACGGCTTGTACGGGAAGTAGCCCGAGGAGCCGCCGGAGCCGTCGTCCTCGCTCGCCGCGCCGGAGCCCTCCTCGGCCTCCAGCTCGGCCTCGTCGAGGGCCTTCTGCGACTGCTTCTTCGGGGCCTTCTTCGTCCGGTACTGGTCGAGGATGGCGTCGATGTCGCCGCGGTGCTTCATGGCGTGCAGGATCTGCTCGCGGTAGGTGCCCGCGGTGTACTGCTCGGTCTGGCTGATCGGGTCGTACTCGACGCCGAGCTCGGCCAGCGACTCGACCATGGCCGCCTTGAAGTGCTCGGCCCAGTTGGGGTGCGGCGAGCCGGCGGGGGCGGGGACCGAGGTCAGGGGCTTGCCGATGTGTTCGGCCCAGGACGCGTCGATGCCCTCGATGCCGTTCGGCACCTTGCGGTAGCGGTCGTAGTCGTCCCAGGAGATCAGGTGCCTGACCTCGTGCCCGCGGCGGCGGATCTCGTCGGCGACCAGGTGCGGGGTCATGACCTCGCGGAGGTTGCCCAGGTGGATCGGGCCGGAGGGGGAGAGGCCGGAGGCGACGACGACCGGTTTGCCAGGCGCACGTCGCTCCGACTCGGCGATGACCTCGTCCGCGAAACGGGAGACCCAGTCGGTCTCGGTGCTGCTCTGAGCCACGGTCGGTACGTCCTTCTTCCTGGGTGGGGTTCTGCCTGAGGGCGCTACGTGAGCCATTCTCCCAGACGGAAGAGTGCTCCTCGAGGTTGTCCACAGGCGGACACGGGCCGCGTCCCGTGGTTGTCCACAGGCGGGGAAATCACGTTGCGCTCCCATGGGACACTTGACAAGCGATTTAGACGCACAGAACTCCCCGAACTCAACAGGAACGGAAGCTCATGGCCTCGGTCCCTTCCCTCGCTTCGACCGTGCAGCAGCGCCTCGCGGACGGCCTCTCGGCAGCTCTGCCGGACGCCGCGTCCGCCGACCCGCTGCTGCGACGAAGCGACCGGGCCGACTTCCAGGCCAACGGCATCCTGGCGCTCGCCAAGCAGCTCAAGGGCAACCCGCGTGAGCTGGCCACCCGGGTCGTCGCCGCGATCCCGGAGAACGACGTCCTGAAGGAGATCGAGGTCTCGGGCCCCGGCTTCCTGAACATCACGGTCACGGACGCGGCGATCGTGCGGACCCTCGCGGCCCGCGCCGCCGACGCCAGGCTCGGCGTGCCGTTCAACGAGTCGGCGGGCACGACGGTCATCGACTACGCCCAGCCGAACGTGGCGAAGGAGATGCACGTCGGTCACCTGCGCTCCGCCGTGATCGGCGCCGCGATGGTCGAGATCCTCGAGTTCACGGGCGAGACCGTGGTCCGTCGTCACCACATCGGCGACTGGGGCACCCAGTTCGGCATGCTCATCCAGTACCTGATCGAGCACCCGCACGAGCTGGACCACAAGGCCGAGGACGGCGCCGAGGTCTCCGGTGAGGAGGCCATGTCGAACCTGAACCGGCTGTACAAGGCCTCGCGTGCGCTCTTCGACTCCGACGAGGAGTTCAAGACGAGGGCCCGCGCGCGCGTCGTCGACCTGCAGGCCGGCGACGAGCAGACCCTCGCCCTCTGGCAGCGGTTCGTCGACGAGTCGAAGATCTACTTCTACTCGGTCTTCGACAAGCTCGACATGGACATCCGGGACGGCGACGTCGTCGGCGAGTCCGGCTACAACGACATGCTGGTGGAGACCTGCCGCATCCTCGAGGACTCGGGCGTCGCCGTCCGCTCCGAGGGCGCGCTGTGCGTGTTCTTCGACGACGTGAAGGGTCCGGACGGCAACCCGACCCCGCTGATCGTCCAGAAGTCCGACGGCGGCTTCGGGTACGCGGCGACGGACCTGTCCGCGATCCGCGACCGCGTGCAGAACCTGAAGGCGACGACCCTGCTGTACGTGGTCGACGCCCGTCAGTCGCTGCACTTCAAGATGGTCTTCGAGACGGCCCGCCGGGCCGGCTGGCTGAACGAGGACGTGAAGGCCGTCCAGCTGGCCTTCGGCACGGTCCTCGGCAAGGACGGCAAGCCGTTCAAGACCCGTGAGGGCGAGACGGTCAGGCTGGTGGACCTGCTGGACGAGGCGGTGGACCGGGCGACGTCGGTCGTGCGCGAGAAGGCGGACGACTACCTCGCGAAGACCGGCGAGACGCTCCTGACCGAGTCGGAGATCGTCGAGAACGGCCAGTACGTGGGCATCGGCGCGGTGAAGTACGCCGACCTGTCGACGTCGGCCGCGCGTGACTACAAGTTCGACCTGGACCAGATGGTCTCGCTGAACGGCGACACCTCGGTGTACCTGCAGTACGCGTACGCGCGGGTCAGGTCGATCTTCGGGAAGGCCGGCGACCGCACCCCGCTCGCCCACCCGGAGCTGGAGCTGGCCCCGGCCGAGCGCGCGCTCGGTCTGCACCTGGACCAGTTCGGCGAGGTGATCTCCGAGACGGCCGCGGAGCACGCCCCGCACAAGCTGGCCGCGTACCTGTACCAGCTGGCGTCGCTGTTCACGACGTTCTACTCGGAGTGCCCGGTCATCAAGCCGGCGCCGGCGCAGGACGTCGCGGAGAACCGCCTCTTCCTCTCCGACCTGACCGCCCGCACCCTGCACCAGGGCATGGCGCTGCTCGGCATCAGGACGCCCGAGCGCCTCTGACGGTCCCGGAGCGACATCCGCCCACGGAGCCCCCGGTACGGATCACCGTGCCGGGGGTTCCGTCGTCAACGGATGGTGTGCGAGGTCCGGCCCGAGACCTGGTCGATCTCCGTATGGGCCTTCTGGAGCAGCTGGGAGGCGAGGTCCATCAGCGCGCGTGCGCCGGCGATCTCCTCCCCCACTCTGAGCTGTTCCGGGTCGGAGGGGTGACGGTTGGCCGTGCCGTGGGCCCGGAACTCGGTGCCGTCGCTGAGCCGCACCATGGCCGCGGCCCGCGTCCGGTCACCCTCCTCCTGGAACTCCATCTCCACATGCCATCCGACAAGCGTGTGCATCATGAGGACCACCTCCAGCGAGGTACCTGTCGGCTACCTCTCCAGGGTGCGCCGACGCGTGCCGCATCACCACTCGCTCCGTTGTCAGTGGCGCCCTGCGTTCTCCGCGCGGCGATGTCAGTGGCGCCCCGTACGTTCTCCGCATGGCGATGATCCCGAACCAGCTGCCCCGGCTCGCAGCCGATCCGACCGGCCGTTCCCTGGGCCTCGATCTGCCGCCCGGCGCCCTCACCGGCCCGGCGGACGCCCCGTACATCTGGTCGGGGCACGGTGCGGCGGGCCCTTCCGCCTGGAGCGCGCTGCGCCCGGCGGCCCGCACGGCCGGGCTGCTGCCGGTGCTGCTCGGCGGCGCGTGGGACCTGGACCGGTGGGAGCTCATGCCGGAGAGGATGAGTGACCCGGCCGATCACGAGGCCGAGGAGGTCCTCGCCGGGTTCTGGGACGCGAACGCGTCCGACGAGATACCCGGCAGCGCCGACTGGCCCGGCATGGCCCCGGCGCAGCCGTGCGACGTGGACCCGGACAAGGCGGCGGCCGCCGTGGCCGAGATGCTGACGGAGCCGGGGTTCTGGCTGGAGGACGCCCGCCCGGCCCTGGTTCCGGCGCGGCGCAGCGCGGACATTCCGGCGGTGATCGGCTGGACCGGTCCGCTGAACCACGAGAACGACGTGGCCCGGCTGTGTGCGGTGCTGCGGTCCTGGGAGGACCGTTTCGGGGCCCGTGTCGTCGCGCTCACCTTCGACCAGCTGGTGGTCTCGGTCGCGTCCCCGCCCGGGACACCGGAGGAGGCCGAGGCGCTGGCGGCGGAGCACTTCGCGTTCTGCCCGGACACCGTCGACCAGGGCAGCCGCGGGGGGTTGCGTGGGTACGCCAGGACGGGGCTGCTGGACAGCCCCGTCTGGACCTTCTGGTGGGACTAGGACCCGGCTCCCACCGGATCTACCGGCGGGCGTCGGCCAGCTTCTGGGCGACCTCGGTGGCCCAGTAGGTGAGGATCATCTGCGCGCCGGCCCGTCGGATGCCGGTGAGGGTCTCGAAGATCGCCCGGTCGCGGTCGATCCAGCCCTTCTCGGCGGCGGCCTCGACCATCGCGTACTCGCCACTGATCTGGTACGCGGCGACGGGCACGTCCACGGATGCGGCGACCTTCGCGAGCACGTCGAGGTACGGCCCGGCGGGCTTGACCATCACCATGTCGGCGCCCTCCTCCAGGTCGAGGGCGAGCTCGCGCATCGACTCGCGGAGGTTGGCGGGGTCCTGCTGGTAGGTCTTGCGGTCGCCCCGGAGGGACGAGCCGACGGCCTCGCGGAAGGGGCCGTAGAAGGCGGAGGAGTACTTCGCGGTGTACGCGAGGATCGACACGTCCTCCTTGCCGATGGTGTCCAGGGCGTCCCGGACGACGCCGACCTGGCCGTCCATCATCCCGGAGGGGCCGACGACGTGGACGCCGGCGTCCGCCTGGACCTGGGCCATCTCGGCGTAACGTTCCAGCGTGGCGTCGTTGTCGACGCGGCCGTCGGCGTCGAGGACGCCGCAGTGGCCGTGGTCGGTGTACTCGTCGAGACAGAGGTCCGACATGATCACGAGTTCGTCGCCGATCTCGGCGCGGACGTCCCGGATGGCGACCTGAAGGATCCCGTCGGGGTCGGTCCCGGCCGTCCCGGCCGCGTCCTTCTTCTCGTCCTCGGGCACGCCGAAGAGCATGATCCCGGAGACCCCGGCCTCCACCGCCTCGGCCGCGGCCTTCCGCAGGGTGTCGCGGGTGTGCTGGACGACGCCGGGCATGGCCTGGATCGGCACGGGCTCGGTGATCCCCTCGCGCACGAACGCGGGAAGGATCAGATCGGCGGGATGCAGCCGCGTCTCGGCCACCATCCGCCGCATGGCGGGCGTCGTCCGCAGCCGCCGCGGCCGCGCCCCGGGAAAGGATCCGTACGAGTTCATAGCCCCGAGGCTACGCCCGCCCAAAGAGTGCTTTTACCGACCACTTGTGGGCATGCGATCCGCCCCGCACCGCACAGCGGAAGGGGCGGGTCCCCGTGGAGGGCCCGCCCCGATCCGCCCCGCACGGCAGAGCAGAAGGGGCGGGGCCCGGTGAAAGGCCCCGCCCCGAAGCACCGACCGCACCCGCTACGTGGTCCGCCGTCGCCTGGCGCCCGGGCGCCGCTCGCTCGGCCGCGTCACAGGATCGCCCGCCTCCAGCGCGGCCTCGCGTCGCCGCAGCCCGAAGTCCGCCAGCGCCTCCGCCAGCTTGTGCACCGACGGCTCGGGCGACAGCACGTCCACCCGCAGCCCGTGCTCCTCGGCGGTCTTCGCGGTGGCGGGACCGATGCATGCGATGACGGTCACGTTGTGCGGCTTGCCGGCGATGCCGACCAGGTTCCGCACCGTCGACGACGACGTGAAGAGCACGGCGTCGAACCCGCCGCCCTTGATCGCCTCACGCGTGTCCGCCGGCGGCGGCGAAGCCCGTACGGTCCGGTAGGCGGTGACGTCGTCGACCTCCCACCCGAGTTCGATCAGGCCCGCGACCAGCGTCTCCGTCGCGATGTCGGCCCGCGGCAGGAAGACACGGTCGATCGGGTCGAAGACCGGGTCGTACGGCGGCCAGTCCTCGAGGAGACCAGCCGCGGACTGCTCTCCGCTGGGCACCAGGTCCGGCTTCACACCGAAGTCGACCAGCGCCGCGGCCGTCTGCTCGCCCACCGCCGCGACCTTGATCCCGGCGAAGGCACGCGCGTCGAGCCCGTACTCCTCGAACTTCTCCCGTACGGCCTTCACCGCGTTGACCGAGGTGAAGGCGATCCACTCGTAGCGCCCGGTCACGAGCCCCTTGACCGCACGCTCCATCTGCTGGGGCGTGCGCGGCGGCTCGACGGCGATGGTCGGCACCTCGTGCGGCACCGCACCGTACGAACGCAGCTGGTCGGAGAGCGAGGCGGCCTGCTCCTTGGTGCGCGGCACGAGCACCCGCCACCCGAAGAGCGGCTTCGACTCGAACCACGACAGCTGGTCCCGCTGCGCCGGGGCGCTGCGCTCGCCGACCACGGCTATGACCGGCCGGTGGCCCTCGGGCGAGGGGAGGACCTTGCCCTGCTTGAAGACCTGGGCGATGGTGCCGAGGGTGGCGTTCCAGGTCCGCTGCCGGGTGGTCGTACCGGCGATGGTGACGGTGAGCGGGGTGTCCGGCTTACGGCCTGCCGCCACCAGTTCACCGGCGGCCGCGGCCACCGAGTCGAGCGAGGTGGACACGACGACGGTGCCGTCGGAGGCGCCGACCTCGGTCCAGCACCGCTCGTCGGCGGTGCGGGCGTCGACGAAACGCACGTCGGTGCCCTGGGCGTCGCGGAGCGGGACACCGGCGTACGCGGGTACGCCGACGGCCGTGGCGACACCGGGGACGACCTCGAAGGGGATGCCCTCGGCGGCGCAGACGAGCATCTCCGCTCCCGCGTTGCCGTCGAGGCCGGGGTCGCCGGTCACCGCACGGACGACCCGCCTGCCGCCCCTCGCGGCCTCCATGACAAGATTGGCCGCGTCCCTCAACACGGGGACACCGGCGGTTGTTGACGCCTCGTCAACAATCGTCAGCTCCGGCGTGCTCACCCCCGCGCGCGCGTGGCCGCGAACGACCTCGAGCACCTCCGGCTCGGCGATCAGGACATCCGCTCCGGCGAGGGCCTCCACGGCCCTGAGGGTCAGGAGTCCGGGGTCACCGGGGCCTGCGCCGAGGAATGTGACGTGTCCATGGCCCGCGAAGGCCGGGGACAGCGGGCTGGTGGTCGGGCTGGTGGGGTTCAAAGTGCTCGCTCCCCCATAAGACCGGCCGCACCCTTGGCGAGCATCTCGTCCGCGAGTTCGCGTCCGAGCGCCATGGCCTCGTCGTGCGAGGTGGGTACGGGTCCGGTGGTGGACAGCTGCACCAGCGTCGAGCCGTCGGTGGTGCCGACGACGCCACGCAGGCGCATCTCGGTGACAACCTGCCCGTGACCGGGGTCGTCGGCCAGCAGGTCGGCCAGCGCACCCACGGGTGCGGAACAGCCGGCCTCCAGGGCGGCGAGCAGGGATCGCTCGGCGGTCACGGCGGCCCGGGTGAGCGGGTCGTCGAGCTCGGCGAGCGCGGTGACGAGTTCGGCGTTCGACGCCAGGCACTCGATCGCCAGGGCCCCCTGGCCGGGGGCGGGCAGGACGGAGTCGACCGACAGGCGGTCGAGCGACAGGGAGCCGGTGAGCTCCTCCGTCCCGCCGATGCGGTTGAGGCCTGCCGCGGCGAGAACCACCGCGTCCAGTTCCCCGCTGCGTACGTAACCGACCCGGGTGTCGATGTTGCCCCGGATCGGGACGCAGGTGATCTCCAGGCCGTGGTTGCGCGCGTACGCGTGGAGCTGGGCCATGCGCCGCGGCGAGCCGGTGCCGACCCGGGCGCCCTTGGGCAGCCGGTCCAGCGTCAGTCCGTCGCGGGCGATCAGCACGTCGCGCGGGTCCTCGCGCTCCGGGATCGCGGCCAGCACCAGGTCCGGATGCTGCGTGGTCGGCAGGTCCTTCAGGGAGTGGACGGCGAAGTCCACCTCGTCCGCGAGCAGCGCGTCACGCAGGGCGGCGACGAACACGCCGGTGCCGCCGATCTGCGCGAGGTGCTCACGGGAGGTGTCCCCGTACGTCGTGATCTCCACGAGCTCGACGGGCCGGCCGGTCAGCCGCCGGACGGCGTCGGCCACGTGCCCGGACTGGGCCATGGCGAGCTTGCTGCGCCTGGTCCCGAGCCTCAGTGCCCTCTCGGTCATACTCGCCCTCGGTTCTTGACGTCGGCGTCATTCAGGTCGGCCCGGCTGACAGAAGCCACCGTCTCCGGGTCGAGGTCGAAGAGTGTCCGCAGCGCGTCCGCGTACCCGGCGCCGCCGGGCTCGCTGGCCAGCTGCTTGACCCGCACGGTCGGCGCGTGCAGGAGCTTGTCGACCACGCGGCGCACGGTCTGGGTGATCTCGGCGCGCTGCTTGTCGTCGAGGCCGGGCAGCCGGCCCTCGAGCCGGGCGACCTCGCCGGCCACCACGTCGGCGGCCATGGTGCGCAGGGCGACGACGGTGGGGGTGATGTGGGCGGCGCGCTGGGCGGCGCCGAAGGCGGCGACCTCGTCGGAGACGATGCCGCGCACCTGGTCGACGTCGGCGGCCATCGGCGCGTCGGCGGAGGCCTCGGCGAGCGACTCGATGTCGACGAGCCGGACACCGGGGATGCGGTGGGCGGCGGCGTCGATGTCGCGGGGCATGGCGAGGTCGAGCAGGGCGAGCGGGGTGCGGCGGCCCTGGACGGCGGTCTCGATGTCGTCGCCGGTGAGGACGAGTCCGGTGGCGCCGGTGCAGGAGACGACGACGTCGGCACGTGTCAGTTCGTCGCCGACGGCAACCATCTCGACCGCGTGCGCGGCCACCCCCGTGCCCCCGGGCTCGTTCAGGATCTGCGCGAGCCGCTCGGCACGGGCCAGGGTGCGGTTGGCGATGACGATCTCGGAGACGCCGGAACGCGCGAGCGTGGCGGCGGCGAGCGAGGACATCGAACCGGCGCCGATGACGAGCGCCTTCTTGCCCTTGGCCCAGGTGTCGATGTCGGTGCCGTCGGCGAGCTGCTCGAGGCCGAAGGTGACGAGCGACTGCCCGGCCCGGTCGATCCCGGTCTCGCTGTGGGCGCGCTTGCCGACCCTCAGGGCCTGCTGGAACAGGTCGTTGAGGAGGCGGCCGGCGGTGTGCAGCTCTTGGCCGAGGGCGAGGGCGTCCTTGATCTGGCCGAGGATCTGGCCCTCTCCGACGACCATCGAGTCGAGCCCGCAGGCCACCGAGAAGAGGTGGTGGACGGCCCGGTCCTCGTAGTGCACGTAGAGGTAGGGGGTGAGCTCGTCGAGGCCGACACCGCTGTGCTGCGCGAGGAGCGTGGACAGCTCGGCGACACCGGCGTGGAACTTGTCCACGTCGGCGTAGAGCTCGATGCGGTTGCAGGTGGCCAGGACGGTGCCCTCGGCGGCCGGTTCGGCGGCGAGGGTGTCCTGGAGGAGCTTGGCCTGGGTGTCCGCCGCGAGTGCCGCCCGCTCCAGGATGGAGACGGGGGCGCTGCGGTGGCTGAGGCCGACGACGAGGAGGCTCATGCCGGCATCACGGCGGGGACGTCCCCGTCGGGTCCCTTGCGGCTGCCGCCCGTGGCGCCACGGGGGGCCGGCGGCGCGACGGCCGCGGCGGTCTCCGCCTCGGCGTCGGCCTCGGCGTTCGACTCCTCGCCGGCCTTGCGCTGCTCGTGGAAGGCGAGGATCTGCAGCTCGATGGAGAGGTCGACCTTGCGTACGTCCACGCCGTCGGGCACGGAGAGCACGGTCGGGGCGAAGTTCAGGATGGAGGTGACTCCGGCGGCCACGAGCCGGTCGCAGACCTGCTGGGCGACGCCGGCCGGGGTCGCGATGACGCCGATGGAGACGCCGTCCTCCTCGATGATCTTCTCGAGTTCGTCGCTGTGCTGGACGGGGATCCCGGCGACCGGCTTGCCGGTCATCGCGGGGTCGGCGTCGATCAGCGCGGCGACCCGGAAGCCACGGGAGGCGAACCCGCCGTAGCCGGCGAGCGCGGCACCGAGGTTGCCGATGCCGACGATGACGACCGGCCAGTCCTGGGTGAGCCCCAGCTCACGGGAGATCTGGTAGACGAGGTACTCGACGTCGTAGCCGACCCCGCGGGTGCCGTAGGAGCCCAGGTAGCTGAAGTCCTTGCGCAGCTTCGCGGAGTTGACCCCCGCTGCGGCGGCGAGCTCTTCGGAGGAGACCGTGGGTACGGAGCGCTCCGAGAGCGCGGTGAGTGCGCGCAGATACAGCGGAAGCCGGGCGACGGTGGCCTCGGGAATTCCTCGGCTACGGGTCGCCGGTCGGTGAGTTCGGCCAGTTGCCACGGTGCTCCTGCGGGATGAGCGGGGCTGCAGGCGGCCATATGTCCCAAGACCGCCCCGTCGAATGCAGGCTATGTCTTTGTGAACGCGTGCACAAAGATGGTGTCCGTTTTGTCCGGCCAAAGTGACCGGGGTCACGCGGCTGGTTCGTATCGTCACGGAACCGCGCGGCGTGTCAGCGCGTTGAGAACCCGAAGGGGGCAAAACCGCACACACTCCTCACGACACCGCCCCCGAAGCCCAACAAAACGTCCACGATGGTAGCCGCCTTTCGGTCACCCACCCAGTTCGCGCCGGAGCCGCGAGGCGTCGACGCGCCAGAAGGTGTGCTGCTCGCCGTCGACCAGGACGACGGGAATCTGCTCCCAGTACGCCCGGTGGAGCTCCTCGTCCTGGGTGATGTCCTTCTCCTCCCAGCGGGCCCCCGTCTCCGCGCACACGGCCTCGATCACCGCGCGGGCGTCGTCGCAGAGATGACAGCCGGGCTTGCCGATCAGCGTCACGGTGCGCGACCCGGCGTCCGCCTTCTTCTTCGTCCGTCCGAACATGACGTCCATTCTGTCCCTGATTAACAGGGGAGCCCCACAGTGTTCACGCCGCGGCATCGTCACAAGTCGGGAAGTACCGAACAGACTGGCTATGCTCACCGCATGGCCGCTCTGGGATGGCTCACCCCCCGTAGGCGCTCCGCCACCGCGCGCAGCGTGCTCGCAGGCGAGGCCGCTGCCGAGGCAGCGCGGAAGTCCTCGCTCCAGCTGGAACGGGAGCGGGAGGAGGCGGCGGCCCAGGAACCCGCGGAGGCCGAGACCCCGGCCGAGCCCGAGTTCCCGGTCGTCGGAGACGTGCGCGCGGCCGCGTTCTTCGATCTCGACAACACCGTGATGCAGGGCGCGTCGATCTTCCACTTCGGCCGCGGCCTCTACAAGCGGAAGTTCTTCCAGCGCCGCGAACTCGCCCGCTTCGCCTGGGCGCAGGCCTGGTTCCGGATCGCCGGCGTAGAGGACCCCGAGCACATCCAGGAGGCCCGCGACAGCGCCCTGTCCATCGTCAAGGGCCACCGCGTCTCCGAACTGATGTCGATCGGCGAGGAGATCTACGACGAGTACATGGCCGACCGCATCTGGCCCGGCACCCGCGACCTCGCCCAGGCGCACCTGGACGCGGGCCAGAAGGTCTGGCTGGTCACGGCCGCCCCGGTCGAGACGGCCACGATCATCGCCCGCAGGCTCGGCCTGACCGGCGCGCTCGGCACGGTCGCCGAGTCCATCGACGGCGTCTACACGGGCAGGCTGGTCGGCGAGCCCCTGCACGGCCCGGCGAAGGCCGAGGCGGTGCGGGCCCTCGCCGCCGCCGAAGCCCTCGACCTGAGCCGCTGCGCCGCGTACAGCGACTCGCACAACGACATCCCGATGCTCTCGCTCGTCGGCCACCCGTACGCGATCAACCCGGACACCAAGCTCCGCAAGTACGCGAAGGCCCGGGACTGGCGACTGCGCGACTACCGGACCGGCCGCAAGGCCGCCAAGGTCGGCATCCCCGCCGCCGCGGGCCTGGGCGCCCTGGCCGGCGGCACGGCGGCCGCGGTCGCCCTGCACCGCCGCCGCCACTGAGGCCCGGCTCCGCCCTTCTCCCCCGGTACGCCGGCTCCCCCGGTACGCCTTCTCCTCCGGTACGCCGGAACGGTCTGCCGATACGTTTCGGCTGCGATCATCTGCGACAACCCCGGACCAGGCGCCCTCACCCGTCCGTGGTCGAACACCACCGCACAGGTCGACTCCCAGGCATTCGGGGCTCCTTACCCCGCAGCGGCCTCGATCACTCACCGGTCCCGCACTTGAGCACAACGCAACTCCCGCGCAGTCACACTCGGAAGCAAATCGATCAACAATCGGTCACCAATAGCACCCCAATCCGACTGCAAGCAGTAACGGAACCGACGGAACCGGTGATTTGAGCAACTGGGTGTAGCGCTGCCTGTACGAAGCGTTATTCTCCTGGGACGCACAAAGGACCCCTCACGTCGCTACGACGGGTGAACGGTCCCGCACTGCACGTGATGGAAGCTCTGCCTCTGGGAGTCCCGTGTACCCACACGTCGGGGTTGACACCTCGGGCCTGGCTACGCTGCGCGCAACGGTCCTCGACCGTTTGCGCGGCTTCGTCCCCACCGCGTACGCCGGCCCTGTCCCCGCCTTCGCCTTCGCCGCACCGGCACCCGCCGGCCCTTGCTATGCCCTGGCCGACGGCAGCGCCGCCGTGGGCAGACGCGGAGCCCGGTCCGGAACCTCGACCACCACCCCCCGCCGCCCCACCGCCGACAGCGACAGCGCCCGCATGATGGACCTGGTCGAGCGCGCCCAGGCGGGCGAGGCCGAGGCCTTCGGGCGGCTGTACGACCAGTACAGCGACACCGTCTACCGCTACATCTACTACCGCGTCGGCGGGAAGGCGACGGCGGAGGACCTCACAAGTGAGACGTTCCTGCGCGCCCTGCGCCGGATCTCCACCTTCACCTGGCAGGGCCGCGACTTCGGCGCCTGGCTCGTCACCATCGCCAGGAACCTGGTCGCCGACCACTTCAAGTCCAGCCGCTTCCGCCTGGAAGTGACCACCGGCGAGATGCTCGACGCCAACGAGGTCGAGCGCAGCCCTGAGGACTCCGTCCTGGAGTCACTCTCCAACGCCGCACTCCTCGACGCGGTCCGCCGCCTCAACCCCCAGCAGCAGGAGTGCGTCACCCTGCGCTTCCTCCAGGGCCTCTCGGTCGCCGAGACCGCCCGCGTCATGGGGAAGAACGAGGGAGCGATCAAGACGCTCCAGTACCGGGCCGTCCGCACCCTGGCCCGCCTCCTCCCGGACGACGCCCGCTGACCGGTCCGCTCCCCCCACACACGCCCCCGCGGACCGGACCGCGCCCCCACCCCCGCAGTTCCCCCCACATCCCCACGGCCCCCGCCCAACTCACAGTCGGTGACGCCTCGATGACGCACTGGTCCGATCATCTTTCGCGCGTAACCCAAGTGCCGCGCCGCTCGTTGTGCGGGATGCAGGCTCCCTGTGGACACGCCATGTCCGCAGCCACTCACTCTTTCGTGTGGATGCGCTCAAGGTGTGCAACCTTCCGGACACCTCGGGGAGTCGACCGTCATGACGAGAGGAGGTGCCGCCAGTGATCGCGAACGTATCGGCGCACCGGCGGACGAACGCCTTCGCCCAGGCCCTGGACGACCGGGAGTCCGAGGGCGCGGCGGCCGATCAGCCGGAGACTCCGGTAGAACCGGCCGAACAGGGGCGGCTGTTGGCCGTGGCGAACGGCCTCGGCGAACTGCCCAAGCCACAGCTGGATCCCGAGGTCAAGGTGGTGCAGCGAGCCCAGCTCGTCGCCGCCATGGAAGCGATGCTCATGGAAGGGAGCGCGGCAGGGGCCCCCACGGTCCCCGAGCAGCGCACCGCCGGCGGCAAGGGCGCCCACCGGGCGTCCCCACTGCGGAAGCTACGGCCCCGCTCCCGCTGGTCCAAGGGCCTCGCCGCCGGCGGCCTCACGGTCGGCGTGGCGGCGGGTGCCTTCGGCGGCGTCGCCGCTGCCAGCTCCGACGCGCTCCCCGGTGACTCGCTCTACGGGCTCAAGCGAGGCATGGAAGACATCAAGCTGGGCATGGCGGACGACGACGCGGACCGCGGCGGCATCTACCTCGACCAGGCGTCCACCCGGCTCAGCGAGGCCCGCAGACTCATGGAGCGCGGCCGCGTGGGCGACCTCGACCACGAGTCGCTCACCGAGATCCGGCGGGTCCTGGGCGGGATGAAGCACGACGCCACCGAGGGCCACCGCCTGCTCCGCCAGGCGTACGAGCGGGACGGCGAGATCGCCCCGATGGCCCGGCTCAACTCCTTCGCCCAGGCCCACCGGGACACCTGGAACGGCATCCGCGACCGACTCCCCGTCCAGTTGTCGGACGTGGGCAGCGAGGTCACGCACGTCTTCGACGCGATGGACGAAGAGGTCGAGCCGCTCCAGTCGGTGCTCCCCCGCACCCCGGAGAAGGGCGCGATCGGCACGGAGAGCCCCAGCGGCCGCCCGAGCACTCCGCAGACCTCCCAGGGCACGGACACCCAGCGTCCGCCGTCCACCCAGGAGGCCCCGCCCTCGGGCAGCCACTCCGCATCGCCCCGGCCGTCGGGCCCCAGCACGGGCACCAGCCCGAGCGCGGACACCGGCACCGAATCGCCGGAGGACGACGGTCTCCTCGGCGGCGGCACCGGCGGGCTGCTCAAGCCTCCCGCCTCCCCGACCGGCACACCGACCGCCCCCACGGACGGCCAGGCGCCGTCCGAGATGCCGGACGTCACCATTCCGCCCATCCTGCCGGGCCTGCTTCCAGGCCTCGGCATCGACAGCGAGGACGCTCGCTAACAAGAAGAAGGGGCGCCCCCACGGACGGGGGGCGCCCCTTCTTCCTTGCTCCGGACTGACAACCTGGCGGGGCGGACGACCCCGGGATCGGCGTACGTCCCGGGGTCAGAAGAAGACCGACCGCCGCTGCACCAGCAGCTTGTAGAGCGTGTGCTGGATCTGCTCCCGGACCTGATCCGTCAGGTTGAACATCAGCATCGGGTCCTCCGCCGCCTCCGGCGCGTACGAGTCCGTCGGGATCGGTTCACCGAACTGGATCGTCCACTTCGTCGGCAGCGGCAGCGCCCCGAGAGGCCCCAGCCAGGGGAAGGTCGGGGTGAGCGGGAAGTACGGGAAGCCGAGCACCCTCGCCAGCGTCTTGGCGTTCCCGATCATCGGGTATATCTCCTCGGCACCGACGATCGAGCAGGGCACGATCGGCACCCCGGCCCGCAGCGCCGTCGACACGAAGCCGCCCCGCCCGAACCGCTGGAGCTTGTACCGCTCCCCGAAGGGCTTCCCGATCCCCTTGAAGCCCTCCGGCATCACACCGACGATCTCGCCGGAGCGCAGCAGCCGCTCCGCGTCCTCCGCGCAGGCCAGGGTGTGCCCCGCCTTGCGGGCCAGCTCGTTGACGACCGGCAGCACGAAGACCAGATCGGCGGCGAGCAGTCGCAGATGCCGCCCGGCGGGATGGTGGTCGTGAACGGCGACCTGCATCATCAGCCCGTCCAGCGGCAGGGTTCCCGAGTGGTTGGCGACGATGAGCGCCCCGCCCTCGGCCGGGATGTTCTCGACGCCCTTCACCTCGACCCGGAAGTACTTCTCGTACAGCGGGCGGAGCAGCGACATCAGGACCTGGTCGGTGAGCTCCTCGTCGTAGCCGAACTCGTCGACCTCGTAGTCGCCGGTGATCCGGCGCCGCAGGAACGCGAGCCCGCCCGCGAGCCGCCGCTCCCAGCCACCGGCGTCGGCACCGGCACCGGCACCGGCACCGGCACCGGCCTCACCGTGGGCCCCTGTGTCGTCGCCAGAGGCCTCTCCGGCCGTATCGGGAGCCGGGCCCTCCTCGCTCCCCTCCGGCTCCTGGGGGGCCTGCTGCGGCCCCGGCAGGGCCCGTACGGCCGCCGCCTCGCCGTCGGCGCGGCCGGCGGGCCGCCGCCGGGCCCGCGACCGGTCGTCGTCGAACGGAATGACCTTGGCGTCCGCCATCGCTGTCCGGTCTCCTCAGGCGCCGTCGTGAACAGAGTGAACAGAGCGCACCTCGTGCGCAGGGGGTACGGCGGGAACGGGGTCGCCCGGCCGCGCGGCCGGCGGGCCCAGCCGCCCCGCGATCCGGTCCACCGCCCCCGCCAGCATCTCCGGCGGCAGCAGCCCCGGCCCCCGGCCCCGCGCGAAGTCCGCGAGGGCCTCCGCCGTGGTGTAGCGCGGCGAGAACCCGAGGACCTCACGCGTCTGCACCGTCGACACGACCCGGCCGTGGGTGAGCAGCCGGATCTGCTCGGGAGCGAAGTCGGTGATCCCGACGGTCCGCAGCGCCGTCCCCACCCAGGTGACGGCCGGCAGCAGCACCGGCACGGTGGGCCGCCCGAGCCGCCGCGCGCACTGGGAGAGCAGGAGCACCCCGTCGCCGGCGACGTTGAAGGTGCCGCTGTTCTGGGTGGCCCTGCGGGGCTCGTGCGCCGCCAGGCGCAGCACGTCGACGACGTCGTCCTCATGGACGAACTGCAGCCGCGGGTCGTAGCCGAGGACGGTCGGCAGCACCGGCAGCGCGAGGTACTCGGCGAGCGGCGAGTCGATCCGGGGTCCGAGGATGTTCGCGAACCGCAGCACGCACACGGCCACGTCCGGACGGCGCCGGGCGAACCCCCGCACGTATCCCTCGACCTCGACGGCGTCCTTGGCGAAGCCCCCGCTGGGCAGTGACTTCGCTGCCGTCGTCTCGGTGAAGACGGCCGGGTCGCGGGGAGCGGAGCCGTAGACACTGGTACTGGACTTGATCACGAGGCGGGCGATCCGCGGCGACTTCTGGCAGGCGCCGAGCAGCTGCATCGTGCCGATGACGTTGGTCTCCTTGACCGACGTACGGCCACCGCCGCCGAGCGCCGTACCGGTGACGTCCAGATGGACCACCGTGTCGACGTCGTGCTCGGCGAGAACCTTCGCGATCTCCGGCCGGCGGATGTCCGCCCGTACGAACTCGGCGGCGCCGAGCTGGTGCGCCGGGTCGACCGCGTCCACCGCGATCACCCGGTCCACCTCCGGGTCCCGCTGGATCCGCCGCACGAAGCGGCCCCCGAGATGCCGGGCGGCACCGGTGACGAGCACGACCTTGCCCAAGATCAGCGCCTTCCGTCCGTCTTCCGTTGGTCGCCACCGTAGCGCCTCAAGATTTCCGCGCAAATAAGACGTGGCCCTCCACCGCGAACGGTGAAGGGCCACGTCTGACGCACATGACGCTGCGAAGCAGCTGTCGCCTTACTTCTTGTTGCGACGCTGAACGCGCGTGCGCTTGAGCAGCTTGCGGTGCTTCTTCTTGGCCATCCGCTTACGCCGCTTCTTGATAACAGAGCCCACGACTACCCTCGCTCACTTCTCGGAACATCCCCGCCTCCCGGCGGGGATCGGTGCGGGGCGTCTGGGCCCACACGACCTACGTCGGCCTAGCCTACCGTCCCGAGCACCGCGCTTGTAATCCGAGGGACATACGGAGCTTTCCCGGCGTCGTCGCCGCGCTCGCGCTACGCGGTCCCCACCCCCACGAAGGACTCCCGCAGGTACTCGTGAACCGCCTGTTCCGGCACCCGGAAGGACCTGCCCACCCGGATCGCCGGCAGATGACCACTGTGCACCAAGCGGTACACGGTCATCTTGGACACGCGCATCACCGAGGCGACTTCCGCCACGGTCAGAAACTTGACCTCGTTGAGAGGTCGTTCGCCAGCAGCCATGACCCACCTGTACCTTCCGCCGCGACGCCCACCGGCTTCCCCTCCGGTGACTCTTCGTCGCCGAGCGCTCACGGAACAGACTAGGGGCGGGTGGTACGAGTGGGGAAGAGGAGCTACCACCTGCCGTTTACCGTGACAGACACGCTCGATTGAGTACATAGCGCGTCAGTGGACGGTAGTAGTCGGAGCGCACGCCGTCATCAAGCGGAACGGCCACCGACACCTGCCCCTCGGCCTCACCGACGAACAACGCCGGATCATCCGTATCGGCGAGACCGATGGCCTCGATACCCAGCTGACCAGCCCCGCAGACCCAGCCGTGGTCGCCGACGACGAGCTCGGGCAGCGGCCCGCCGGCCTCGGCCGCACTCTCCAGAGCGGCCCTAACCGGCAGCGGAGAGTGGGAGTGCGCCCCCGGCTCGCGCCCGCCGCCCGACGGCCCCGGTTCTCGCACCAATGCGACCCCCCGTACGTAGTCGAGGAGGTACGTGCGTACGCCGAACCGGGTCGTTATGTCGACACATCGCCCCTGCGCCGGTGTGAGAACAAGACATCCCGCCGCCGACAAGGCGTCTGCGAGAGCGACGTAGAAACCAAGCAGCCGGTGCGGATGACCCGTCCCGAGGAGCACCGGAACCCGCCGCGCGGCCGCCGCACCCAACCGCGCCGCGAACGCGTCGAGCCCCCGCAGCGTCCGCTCGGGATCGATGACGTCGGGCCCCGACCGGTGCGCCGGATCGCCGGACACCCCGCACTTGTCGGCCATCAGCCGCAGCAGATCGGCCTCACCCCACCCCCAGGCGGGATCCAGCCCCAGGAGCACCCGCGGGTCCCGCGCCGCGAAGAGCCGATAGCTCCGCAGGCTCTCCTCCCGCGACGTCGCCACCGTTCCCGCCAACCCCGCCGCCAACAGATGCGCCCGCAGCGCCCCGGTACTCAACACCCTCCCGATGCTGCCGGAACGCCCCCTCCCCAGAGCCGAAACCCCCGGGACACCCCACAGTCGGCGTAACGCCCGCCAGAACGTTCCGTAGGCGACGCCTACGCGAGCATCCCCCGCAGCGGGAAAGCCGCCTTCCGGGTCGCGAGGACCGCCTGGTCCAGCCGGTCCGCCGGGTCGTATCCCTCGGACCAGTCCCGGAAGCCCACCGGCCACAGCCCGTCCGTCATCCGCCCGGGCCCCGGCTGCCGGGTCCGCGCGTACACCTCGTCCCGCCAGGACGACGGGATCACCGACTCCGGATCCACCGGGGCGTGCGCGGCGATCCCCACCAGATGCGTCCACGACCGCGGGACGACGTCGACGACCGCGTATCCGCCACCGCCCAGGGCCAGCCAGCGCCCCTCGGCGTACTCGTGCGCCAGCTCGTGACAGGCCTCCTGCACCGCCCGCTGCGCGTCGAGCGACACCGCGAGATGGGCCAGCGGGTCCTCGAAGTGGGTGTCCGCCCCGTGCTGGGTGACGAGGACCTGCGGCCGGAAGTCCGCGAGCAGCTCCGGTACGACCGCGTGGAACGCCCGCAGCCACCCCGCGTCCCCCGTCCCGGCCGGCAGCGCCACGTTCACGGCCCCACCCTCACCGGGCCCGGCCGCCCCTGTCTCCTCCGGCCAGCCCGTCTGCGGGAACAGCGTCCGGGGATGCTCGTGCAGCGAAACGGTCAGCACCCGGGGGTCCTCCCAGAACGCCGCCTGCACCCCGTCCCCGTGATGCACGTCCACATCCACGTACGCGACCCGCTCCGCGCCCAGCTCGAGGAGCCGCGCGATCGCCAGGGACGCGTCGTTGTAGATGCAGAACCCCGACGCGCCCCCCGGCATCGCGTGGTGCAGGCCGCCCGCGAAGTTCACCGCGTGCGCGGCCTCCCCGCGCCACACCGCCTCCGCCGCACCCACCGACTGCCCGGCGATCAGCGCCGACGCCTCGTGCATCCCGGCGAACGCCGGATCGTCGACCGTGCCGAGCCCGTACGACTGGTCGGCGTGCCGCGGGTCGGCCGACGCCGCCCGCACCGCCGCCACATAGTCCTCACGGTGGACGAGACGCAGCGTCGAGTCCCCGGCCGGCTTCGCCGCGACCACGTCCACGGCCCGGTCGAGCCCGTACGCCCGTACCAACGACATCGTCAGCGCGAGCCGTACCGGATCCATCGGATGCTCGGACCCGAAGTCGTACTGCGTGACAGCTTCATCCCACATCAACAGTGCGCGGCCGCTCATGCCCGCCACCGTATCGGGCCGGTCGCGAACCGAACGACGTGGCATACACCACCGTCACCAGGACCAGCACCATCGGCACCAGCATGGCCCCCCGGTAGCTCCAGGCGTCCCCCAGCGCCCCGACCAGCGGGGACCCGATCAGGAACCCGACGTAGTTGAAGACGTTGAGCCGCGCCACAGCCGCGTCGCTCGCCCCGGGACCGTGGCGTTCGAAGGCCAGCCGTCCGGCCGCCGCGAAGGTCTGCGGCACGATCACGCTCAGCCCGAGCCCCAGCACCGTGAACCCGAAGATCCCCGCCCACGCCCCCGGCGACACCGCCACCACCGCGAACCCCAGCGCCCCCAGCACGGCGCCGGCCCGCACGACCGTCGCGGCCCCGAACCGCCGCACCCCGAAGTCCCCCACGGCCCGCCCGAGCAGCGTCGTCACCATGTACGCGTTGTACGGCACGGTCGCCAGCTCCTCCGAGCTGCCCAGCACGTCCTGGAGGTACTTGGCACTCCAGTTGGAGACCGTCGAGTCCCCGATGTACGCGAAGGTCATCACCAGGCAGAGCGGCAGCAGCAGCTTGAAGGCGACACCGCTCCCCTTGGCCTCTCCCGCCTCAGCCGCGGCGTCGGTCCCGTCGCCCCCGGCCACGTACCACCGGCTCCCGACGAAGGCGAGGGGCAGCAGCACCGCCACCACCGGCAGGTAGGACACGAAGAGCGACAGATCCCAGTGGGCCCCCACCCAGGCCAGCGAGGCCCCCACGATCCCGCCGAGGCTGTACGAGGCGTGGAAGCCGAGCATGATGCTCCGCCCGTACGCCCGCTGGAGGCTCACCCCCAGCATGTTCATGGACGCGTCGAGCGCGCCGACCGCGAGCCCGAAGAGCCCGAGGGCCAGGGCCGCGTGCCACAGCTGGTCGCCCACTCCCACGGCAAGCAGCGCGAGGAGCACGAACGGCTGGGCCCATCGCAGCACCACCGCGGGCCCCACCCGCGCGACGACCTTCTCCGTCATCACGCTCGCGACACCGGCCAGGATCGGCACGGCCGCGAGGAAGGCCGGCAGCAGCGCGTCCGAGATCCCGTACCGGTCCTGGATCGCCGGTATCCGGGTCACGAGCAGGGCGAAGGTCACCCCCTGCACAAAGAAGCTGACCGCCAGGGATCCCCGCCCACGCCGCAACCGCGCATCCGTCATGGCGGCACAGCGTACGGCCGGAACCTACCCGGGGGTAGATGGATCACAGTCCCAATATCGCCGGCAGCTCGTCCATGGCCCCGAAGAACCCCTTGGCGCCTGCGAGCTTCTCCTCGGGGGTCATCGCGGTGAACCCGTACACGTCCATCCCTGCAGCCACGGCCGCCTCCACTCCGAGCCGGCTGTCCTCGACGACGACGCACCGCTCGGGCGACACCCCCATCCGCGACGCGGCGTGGAGGAACAGATCGGGTGCCGGCTTTCCCCGGCCGACGTCCTCGGCACTGAAGACGAGCTCGTCCGGGAACCAGGCGTCGAGCCCGGTCTTCCGGTGCCCCACCCTGATCCGCTCATGGCTTCCCGACGAGGCCACACAGTACGGAACTCCCGCCTCGACCAGCTGCTTGAGCACCTCCCCGGCCCCGGGCACGGCCTCGAGTTCGGCCTGGAAGGCGGCGAAGACCCGCGCGTGGAACGTCTCGTCGAACCCGGCCGGCAGCCGCTGACCGCTCCGCTCTTCGACGAGCTCGTGAATGCGGTGCATGGCGGATCCCATGTAGTCGCGCACGGATTCCTCGTACGTGGTGGGATGCCCGAGCTCCGTCAGATAGCCGGCCAGCAGCGTGTTGGAAATCGGCTCGCTGTCCACGAGCACACCGTCGTTGTCGAAGATGACCAGGTCGTAGCGCATGAACCCAGCTTAGAACGCAAAAATGCCTCAACCCCCGGACAAGGTCCGGGGGTTGAGGCTAAAAATTGTTCGGCGGCGTCCTACTCTCCCACAGGGTCCCCCCTGCA
>NZ_JBVHZJ010000035.1:0-92685 GCF_055574655.1 Streptomyces sp. NPDC029956 | reverse complement strand
CCCCCCCCCCCCCCCCCCCCCCCCCCCCCCTCCCCCCCCCCCCCCCCCCCCCCCCGCCCCCCCCCCCCCCCCCCCCCCCGCGCCCTGGAGTGGGGGATGTCAGCAGGCGGAGACCCACAGATGCGATCCGACCCGGTCGTTGACGAGCTCGCCCTGGCCGTGACCCGGGCTGAAGAACGTCAGGCCGGACGCGCCCAGGTCGGGAATCGAGTGCCCCTGGTGGAGGCAGACCCACGAGCCGTTCCAGTCGGTGTCACGGTAGAGCTTCACGTCCTCGGCGACGCCGGGGTAGCCGTTGTTCCAGACGTCCGAGACCTTGTCGCGGCATCCGGCCCAGTTGGCGTTCTCCTTGTTCCAACGGCAGTGGAAGCCGCCCGCGTGGGGGTGCTCCCAGGCGTAGAGGAAGCCGTCCGGTCCGGGAGCCGCCGCAGGGGCGGCGGCCGCCGGTGCCGTGGCGGCGGATCCGGGTGCGACCGCCGCGGACGCGACGACTTCGGACGCGGTGCCGAGGGCGTCCGCGACCGGTGCGGTCAGCAGGGTGAGGGCTCCGACGGCGAGTGCCGTCGTGAGGGCGCGAGAGATGCGCATGATGTGTCTCCTTCTGGGATGCCATGGACGCGATGGATGGCATGGGTGGGTGGGTGGGTGAGTGAGTGAGTGGGGTGGGGTGGCCGGACCGCTGTTCGTGACGCGGCCGGCCGGCCGCAGCGTGCGCGGGGCACGCGGCGGAGCAGAGGGGCAGGCGGGTCAGGCCTGCGGGGCGTCGCCGACGATCAGGCGTGCGCGGGGCAGCGCGGCGGCCCTCAGCCGGTCCCGCGTCTCCACGTCGGCGCGGTACTCCTCGGCGAGGAGCCGTTCGTGGTGGGCGTCGAGACGCCGGGCCGTGCGGGACAGCGCCGACTCCCCGGCGCATCGCGCCTCCGCGAGAGCGAGGCCGATCTCGCGGTCCTTGGGAAGGGGGCGTACGGGGGAGAGCGCGGCGGCACGGGCGGCCGCGGGCGTGGCGAAGGCGTACCCGATACGCCCCATGCACCGCTGCCACACGCCGACGCTCTTCTGATAGCCGACGTCGGCCACGACCCGGCTCCGGAGGATCTGTCGCAGGGTGCCCACGCGGGTCGATGACCGGAACCAGGCACCGAGGTCTCCGTACAGCCGCTGCTGAGCCTCCGCGACACAACCGCTGTCGCTGCGGCGCAGGATTCCGCCGCCCGGGAGGCGTACGGTCAGCCCGTCCGGGGAAGGGCCGTTGGCGGTGACGAGAGCCGTCGCCTTGCGGTCTGCCGGCAGCGCGGCGAAGTAGGCGCGGTTCGGATCGCTCCTCGCGAGAACCTCCCGTTGCTGCCGCAGTTCGGCGCCGTAGCCGTGCCGCCGTGCCCAGGCCGCGTCGTCGACGACGTAGGGGAAGAGCGTGGTCTCCGGCTCGTCGCCGAGGGGGAACACGCGGTACGTGAATCCGTGCCGGCCCATGCAGTCGCGCAGCAGCCGTTGCTCGGCGTCGTGCAGCAGTCGGTCGTCCGCGGTGGCCCCCACGGTGCCGATGGGGCGCGATGGGGGCGGCCGTTCGCCTGCCGGCGGTCCGTCGGGGCCCGGCAGCACGGTGACGGAGAGGGCGATCGTGGCGCAGGTGACCGCCACGGCGGCGGCGGGCAGGGAGCGGCGGGCACGGCTGTTCCGGGGCATGGGGGTCTCCTGCGGTGGTCGAGGTGCGGTGCGGTCCCGTGACGTTCGATCCATCGGTGCGGGTGCACCGTGGTGCCGCGTTCTGCGGGTGCGCCGTAGCGGACAGCGGGCAGCGGAGGGCACCTGGGGAGGCAGAGGATCGGGACGTCCGGTCGAGGGGCTGCCGTAGAGCGGTGCGGCGGCCGGACAACCGAAGTCTGTGCCGTTCGGCGAGCGGGCCGCAAGCGGGTCCCGGATGCTTCGGTGAAGTCGGGATGCCGCGGGATTCCCACCCCTCTGACCTGCGGGGACGTCCCTGTCCCGGGACACGGGTGAGCCCGGGACAGGGACGGCGGGCACGCGGTCCGGCCATCGGGGCAAGGCCCCGCTCGTCCCGACGGCCGCACAACGCGGCGGCCCCGGCGTCGTTCTAGTGATGTGCCCCGCGCGTCCAAGGCGTGGGGAGGGGAGCGTCGTCGACGGCGTCGTCCGCGAGCGCGCGGCGGCCGGAGCGGAAGGAGCCGATCCGTGCACTACCGGACCAAGCCAGGAGGCGGACTGTTCCGCCGGGCGGGCGCGGGGCGCCGCCCGGCCCTCGGGGCGATCGGCCGGGGGATCGGCGGGTCGACTGTCCTTCCCCGCCCGGGCCTCGCCGTGACCATGGCGTCCCTGGGCGTAGCCGCCTGTCTGGCCGCGTTCCCCGCCGGAGTCACGACACCCGATCAGGTCCGGGCACCGGCGGCCGTACCGGACTCGCTCCGTGGGCGGACAGCGGTGGCACCCGGGTTCGTCCCCGTCGGTGCCGCCGCTCCCTCCCCGATCGGACCCGTCCTCGACCAGGAGTTCGCCGACCCGGACGTCGTGGCGGTGGGCGGGGTCTTCCACGCCTACGCCACCAACGTCGCCGGCCGGAACGTCCAGCACGCCACCTCGACCGACCTGGTCCACTGGACGGTCGACGAGAAGGACGTCCTGCCGGTGCTGGGCGACTGGGTCAGGCCCGACCCCCCGCACGACGTCTGGGCCCCGGAGGTCTTCGACAACGGCAACGGATTCACCCTCCAGTACACGGCGCGCGACCGCGTCGGCGGGCGCCAGTGCATCGGCGCCGCCCTGGCGTCCTCGCCCGACGGCCCCTTCCGGCCGGCCGGCGGCGGCGCCCTGGTCTGTCCGACGGAGGCGGGCGGCGCGATCGACGCGTCGAGCTACACCGAGAACGGCACCCGTCACCTGCTCTGGAAGAGCGACGGGAACTGCTGCCGACTGGACACCTGGCTCCACATCCAGCCCGTCTCGTGGGACGGCACGCGCGTCACGGGGGAGCCGGTCCGGCTGCTCAGGCAGGACCGCGCCTGGGAGGACGGCCTCGTCGAGGCGCCCACGCTCGTCAAGCGCGACGGCCGCTACGTCCTCCTGTACTCGGCCGGCGACTACCGCACAGCCGGTTACGCGACGGGCTGGGCGATCGCCGACACCCTCACCGGCCCCTACGTGAAGGGAGACGAGCCCCTCCTGACCACGAAGTCCTTCGCGGGGGTGATCGGCGGACCGGGTGGCCAGGACGTCGTGACCGGCCCCGGCGGCCGGGACCGGATCCTCTTCCACGGACGGGGCGCCGACCCCTCACGACGCGCGCTGTACGTGGCGGACATCGGCTTCGCGGACGGCCGCCCGGTCGTCCGGGGCAGCAAGACGCTCCACGAGGCGGAGCTCGCCCGGGTGCACCGGGCGACGGTCCGCGAGGCGAAGGACGCGTGGGGCGACCGGGCCGTCGGGCACATCGACGAACCCGACAGCTTCGTGGAGTTCCGGGTGTACGCGGCCTCCTCGGGACCGCACACCCTGACCGTCCGCTACGGCAACGGCTCGCTGGACGCGGCGGGTGCGCCGGCCGCCGCGACGCACGGCCTGACGGTCAACGGCGCGGCCGCGGGCGTCGTCGACTACCCGTACACGGGCTGGGACGCGTGGCAGCCGCGCGAGGTCCCGGTGGAGCTGCGCGAGGGGTGGAACACGCTCCGTCTCTCGAAGGGGGACCGCTACACGGAGTTGGACGCCGTGCAGGTGGCGTAGGGGCGCCACCGCATCGTCGAGCAGGCCCAGGTCTCTCGCTCAGGCCCACTTCTGTCGGACGGTCCGGTCGCAGGACAGCACCCGCAGACCTTCCGGGCTGTCGTCCAGGCAGCGTCGGGTCGCCGTGCTGCGGACCTCGAACGACGCGTCGCTCCCGGCGCCGACGGTCCAGCGCTGGGAGGCGGCCGGGCCGCAGGGCCCGGTGCGCAGGCCGTCGACGCCGTGATCCAGACACTCGCCGGTCGCATGGTTCCGGAGCTGCGTGCCGCCGTCCGCCGTGGTGCGGACGGTCCAGCGTTGGTACGACATCCCGTTGCACGGGAAGGAACGCGTGCCCTTGTCGAGACTGTCGTCGAGACAGGCGCCCGTGGCGCGACTCACGAAGATCCGGTCGTGCTCCCGCGCGTCCGACGAGCCGTGCGCCGCCGCGGGCGGAGCGTCGTCACCGGGTGCCGGGGCGGGAGGCCGTACCAGTACGACACTCCCGGCGCCCAGCACCAGACCGAGTACGGTCCCGGCCAGGGCCCACGCGGTGCGCCCGGTCCGGAAGGAGGAGCGACGCTCCGGGGGTCCCTCGGAGGTGGAGTCACCTGCCTGACGGCCGGGGGAGTCGCCCACCTGACGGCCAGGGGAGACCTCCGCTTGACGGCCGGGAGAGTCGCCCACCTGACGGCCGGAAGAGTCCCCTGCCTGATCGCCGCCGGCCGCGGGCGGCGGCGGTACCGCGTCCCGCTGACCGGCCCGGTCGGCCTGCACCGGTCTGCGCTGGCTCCGGTCGGCCGCCTCCCACAGGTGCCGGAAGTCGGCCGGGTCGCCGTCCAACGCCCTGCACAGATCGTGGACGGTGGACCAGGGCGGGACGGTGCTGCCGCAGAAGTACCGGGACAGCGACGAGTCGCTGATGCGCACACTCTCTTCGAGGGCGCGGAGCGTGCGCCCGGAACGGCGCTGGAGGTCGCGCAGCGCCCGGCCGAGCACCAGAGCCGGTGCCATGTCGTCGGACCGGTCCGCAGCCATGAGGGCGTCCTTCTGTTCGGGCCGCACACGAGGGTGCGGTCAACCGGCCGCGCAGGCGGGGAACATGCTGTTTCAGCAGTTCAGAACCGTAGAATGCGGCCGATCTTGGTGGCAACCGGATCCACTCTCCCGGAGGAGACCGGCCACTGCGGTTGACACGGCACCCGCCCGTCACCGCCCGCCGCCCGTCACGGCCGGTCTCGGTTCGCAGCTGATGCTCCCGCCGCAGGCAGCGGCGGTGTCGGCTCGGCGTTGCGCGTGCCCGCGCGCGAGGATGGAAGCGTGAACACGTCCGGGAAGTCGGGGCCGGGCCTGCGCGAGCGGGTCGGCACCAGCCTGTTCAGCCACGTCGCCGGACCCGCGGGAGCGCAGAACCGGGCCCGTATCCACGGCACCCCCGGCCCGCGCTGGTTCGGCCCCGAGCGGCCCATCCGCACCGTCCACGGGGACGCGTCCATGTTCATCGGCGGTCTGAGCGCGCTCCTCCTGCAGTCCCTGCACCCCCGCGCGATGGCCGCCGTCGCCGGGCACTCCGGCTTCCGGAGCGACCCCTGGGGACGCCTTCAGCGGACCAGTACCTTCCTCGCCTTCACGACCTACGGCGCCGCCGAGGACGCTCAGCGTGCCGTGGACCACGTCCGTGAGGTGCACGAGCGGATCAGGGGCACCACCCCCGCCGGCGAGCCGTACCACGCCGCCGACCCGCACCTGCTGTGCTGGGTGCACGTGGCGGAGGTGGACAGCTTCCTCCGCGCACACGAGCGTTTCGGGGCGGACCCGCTGGACGGCGCCGGGTACGACGCGTACATCGCCGACGCGGCGCGGGTGGCCCGCGCCCTCGGCGTTCCCGACCCGCCGCTCGACCGCACCGCCCTCGCGGCCCGGCTTGCCCGCTACCGCCCCGAACTGCGCGCCACGTCGCAGGCCCGGGACGCGGCCCGCTTCGTCCTCCGCGAACCTCCGCTGCCATGGGTCGCCCGCGGCCCCTATGCCGTACTCGCCTCGAACGCGGTCCGGCTGCTGCCGCCGTGGGCCCGCACGCTGCTGGACCTTCCCATGGCACCGTACGTGCCGGAAGGTCTCGTACGGGTGTCCGGACGGGCGCTGACGGGGACGATCCGGTGGGCGATGGGGTCTCTCCCACCCCGCGAGGTGGCCACCGCGCCGCGCTGACGGCTCCGGGGACGCGCTCACCGCCCCGACCACGGGCCCACGAGCGACATCTCGACCACTCGGCCGTCCGGCACCCCCGGTGTCCGCACTTCAGGTCGTCCGGCATCCCCGACCGCCCCTGCCCCCTGGTCGCCCGGTCGGCCTGCCGGGGGGTGCCGGACTCCCGTGACGGCTCCACAGTGGGGCCCATGAAGCAGATCGCAGTAGGAGTGAACGGGTCCGGCGGCAGCCTGGCGGCGGTCGACTGGGCAGCCGAGGAGGCCGCGTCGCGCGGGGTGGGGCTTCAGCTGGTGAACGCCTCGCTGTGGCCGGAGCACGAGGTCGCCGCCGTACGGGAGTCACGGGACGTCCGCGCGGAGCACGCGCGAGCCCTGCTGACGGAGGCGAGCGAGCGAGCCCGGACGGGTCACCCGGGCGTCGTCACCGCCACCGAGGAGACCGAGGACGCCCCCTCCCGGCTTCTGCTGGCCCGTTCTGCCGATGCCGAGCTGCTGGTCCTGGGTTCACACCGTGCGGGCAACGGCTCCGGATACGTCTCCGGCCATGTGGCCCAGGAGGTCCTGGCCGCCGCGGAACGCCCGGTGGTGCTGGTACGAGAGGGAGACAGCCCGGGCGGCTACAAGCGGGTCGTCCTCGGCCTGGACGCGCATCACCCCTCGGACGAGCTGCTGGGCTTCGCCTTCGACTTCGCGGCCCGCCGCGAGGTACCCCTGCACATCGTGTCGGCCTGGCACTCCACCCTGCCGCACCGCCGCGAGGGGAAGGGTGGATCCGAAGCGGCCGCGAGCCTGCGCACGGCGCTGTCGGCCGCCACGGAACGCCACAGGGATCGGTTCGCGGAGGTCGACGTCACCGAGGAGGTCGTCCACGACAGGCCCGGCAGTGGTCTCCTCGACGCAGCCGCCGGAGCCGGACTGCTCGTGGTGGGCCGCCGGATGCGGCGGGCCGTGGCGGGCACGCACATCGGCGCCGTGACCCAGACGGCCCTCCATCACGTCGCCTGCCCCGTGGCCGTCGTCTCCCACGCCTGAGGCGACGGCGGGCCCGACCCCTCGCGGCGCCGCGGTTCTCGATCGACGCCTCGACGCCTCGGTGCACCGGGCCACCCCGAGCCGGGTGCGCCGACTCGGTGAACGGGGCAGCCCCGAGTCGGCTGCGCCGACTCGGCGAACCCACCGGCAAGGTCCCCCCTCCGACGCACGGCCGGTTCGGCGGCCGTGGCGAAAGGAAGATCCGACGTGGCCACACCCCCCAGCTCCGGCGGACCCACCCCCGACGACCACGTCATCGTCATCTCCGGTGCCACCGGCGACCTCGCCCGCCGCAAACTGCTGCCGGGCCTCTACCACCTGGCCAGAGGGGGACTGCTCCCCGACCACTACCGGATCATCGGTTCGGCCCCCGCCGCGGTGGCCCTCACCGACGACGCGTTCCGCGCACACGCGCGCGAGGCGGTCACCGAGTTCGGCCGGACCAAGCCCGAGGGCCGGGAATGGCAGGACTTCGAGAGCCGGCTGGCCTTCGGCGCCGCCGACCCCGAGGATCCCGGCCCGCTCCTCACCGCCGTACAGGAGGCGGAGCGGGCGATCGGCGGCAGTCCGAGGCTCCTCCACCACCTCGCCGTACCTCCTCAGGCGTGCGCTTCGGTCGTGCAGATGCTCGGCGCCTGCGGGCTCGCCCGGAACGCCCGCGTGATCGTGGAGAAGCCCTTCGGTACGGATCTCGCCTCCGCCCGTGCCCTCAACCAGGCCATCCACGCCGTCTTCGACGAATCCCGCGTATTCCGCATCGATCACTTCCTCGGCAAGGAGTCCGTCGACAACATCCTCGCCCTGCGCTTCGCCAACGGACTCCTGGAACCGGTCTGGAACCGCGACCACGTCAGCCACGTGCAGATCGACGTCCCGGAACACATCGACATCCAAGGCCGCGCCCACTTCTTCGAAGGCACCGGCACCTTCCGCGACATGATCGTCACGCATCTGTTCCAGCTCCTCGGGTTCGTCGCGATGGAACCGCCGGCCACCCTGGACGCGAACTCCCTGCGCGCGGAGAAGGACAAGGTCTTCCAGAGCCTGCGCCCCCTCGACCCCGCCCGGGTGGTCCGCGGACAGTACGAGGGCTACCGCGACGAGCCCGGGGTCGACCCGGCCTCCGACACCGAGACCCTCGCAGCCCTGCGCCTCGAGATCGACAACTGGCGCTGGGCGGGCGTCCCGTTCTACCTCCGCTCAGGCAAGGCACTCGCCGAGAGCCGTCACGTCATCACCCTGGGATTCCGCGAACCGCCCCTGCGCATGTTCCCGCTGGCCGCCCGGGAATCCGCCGACGGCCGCCACAACGAACTGGTCATCGACTTCGACGACCCCGGAAAGATCACCGCGCGCTTCCTCGCCAAGCGGCCCGGCCCCGACATGCGTCTGGCCCAGGCCGAGATGGTCTTCGACTACGCCGGTTCCTTCACCCAGGACCACGCATTGGAGGGCTACGAGCGCCTCATCCTCGACGCGATGCTCGGTGACCAGTCCCTCTTCACCGACGCCGCAGGCATCGAACGCCTGTGGGAGGTGGCCGCCCCGCTGCTGCAGTCCCCACCGCCGGTCGAACCGTACCCCCCTGGATCCTGGGGACCGGACAGCCTGCAGCACCTCATCAGCCCCCACCGCTGGTACCTGCCCGAAGGCGGCTGACGCCGCGGCCGAGGGCCCCTCGAATGCGCCGTTCCCCTGGGGCCCGCTCTCACAGCATGCGGGCCAGCAGACGGTCGCGGTCGATCAGCTGGTGCTTGAGAACCAGTCCGACGTGCGCCGCGACAGCGACGTAGAGGAGCACCTGGGCGGCGATGTGGAGGGGGAGCAGGTCGTCACCGGACAGCAACAGGGCGAGGCCGGTGGCGGGCGCGGCGAACGTGGCCACGTACAGGACGAGTTCCGTGGTGTGCGCGAGGCGACGTTCCCCGGCGGTGAGGGTCGGCGCCCACGGCGGAAGGGGTGTGGTCAGCCGCCAGACGAGCCGGGTGATGCCCAGCAGGAGCACGGTGCTGCCGAGTACGACGTGAACGGTGAGCAGTGCGTCGTCCCCGAAGGGGGTGTACGCGTCGCTGTCTCCGCCTCGGCCCCGCCCCCTCCCGGAGTCCTCCCCCCTGCCTCGGCCGCGTCCCCTGCCTCGGCCGCCGTCGTCCGGGTCCAGGAGGTAGCCCACGGCGAACTGCGCGGCGATGGCCGCGAACAGCGCCCAGTGCAGGGTCTTGGTGACGATCCCGTAGCCGTGCGGACCGTTTCGCAGGTCGGAGCCCATGGCTCCAACGTGCCTCATCCGTAGGGCCGGGGCCCGTCGCGACACCGCAACGTCCTTCTTGCGCCGCACGGAAGGGACGCGTGTCCTCTGTCGACGCCCCGCCGTCGCGTGTCGGGGGGAAGGCCTCCGCGTTCACACCCTGCGGTACTGCTGGGCCCTTCCGCGGTCCCGCACGCTGATGCCTCGTGCCCGCAACTCCTCGCGGGCTTCGTCGGCAGCGCCGGTCCGGTCGTCGGCGATCGCCCGTCGGCGCTTCCGCAGCAACGCGTGGGTGCGGTCGTCGAGGCCCGGTGTGTTGTCGATCCAGAGGGTGTACGCGGATTCGTTCGGGTCCACGGTGCCGCACCAGGGATAGCCGTGCTGCTCGAACGCGGACCGCAGGCGTCCCACGAGGCCGCTGTCGACCCGGGTACGGACGTGTTCGGCACCGTCGGCACCACGCAGTACCAGATCGTGGCCGTCGGTGAACACCTCGGCGATCTCGGCCCGTTCTACGTGGCGACCGCCGTCGTCGTCGTGGACGACGATGCTGTCGGCGCCCACCTCGACCACGGGGTTCTCCGCGCGCCAGACGACCCCCAGCCATGCTCCGGCCGACGCGCCGACGAGCGTCAGCACCGGGACAGCCCATCCGAGCGGCAAGGCGGCCGCCAGCCTGAGCGGGCCCGGCACGGCGTCGAAGAGGCGGATCATCCAGTCGGCGACCGGGCCGACGGCGAACGCGACACCGACGCCGAGCCCGGCACCGACCAGGATGACGCCCCACAGCCACGCCTCCGGCAGCCGTACGGTGACCGGGGGTTCCTGCTTGACCATCGTCGCTCTCACTCTCTCGGTCGCCGTCCCCTCGCCCGGGTCCGACCCGGTAGCTCCTCGGCCAGCCTCACAGGCCCGCACCGGGCCGGACATCGGCCGAGAGTCTCCGAGTCGCCTGTACGAGTGAGACTTTGGTCGCGACCTTCGGCCGACCTCCGGAGAGCGACGACCACCCCTTCACCCCTTCACCCGTTCAATCCTTCACCTGTTCATCCGCCACCACTTCACTCCTTGACGAAGGCGAGGAGGTCGGGATTCACGGTGTCGGGATGCGTGGTCAGCATCCCGTGGGGGAGGCCCTCGTAGCTCTTGAGCCGGCCGTTGCGCAGCAGATTCACCGACAGGGGTGCCGAGTCGTCGTAGGGGACGATCTGGTCGTCGGTGCCGTGGGCGACCAGAACGGGTACGTCGATCTGCTTCAGGTCCTCGGTGAAGTCCGTTTCCGAGAATGCCTTGATGCAGTGGTAGTGCGCATGGGCCGCGCCGCTCATGCCCTGTCGCCACCAGTTGTCGATCACGCCCTGGGACACCTCTGCGCCCGGGCGGTTGTAGCCGTAGAACGGCCCCGCCGGAACGTCGACGTAGAACTGGGCGCGGTTGGCGACGAGCGAGGCCCGGAAGCCGTCGAAGACCTCGATCGGCAGGCCGCCCGGGTTGGAGTCGGACTTGACCATGATGGGTGGGACCGCGCCGACGAGTACGGCCTTCGCCACCCGTCCCGGCTTGGCGCGGGCGACGTACCTGGCGACTTCACCGCCCCCGGTCGAATGGCCGATGTGGACGGCATCGCGCAGGTCCAGCGCGTCGGTCACCGCGGCCACGTCTGCCGCGTACGTGTCCATCTCGTGGCCGGTCGAGCTCTGGCCGGAACGGCCGTGCCCGCGCCTGTCGTGCGCGATGACCCGGTAGCCGTGCTCCAGGAAGAAGAGCATCTGGTTGTCCCAGTCGTCGCCGCTCAGGGGCCAGCCGTGATGGAACACGATCGGTTGCGCGTCGCGTGGCCCCCAGTCCTTGAAGAAGATGCCGGTGCCGTCTTGCGTGGTGACCGTTCCCACGGAATTCCTCCGCCCAGATGTGCTGATGAGATGGCCTCGGTGGGTCTGCCCCAGCGGGTCTGTCCACGGGAAGGGGCAGCCCGCACCTTCGGCAGGCAGGGCTCCCGCGGAGCGGCCGGCCTGCCGAGCTGCGGCCTTGTTGCAGAAACATACCCGTAGGCGGCATTTATCTCATTTGGTGCAGTATGCGGGAAACTGTGCCGGCGCCGGGATGTCCGTCCGGCGGCCTCGCGTGCCGACGACCGTCGTTAATCGGTCGTACTGAACGACCGGTCGGTAAACCTGACGCGTCCTTACGCAGGCCGGCGGCTTCCGTGGGGCTGGAGTGGGCGGGTGCGGGCCCGCCGCGGGGGAGTCCGGAGCGGGGTCTGACCTGCCGAATGTTCATTCGATCATCGATAGATGGGTCCAGGTGTCCGGATAGCGACCGCGAAGATGCGATCGCTCTACGTGTCAGACAGACTCCGAAGCGCAAACGAGGCGGTGATCGAAAGGTAGATGACGCCTCAACCCTTCGAATTGAAAGTGAGTCCCCATCATGCTTCGCCGTTTCGCTGCGCTCTCCGCGTCCGCCCTCCTCTGTCTCGCCGGCACCGCGGGTGTCGCGGAAGCCCGGACCGACAGCCTGTACGCGCCCTCCGCCGTCGTGCTGAGCATCAGCAAGGGCGCGGACGCGAGTTCGGCGACCGTCCTGCGCGCAGTGACGCTCAGCTGTGCGCCGACCGCCGCCGGAACGCACCCGGCCCCCGAGGCCGCCTGCGCCGAACTCAAGGCCACCTCCCAGGGCGGCACCTTCGAGGGGCTGCTGGCCTCACCCGCCCCGGACCGGATGTGCCCGCAGCACTTCGACCCCGTCACCGTCACCGTGGACGGAGTGTGGGAAGGCGCCCGGGCGTCCTGGCAGTACACCTTCGGAAACGCCTGCGCCATGGGGGTCACCCTGAACGGAGGGGCGGCCTTCGCTTTCTGACGGTCCCGGCCGGGTGGGTCCTGTGGTCGTGGCGTACCTCTGCCGCGACCACGGATTTCAGCATCTTGCCCCTCGAAGCGTCTCCGGCCGCCCCGCCCGCGTACCGTCGCTCGACTCGACTCGACTCGACTCGACTCGACCTCGCCCGTCGTCCTCGCGGCGACGGCCGGCGCGGCTGCCGCCGTCGTGCGACCGTCGCTCCAGCCCGGACGGCCGTCGTCGTCCCGGGGGCAACCCCGAGTGCGGTTTCTCGGATGTTTCTGCCTGGGTCGTACAACCATTCGTGGTGTCGTCGGTCTGATCCGGTGGACGGGTGCGGAGCGCGCCTGGAGATCGACGAAAGACACCCACGTGCACCATCCTCGCCGGAACCGGCTGCGGCTCGCCGCGGCCGTCACCACTGTTCTCGCCGTCACCCTCACCGGCGGCGCCCTGGCCGTCCCCGCAGAGGCCCGACCCGTCGCGGCGGTCCGGGCGGCGAGCGACGGCGACGTCGTCCGCTTCACCGGCGCCGAGCTGACCGACGCGGGGCTGACCGGCTTCCTCACCCGCCCCGACCGCGACCTGCGGCGCACGTACACGCGCTTCGCCGACGGCACCACGGCCGAGTACGACGACGACCGCGTCCAGCTCCGCTCCTCGCGGACCACCGACTACCTCGTGCAGAACGTCGGCGGGAAGGTCACCGTCACCGACCTGAGCGACTCGACCGTGTTCGAGGTGGCACTGCGCTGGGGGGCGAACCGGATCCCCGCCTACGCAGGCGCCGCGGCGGACTCCGTGTTCACGACCACAGAGACCGACACGGACACGGAGTTCGAGCAGCACAGTGCCGCACGGGGCACGGTGGCCGTGACCGGCCTCCCCGCGGGGGCGACGGACTTCGCGGTCGCCCCGGGCACCCCGGAGGAGGCGATCGTCACCTTCACCGCCGACGGCAAGCCCGCCTGGGGCCTGATCGACCTGGCCGACGGCACCGTCACAGACATTCACGAGCGTGCGCCCGAGGCCTCCAGGAGTGCCATCGCCGTCTCCGCCACGCACATCGCGTGGACCGGACGCGTCGGCATCCAGACCGCGACGCTCTTCCTGCTCGACCGCGCCACCGGCAAGGTCAAGCAGCTCCCGCTCCCGGACGGCGCCACGCACGAGCCCCATCTGGGCCTCGTCGGCGCCTGGGTGGTCTACGGCGAGGCGTCCGAGCTCGAAAGGTCCTCCCCGAACCCGCTGCACGGACTCACCGCCTACCACCCCGTCACCGGCGAGCGGGTCAAGCTCATCGACCACCTCACGTCGGCCGCCGGGGCCCCCGACGCGCTGTACGCGAGTGGCGGCACCGTCGCCGCGGGCCAGGGCGTCTTCAAGATCACGACCAACGCGGCCGGCCGGCCGGTCGCGACCCAGGTGGCCGCCAACGGCGAGCCGATCACCGTCGGGATCACCGGGCACCAGGTCCCGCCCGTCATCGACCTGGACCAGAACGACGGGACCGTGCGCCTCCGTTGGGACGTCTCACGGGAGGCCGTGGAGATCCGGGCCACCCTGCGGCACCAGCGCACCGGCAAGACCCGGACCGCGACCGAGTACTACCCGTACCTGCCGAACCTGACCTTCGACTGGACGGGTGACCTCGGCTACCAGGGGGAGGCCGCCCCGAACGGCGCCTACACCTGGGAGGTCGTGGCCGAGCCCCTCAACGGCATCGGCCCCGCCGCCGTCGCCAAGGGCTCGTTCACCGTGGTCCGGTCGACCCACCCGCACGACTTCGACGACAACGGATCCCCCGATCTGCTCGCAGCCGACGCCTCCGGCAGGCTGTGGCGCTCCGACACCTTCTACGCCAGGCGCTGGAACCGACCGGAGCAGCTGGAGGCAGGCGCGGAGAAGGCCCTGGTCGGCGCAGGCTGGCAGGTCTACGACCGGATCGAGACCGTCGGGAACGTGTCCGGCAGCGCCGTCGCCGACGTCGTCGCCCGCGACCGGGCGGGCGTCCTGTGGCTGTACCAGGGTGACGGCCGGGGCGGCTTCGCCGGCCGGATCCGGGTCGGCTCGGGCTGGCAGACGTACGAGCGGCTCGCGGGCGGCACCGACCTCAGCGGCGACGGCCGGCCGGACCTGCTCGCCACCGACCGGGCCGGCGTGCTCTGGCTGTACAAGGGCACCGGCAACACCCGGGCGCCCTTCGCCTCCCGTGTGAAGGTCGGCGGCGGATGGGGGATCTACAACGACCTCACGGTCGCCGGAGACCTCGGCGGCGCGTCGTTCGGCGATGTGGTCGCCCGCGACAAGGACGGCGTCCTGTGGCTGTACCTGGGACGCGGCGACGGCACGTTCGCCGGACGCCAGTGGATCGGCGCAGGCTGGCAGGCGTACACGCACCTCGTCGGCGTGGGGGACGCGGACGGTGACGGGCGCGCGGACCTGCTCGGCCTCGGCGCGAAGAGCGGCGTGTGGCTGTACCGGGGCACCGGCGACTGGCGCAGTCCGTTCCGGACCCGCCAGGCCACGGCCGATCTGACGGCGCCGACGGGCGCCGCGCTGCCCGCCACCTGAGGCGGTGGCGGACCGGCGGGACACGGCCGGTGCTCGCCCGACGTGCCCCGCCGGGCGAGCCCGGCGTGATGCGGAGGACACGCCCCGGCCGGCTCCGATCGCCGGCCGGGTCGGGCGTGTCGCAGTACACGTCCGCCCGGAGCCCGTTGGAGCCTGAGGACATGACCGACCCGACTCAGGACCCCCGCTTCCTCCAGGACCCCTATCCGGCCTACTCGGCTCTGCGTTCCATATCCCCGGTGCTGCCCGTAGCCGGCTCCGGCGGCCGCCGCGACCACCTGGTCACCGGCTACGCGGAAGCCCGGGAAGCCCTCGGCGACGCCCGCCTCTCGAAGGACACGGCCGCGTTCTTCGCGGGCAGGGAGTCACGGCGCCGCCTGCACCCCGCAGTCGCCCACACGATGCTGGCCTGCGATCCGCCCCAGCACACCCGGCAGCGCAGACTCGTGACCAAGGCGTTCACCACCGGGGCGGTCGCGCGACTGCGCCCGTTCATCGCCCGCGTCACCGACGAGCTGCTGGACCAGTGGCCCGCCGGCGGGACGTTCGACTTCGTGGCCGGCCTTGCGGTGCCACTGCCGGTCATCGTGATCTGCGAACTGCTCGGGGTCCCCCAGGCGGACCGGCCCAATGTCCAGCGCTGGTCGGCGCAGCTCTTCGCGGCGGGCGTGCCTGACGTCACCGACGCCGCCTCGCACGCCATGGCCGACTACATGACAGGCCTCATCGCGACCAAGCGCCGGGATCCCGGCAGTTCTCTCCTCGACCGGCTCATCACCGCTCGGGACGGAGACGATCACCTGAGTGAGGCGGAGCTCGTCTCCCTTGCCGTGCTCCTGCTCGTGGCCGGCCACGAGACGACCACCAACGCCCTCGGAAACGCGCTTCTGGCACTGCTCCGGCACCCGGCCGCGCTGGAGCGCCTTCGGGCGAAACCCGACGACATCCCCGCCGCACTCGATGAACTGCTCCGCTTCGACTCGGCAGTGAGTACGGCCACGTTCCGGTTCACCACGGAGGCCGTCACGCTCGGCGGTACCGACATCCCGGCCGGAGTCCCGGTCCTGATCGCACTGGGAGCAGCCAACCGAGACCCGGCGCGGTTCCCGTCGCCGGACGAACTGGACCTGGACCGGAACGCGACGGCCCATCTCGCCTTCGGCCACGGCATCCACCGCTGCGTCGGCGCGCCCCTGGCGAAGGCAGAGGCGGAGATCGCCCTGCGAGCCCTGCTGACCCGCTTCTCCGGCATCCGCCTTGCCGTCCCGGCGGACCAGCTGGAATGGCGCCGCACCCGACTCGTCCGCGGGCTGGCATCACTGCCCGTCCTGGCCTAGGGATGCCTCGTTCGTCCGCTCACCGAAGACGTGTTCAAGCCGTGGTTCCGTCACCTGATCGGCCCAGCAAGACCTAGAGTGTGCGCGTGACCGAGCACAATGCCCCACTCATCGCCGGCCGCTACCAGCTGGTCGAACGCATCGGCCAGGGCGGCATGGGCCGGGTGTGGCGCGGCCTCGACCAGCAGCTCTTCGGGCGCGAGGTCGCCGTCAAGGAGATCCTGTTCCCACCGGGCATGGACGACGACGACCGTGCCGTGCTGCTCCGGCGGTTCACCGGCGAGGCCCGCGCAGCGGTCACTCTCAGCCACCCCGGGGTCATCACGGTCCACGACGTCGTGGAGCATCACGGAGCTCCCGTCATCGTCATGGAGCTGATCCGTGGGCAGTCCCTGGCCGCCGCGATCCGCAGCCACGGCCGGTTGCCCGTACGACGGGTGGCCGAGATCGGCGCCGCCATGCTCGACGCGTTGGCCGAGGCGCACCGGGCGCGCATCGTCCATCGCGACATCAAGCCGGACAACGTGCTGCTGACCAAGGACCGTGTCGTCCTCACCGACTTCGGCATCGCCCACCTCGCCGACGCCACGACCAAGCTGAGTCACAGCGGAATCGTGATCGGCACCCCGCAGTACATGCCGCCGGAGCAGCTGGACGGCAAGCGCCCGACTCCGGCCAACGATCTGTGGGCGCTCGGCGCGACCCTGTACCACGCGGTCGAAGGGCGCCCGCCGTTCGAGGCGGACGGGCTCCATGCCCTCGCCGTGCGGGTGTTCACCAGCCCGCACCCGGCGCCGGTGCATGCCGGCCCGCTGACCCCGGTGCTGGACGCGCTCCTCACCAAGGACCCGGCTCAGCGCGTGGGCGCCTCGGAAGCGGCCGAGATGCTTGCGTCGGTGCTGCAGTCCCTGGTCGCTCCCGACGTATCGGCCGAGCACGGACCGGCGCGGGGACGCACCCCCGGACCCGAACACACGCCCCCCACGCCCACGCCCACCCCCACCCCCACGCCCACGCCCACGGTCCTGGACTCCGGGTCCGCCGGCACTCCGCGCGGCCCCGTGCCACCCCGCCCGACCACCCCGCCCGTTCCCGTACCCCAGGACGAGAACCCGGTGACGCTCGATGCGACGGCCGACTCCGAGCACCGGCGGCCGGCGTCGGCCCAGCGGCGTGGCCTCACCCGGCGTTCCGCGGTCCTGGGCACCGCGCTCGCGGTGCTGGCCTCGGGCTCCCTCCTGACCTGGGCCCTCAATCGTGAAGACGACGCCGCTCGTCGCGGCGCGGCCGGCAGCGGAGCGGGGAACCCCTCCGTCACCGTGGTGATCGGTGTGGACGCACCGCTGAGCGGCGGTCTCTCCTCGATGGGTGCCGGCATCAAGAACTCCGCCGACCTGGCGGCCAGGACCGCCAACGAGTCCGGGCACGTCCCCGGCGTGAAGTTCGAGGTCAGGGCCCTGGACGACGCGGCCGATCCCGCCAAGGGCGCTTCCAACGCCGGTCAGTTCGTTGCCGACGAGAAGGTCCTGGGGGTCGTCGGTCCGCTCAACTCCGCCGTCGCCCGCACGCTGGTGCCACCGCTCGCGCGGGCGGACGTGGTCAACGTGTCCCCTGGCAACACCGACCCCACCCTGACCCTGGGCCCCGAATGGCTCGCGGGTCACAAGGCCCGTCCCTACTCCACCTACTTCCGCACCATCGCCACGGATGTCGACCAGGGGCCGTTCGGCGCCCGATACCTGCACGGGGCGAAGAAGACCAAGCTCTACGTGATCGACGACGCGAGCGCTCACGGCACCGCACTCACCGCCGGTGTCACCGCCGAGTTCACCGAACTCGGCGGGACCGTCGTCGGCACCGAGCAGGTCGACCCCGGCGAACGCGCCTTCGCGGGCCTTGCCGTCAGAGTGCGGTCCTCCGGTGCCGACGCCGTCTACTTCGGCGGCTTCTACGACACTGCCGCGCCCTTGTCGCAGCAGCTCAAACAGGCGGGGGTGAACGTTCCCCTGATGGGCGGCGACGGTATTTTCGACCAGCAGTACCTCACGGACAACCCGCAGGCCGAGGGTGACCTCGCGACCCAGATCGGCGTACCCGCGGAGCAGTCCGAGGCCGGGCGGGAGTACCTCGCCCGGTATCGGAAGGCGAACTACACCGAGCCGCCGGGCTGGTACGGCCCCTACGCCTACGACGCGACCTGGGCCCTCATCGAGGCGGTGAAGTCGCTCGTGACGGTCAACGACGGCGCTCTCCCGGACGACGCCAGGGCGAAGCTGGCGCAGACAGTCGCCGGTGTGTCCTTCGAAGGCGTCACGGGCCGAGTCGCCTTCGACCGGAACGGCGACACGGTCAACCGGCCGCTGACGGTGTACGCGGTGGACGACGGGAGCTGGCGGCTCGCGCCGAGCGGCCCCGCCATCCCCTGACTTGCCGCACTGCCGGTCATGCCGACGTGGGGATAGGCTCCGTGGATGGAGCGAGCTGAGGTTCTGAAGCGAGTGATCGGCATCCTGACGGAGGCTCAGGAGATCCGCCGGGCCGTGGAGGACGAGAGGGAGGGCGAGGAGGCCTTCGAGGCCGCCTCCGAGATCGAGCCGCGGGTGGTCACGCAGATGCTGAACGAGATGCTGCCCCACATCAGCGTGCCGGCCGACGCCGCTCCGCAGGACGTCGCCCACCTCCTTGCCACGGCGCTCGGTCCCGCGCTGTACACGATGGTCTCCGGCTTCACTCTGGCCTTCACCAGTCTGGCCGTGGTGCACGACGAGGGGCGGACCGACGTCTCCTCCGCCGAGGTTCTGCAGTCCCTCGCCCTCCAGGTGGAGGCAGGCCGTTTCGACGAGGGCGCCTGACCGGTCCGCCCATGCGGCAGCGCCCGGGGAGCCGCCACACCGCCGGCTCTTCGCGTCTGCTTGGACGCAGACACCGACACGGACTCCCGCCGCCGAAGGCGGTGCAACCGGCACGGTCGGCGCTCGTGCCGCGGTCCCGGGGTTCCGCGCCACGAGACTGGCTTCGGGACCTCGGGACCTCGGGACCTCGGGACCTCGGGACCTCGGGACCTCGGGACCTCGGGACCGCCGGACCGGGGAACCGGGGGACCGGGGGGACGACTTCGTCGAGCCCCCTCGGGAGGCCGACTGACCGCCCACCACCGGGTGTTGTCGGCCGCCGCCCCCCACCTCACCCGGATGCCCGGAAGGCGGCACAGGTTCAGCGCAGCGCGAGCGCCACGATCTGCGTGACCGCTTCCTTGTCGAAGTTGTCGTCGCTGACGAGGATCAGCGATCGCTCACCGGACGGCAGCGTGGGGCCCCAGGTCATGCCCTCGGTGTTGTCGACGGTGGACAGGCCGAGCGTGTGGAAGTCGGCGACGAGCTTCTTCCGCATCGCCACGACGGGCTGCCCGGCCAGGGAGTCCACCGCCCGCACGTCGGTGGCGCCCCGCGTGGTGGTGTCGTACAGACGGATCTTGTACCCGGAGCCGGCGACCCAGGTGCGTTCGAGTACGAGGTAGCGCTCGGGGTCGTTCGGGAAGGCGAGGAGGGACGGTACGCCGGTGTCGGGGCCCCACGGGCTGGTCGGGTCGGACTCGGCGAAGATCTTCTCGATGGGGTACGCGAACTGTCCGAGCACCCGGCCGCCGCGGGTCTGCCGCGTCACGCGGACGAGCGCCCCGTGCGTCAGGTCCGGCACCGGGCCGTCCTGGAGCAGCGGCCCCTCGATCGCGCTGGTCACGACGGAGCCGCGGGCGCCGAAGGTGAGCGCCTCCACGGCCTGGTTACGGCGCGGCCCGCGCTCGGCGTTGATCATGTAGTTCTCCGGCAGCCGCAGGCGGCCGTGGTGGGTGCCGTCGGGGTCGGAGATCTCGATCGACGGCTGGATCACCGGCGGGCCCGCGACGGCGGGCCGGTCGCCCTCCTGACCCCACCAGTAGCGGCAGGCGCGCGGGTCGACGCGGATCTCCTCCGGGTCGATCGCCTTGCCGTCACCGAGGGCGGGGGACGGGTACACCGAGCCGTCCGGCTGGAGGAGGGGGCGGGTCGAGGTGAAGTCGACGGCGTGGACGCCGGTGGCGTCGATGTCGAGCTTCGCGGTGTAGAACCGCGCGGGCTGGAGGAAGGAGCGGTCGTCGCTGATGAGGACGTACTCGCCGGTGCACCGGTCGCGGTCGATGCCGGAGAGGCCACCGACCGTCGTCCCCTGGAAGTCGAGCTTGTGCGGGACGGTCTTCTCGCCGAGTAGGCGGGCCTGCAGCGCGCGCTTCGACTCCGGCGCGGGCGCGCCGGGTTGGGGTGCGGCGGCCACGGCGGGGACGAGGGTGGACGTGACGAGCAGGGCCGCGGCGCAGGCGCGGCGGATCAGAGAGGCACTCATACCGATGATCATGGACCGGTCCTCACCCACCCCACAGTCACCCAGGCGAGTGTTCCTTCCGCCGACCGGACCGATCGTCGGATGATGGGAGCGGCGCAGGGATCCTCGGGTTCTCGACGGGTGAGACCGGCCCGTTCTCGACGGGTGAGACCGGCGCACGAACCGCCCCGGTCAGGTCGACTCGCGGACCACCAGTTCGTTCGGGATGACGACCGGATCTCCGGGGCCGCCCTCGATGAGACCCAGGAGCAGGTGAACGGTGGCGATGGCCTGGTCGGCCATGGGGCTGCGTACGGACGTGAGGGCCGGCGTGGTGTACGCGGCGGCCTCGATGTCGTCGAAGCCGACGACGGCCACGTCCTCGGGGACGCGGCGCCCCGCCTGACGCAGGGTCCGCAGAGCTCCGATGGCCATGAGGTCGTTGCTCGCGAACACCGCGTCCAGCGCGGGGTCGTCCTCCAGGAGCTGCCGCATCGCCTGGGCGCCCGACGCGCGGGTGAAGTCGCCCAGCCCGACGATCGACCGGCGGCCGGTGTCGCGCAGCGCCTCGCGGTAGCCGTCGAGCCGCTCGCGCGCCTCGAACAGGTCCAGCGGCCCGGTGATGGCGGCGATCCTGCGGTGTCCCCGTTCCAGGAGATGTCGTACGGCGAGCGAGGCGCCGCCGATGTTGTCGAGGCTGGCGTAGGGAATCCGGGCTGCGGACGTGCGGTTGAAGGAGGCGATCGGCAGGCCTGTCCTGGCCAGGGCCGCCGGTAGCGGGTCCGTCCCGTGCAGCGCGACGAGCATGACACCGTCCACGTGCCTGCCGGCCACGTACTGCTCCACCCGGGCCCGGCTGCGGTCGGATTCCGCGAGCATGAGCACGACCTGCTTGCCCGCCGCCTCCAGTTCCCTGCTCACGGCACGTACGACGGTGGAGAAAAGGGGGTCGTCGGAGACCACCCCCTGGGGCGGATCGGAGACGACCACGGCCACCGCGTCCGTCCGGCGGGTGACGAGGTTGCGGGCGGCTGCGTTGGGCACGTAGCCCAGTTCGCGCACGGCCTGCATCACGACTTCACGGATCTGGGGGGCGACGGTCTTCTCACCGTTGACGACCCTGGAGACACTCGACTTGGACACACCCGCGCGAGCGGCGACCACTTCCAGCGTGGGTCGTTTCATCCCGGTCCGTTTCGATCGACGACGCCCGAGCCGCTCAGGGAGCGTTCTCCGGCGAGGATGCCGCCCCGCCGCCACCCATGTCAACGGCACCATCGGCGACGGTCGCCCGAGCGCCCCGGCTCCCGCACGCCCTCGACTGCACCGCCCCTCTGCCCTGGCAGAGCCCTCCGTGCCGTTCTCCTACGGACCGTGAGAAACCGCTCCACGAAAGGACGTTGGAGAGTCCATGGCGTTTCCATCAAGTGAACCAAGGCCTTGACAGTCGATGTGGACCGGCCCATTCTCACCCCTCAGGGAGCGCTCCCTCGCCTTTCCCTATCTGAGGAGACGCCGTGCGTCCGCTGCTTCGCCGCCTCGGTCTACTCGTCGCCGTCGTGGCCACCCTGCTCAGCTTCACCGCAGTACCGGCCACTCCGGCCGTATCCGCCAGAACCGCCGTCCAGGCCGCCTCGGCCGTAGCCGCACGTCCCGCCGCACCCGCTCAGGCCCGCGCCGCGGAAGCCCTGCTGTCGCAGGGCAAGTCCGTCACCGCCTCCGGTACCGAGGGGGCGTTCGCCGCTCAGAACGCCGTCGACGGGGACCCCGCGACGCGCTGGTCCAGCGGATTCGCCGATGCCCAGTGGATCCAGGTCGACCTCGGCGCCACCGCGACGATCGGCCGGATCAGCCTCGACTGGGAGGCCGCGTACGCCAAGGCCTTCCGGATCCAGGTGTCGAGCGACGCCACCACCTGGACCACCGTTCACGAGACGACGCAGGGCACCGGCGGCAGCCAGAGCATCACCGTGTCCGGCACCGGGCGTTTCGTCCGCCTGTACGCGACCCAGCGCGCCACCGCCTACGGCTACTCGCTGTGGGAGTTCCAGGTCCACGGCTCCACGGACGCCGGCGCCTGCGGCACCACCGACGCCGCGCGCGGCAAGTCCGTCACCGCCTCCAGCACCGAGGGGGCGTTCGCCGCCCCGAACACTGTCGACGGGGACCCCGCGACGCGCTGGTCCAGCGGATTCGCCGATACCCAGTGGCTCCAGGTCGACCTCGGCACCACGAAGCAGGTCTGCGGCCTGACACTCGACTGGGAGGCCGCGTACGCCAAGGCCTTCCGGATCCAGGTGTCGGACGACGCCACCACCTGGACCACCGTTCACGAGACGACGCAGGGCACCGGCGGCAGTCAGAGCATCACCGTGTCCGGCACCGGGCGTTTCGTCCGCCTGTACGCGACCCAGCGCGCCACCGCCTACGGCTACTCCCTCTGGACCCTCGCCGTCCGCACCACCACCGGGGGCGACGCCGGCGGGGACACGCTGCTCTCCTACGGCCGGCCGGGCGCGGCATCCACCTCCCAGAGCGACCAGAACTGCTGGGAGTGCACCCCGGCCCGCGCCTTCGACCGCGACCCGGCCTCCCGCTGGGCGACCAGCTCCACCACCGGCTGGACGGACCCCGCCTGGATCTCCGTCGACCTCGGGGCCACCGCACAGATCAACAAGATCGTCCTCCAGTGGGACCCGGCCTACGCCCGGTCCTTCCAGATCCAGGTCTCACCCAACGGCACCGACTGGACACCGATCTACTCGACCACGACCGGAACAGGTCTCAAGCAGACCCTCCAGGTCGCCGGCACCGGCCGGCACGTTCGGTTGTACGGCACGGAACGCGCCACCGCCTACGGCTACTCGCTGTGGGAGTTCCAGGTGTACGGCACCGGCGGCGCCCCGAACCCGGCCCCGCCGCTGCCGCCCGACCCGTCGGTACCGCCGCGACTGATCTGGAGCGACGAGTTCGACGGCGCCGCCGGCGGCAAGCCCGACCCGGCCAAGTGGAAGGCCGACCCGGGTACCGGCCAGAACGGCGAACTGCAGTACTACACCGACCACGACAACGCCGCACTCGACGGAGCGGGCCATCTCGTCATGGAGGCCCGCAAGCAGGCAACGCCCGGCAAGGGATGCCCGCCCGACCCGCTGACCGGCAGCACCACCTGCCAGTACACCTCGGCCCGCATGAACACGGGCTCCACCTTCCAGTTCACCTACGGACGGGTCGAGGCACGCATCAAGGTCCCCAAGGGCAACGGGCTCTGGCCCGCCTTCTGGATGATGGGCGCCGACTTCCTCAGCGGCAGGCCATGGCCGTACAACGGCGAGATCGACATCGTGGAGGTCCTCGGAAAGGACGTGAAGACCGCGTACTCCACCGTCCACGCGCCCGCCTACAACGGGGGCGGCGGCATCGGCTCGCCCTACAGACTGCCCCAGGACGCCGACTTCTCCGACGACTTCCACACCTGGGCCGCCGACTGGACGAGCAAGGGCATCGTCTACAGCCTCGACGGCCGAACGGTCTTCACCCTCGACAAGGAGCAGGTGGAGACGACCCGCGGGCCCTGGATCTTCGACCACCCCCACTACATGATCCTCAACCTCGCGGTCGGCGGCGACTGGCCCGGCCCCACCGACACCACCACACCGTTCCCCGCGAAGATGCTCGTCGACTACGTGCGCGTCTACCAGTAACGACGCCTGAGGCCCGGGGGACTTCGGGCCCGGGGCCTCGCCCCTGCCCCCGCCCCGGCCTCGGCCCCGGCATCTGGCCTCCGGCGCCCGGCGTCTGAGGCCCCTCCTCCCTCCCCTTCCTCTCTCCACCCATCCCCTCACACCAGAGGAACAGACACATGAACAGACGATCCGCCCACCTCTACACCCTGTTAGCGGGTGCACTGGCCGTCGTCCTGGCCGCCGCGCTCAGCGTCACACTCACCGCCCAGACCGCGTGGGCCGCCGCCGTAGTCGTCCAGGCCGAGTCCCACGCCGCGCAATCCGGCGCGGGCGTCGAAGCGACCGCGGACACCGACGGTGGGCAGAACGTCGCCTACCTCGCCGACGGCGACTGGCTGCGCTTCGACAACATCGACCTCGGTGCCGCCGGCCCCCTGACGGCCTCCGCCCGCATCGCCTCCGCCGCAGGTGGCCCCGGAACCGTGGAACTGCGCACCGGATCGCTCACCGGCCCGCTGCTCGCCACGTTCCCGGTCTCCCCGACCGGTGGCTGGCAGAACTGGGCGACCCGGACCGCCGGCATCACCACCCACCCCACCGGACCGCAGACGCTGTTCGCCGTCATCCGCAGCGCCACACCCGGCGACTTCGTCAACATCAACTGGTTCTCGTTCGACAACGGCAGCGGCAGTGGCGGCACCGCGCCCGGATGGGTCGGCATCGACCAGGCCGCGTGGAACACCCAACTGGCACAGTTCCGGGCGATGACACCGTCCGCCGTGCCCGGCGGCACGGTCCGCGTACCGGAGTTCAACGCGACCTGTACCTACAGTCACTCCAAGCCGGACGACCCCATCGTCGCCCCCGGCCTGCCGGGTGCGTCCCACATGCACAGCTTCTTCGGGAACAAGAGCACCGACGCCTTCACCACGCCCCAGAGCCTGCTGGCCAACGCGGGCACGAGCTGCACCCCCGCCAAGGACCTCTCCGCGTACTGGATCCCCACCCTGTACCAGGACGGCAGGGCCATCGAGAGCGACGGCATGATCGTCTACTACGGTTCGAGGCTGCCCGACCCCTCGGCCACGGTTCCCTTCCCCCAGGGCTTCCGCATGATCGCCGGCAACGCCAAGTCCCAGGTGCCCACTCCGGCGGGCTCGGCCAACCAGTTCTTCTGCGCCGGAGAGGGCGGCGAGATCGGACGCAGCGCCGACGGCAACTGGCCGATCTGCGCGCCGACCGCCAAGCTCGTCCACCAGCTGCTCTTTCCCGACTGCTGGGACGGCAAGCACCTCGACAGCCCCGATCACAAGTCGCACGTCGCCTTCGCCCACAACGGCACGTGCAGCGGCGACTACCCCGTCGCCATCCCGTCCGTCTCCTTCGTCATCGGCTACCCGACCTCCGGAAGCGCCACCGGCCTCTCCCTGTCCTCCGGCATGGCGTCGTCCATCCACGGCGACTTCTTCAACGCCTGGGACAACGCGGCACTGGGACACCGGGTGAAGGACTGCATCGTGCAGAGCGCCAAGTGCAACTCCGCCGGCACCTTCTGACCCTGCGGACGGCGTGGGCCCTGCTCGCGGCGCTCCTGGTCACCGGCTGCACCACGCAGCCGGTGACCGGTCCGCCGCGGGCAACGGCTTTCAACGCCACCGACACCGCATGGATCCAACTGATGATTCCCATGAGCGAGCGGGCCCTCCTCCTGACCGGCCTGGCACCCTCACGCACGGCAGATCCCGCCCTGGTGGACCTCGCGGCCCGGGCCGGAGCACGACTGGAGGAGGAACAGGTGAGCCTGCGCGCACTCCTCGACCTCTCGGGGATCCCCGACACCCGCCCCCACGAGGGACACGACATGCCGGGCATGGTCGGCCTCGACACCCTCACCAGAGCGAAGAGGGCGACGGGCAAGGAATTCGAACGGATCCTCACCGACAGCCTCCGCGCCCACTTCGCACAGTCCCGGACACTCTGCGCGAGCGAGCGGACCTCCGGCGGCGCGGAGGAGGCAAAGGACCTGGCGGCCGTCATCGAAAGGAGTGCTACGGAGGAACTCGACCGGCTCGGCACCGCCCACCGGCCCCCACCCTCGCCTCCCGTCCCCGCCCCTTCACCCTGACCGGTACCCGGGCCGTCCCCACCCGCGGACGCGGATGAGGACGGATGAGGACGGGTGAGGAGGGTGACAGCGCTGCCCTACGTCAGAGGATCTCCTCGCGCTTCACTGCGCACAGCGCCCAGATGACGAACCCCGACATGGCGACCATCAGGATCGACCAGGCCGGATAGTAGGGAAGGGAGAGGAAGTTGGCGATGATGACGAGCGCGGCGATGCCCACGCCGGCCACGCGTGCCCACGTGGACGTCCGGTACAGCCCGAAGCTCACGAGGATCGCGATGATGCCGAGGACCAGGTGTATCCAGCCCCATGACGTCAGGTCGAACTTGAAGACGTAGTTGGGCGTGTTGAGGAAGACTTCGTCCTCCGCGATCGCCATGATGCCGCGGAAGACCCCGACGAGACCGGTGATCCCGAGCATGACGGCGGCGAAGACGGTGAGTCCGCCGGCCCAGGCCTGTTTCGTGGTGTCTGCCGCCCGTGTGGTGTGCGTGGATGCCATCGCGATCCCTCGCTTCTCGGTCGAATCGTCGGGCGCGGTCAGCGCCCGGGAGTGGGAGGCACGTCAGTGGTGGGAGGCACCTCAGGAGTGGGGGGAACGTCGGGGGTGGGAGGAGCGCCGGATGCAGGGCTCGCGGCAGGCCGGTCGTCGGTCAGGACCAGCGCCTTCGCCCGGCCGAACTCCTCGTCGGTGATGTGTCCGCGGTCGCGGAGTTCGGCGAGCCTGGCCAGCTCGTCGGCGCTGCTGGGCCGGCCGGCACCGGCCGCGGTCTCGCGAATGTAGGCGTCGAATTCTCGCTGCTGGTCACGGGCCTGGGCGATCTCACGGCGCCCCATGTGCTTGCCTCGGGCGATCACGTACACGAGGACACCGAGGAAGGGCAGCAGGATGACGAAGACGAGCCAACCCGCTTTGGCCCATCCGTTCATGTCCTTGTCGCGGAAGATGTCGGTGATGATCCGGAACAGCAGGATGAACCACAGGACCCAGAGGAAGAACCAGAGCATGGTCCAGAAGACGTTGAGCAGCGGGTAGTCGTAGGCGAGGTACATGATTCCTCCGTTTCCGCGGCCGCCCGGCATGCCGTGGCGTACCTCGGGCCCTCCGCGTGGCGGGTGAGAGAGCCCCACTCCGAAGGCTCGGGCGTGAGGCTGCGTCTCGGCCCCGGGGTTGTCAGAGCGCCGGCCCCGACGATTCGCTGCCCGTGACGCCGGCCCTGCGCAGTGCCGACCGCCACGCCAGCGCGACGGCCGTCTCGGCCAGGCCGAGGAGGACGAGCCACAGTCCGAGCAGCCTGGTCAGGGCCCGGGCGGACTCCGTCGGCAGCGCCAGCACGACGATGCCCGCGACGATGCCGAGGGCCGCGACGGCCATGACGATGCCGCGGTGCGGCATGTTCTTCATGGCGATGGCCGTGTAGAGCGTCATGATGCCGGACACCAGCCAGACGGCGCCGATGATCAGCGAGAGCGCGGCGATCGTCTGGAGCGGGTTCCTCAGACACAGCACCCCGCCCAGGACGCACAGGACGGACACGATCAGGCTGGGCAGGCGGTCGCTGCTGCTCCCGAACACGGCCACGAACCTGAAGGCGCCGGTCAGCAACAAGTACACCCCGATGAGCACGCCCAGGACGTGCAGGGTGACATCCGGCCACACGAGCGCCAGGATGCCCGGGATGAGCGTCGCCATCGCGGCGCCGAGGAGCCATACCCATGAACGGCCGAGACGCGCCAGCTGGTCCGCCGGGTCGACCGCGGGAGCGGGCGGCGCCCCGCCGGCCCTGTCCTCCGGTGCGGCACGGGGTTCGGAGCCCTGTGACGTTGCCATGTGTCCTCCTCGCGCCGCCCGGATGGTTCGTCCCGGAACTCCTCAGCGCTCCAGAATTCGCCACGTCCCACGACGCTCGGACCGAGCGCGGAGCGGGTCGGCAGTTCGTGCAGGTGAGCCTTGCCGATGACAGGGCCGAACCGGAGGCTCGGACCGGGCGTCATCACGGGATACGGCCGGGAACGACGCCGTGGCCGGCGTTCCCGATACGTGTTCCTCGGACGTCTCGTAGGGCATGAGGTGTCTCTCGGAGGGGCCAGAAACGGGAGCCCGCGGGGCTCCAGGACCAGTGTGCACCCTTCGCCTGATCGACGCCTCACCTCGTGAGAACGGACAGGACGGCCCTGGGCACGACAAGGAGGCGGCAGCCGCGTCAGGGAGGAAAGAGGGGGGCTCGACGAAGGCCCTGAACCGGAAGCAGTCGTCCTGCGCGGTCGGTGCCGGCGCGCCCGCCTCCGCGTGGCCCGCCCTCCGCCCCTCCCTGAAACGCCCCGCCCTGGCCGTCCGGTCGTGCGACCCGACGGCCAGGGCGTGCTCGTCGCGAACCGTGTCACGGCGGAAGGCGAGGAAGTGCGAGCCCAGAACGTCCTCAGGAGTCGGCACCGCGTCCGGGAAGTGCCGGCGGATCTCACCGACCACCGCAGCATCCGCGGTGCGGAGGTCCCACCTCGTACTGTCGAACTCCCGCAGTACCAGCATCCGTTCATCGCCTGCATACCCCGCGAAGTCCGCGTCGATCAGCTTGAAGCCGTCAGAGACCCTTGATCGGTGCGGACGACCTGGCGGCGGCCTGTTCGATCTTCGTGCGGTACGCCGCACGGGCTTCCTCGTCGATCTGCTTCTCGTGTTCGGCGCGCAGCCCGGTCCGGCCGTCGAGGCCCTCGCGCAGGACGTCGGCGTGCCCGGTGTGCCGGACGGTCTCGCCGAGGACATGGACCATGATGGCGAACAGGTTCGTGTCGGCATGAGGCTCCGGCCACCACGGCACGTGGCCGGGGGCGTCGAGGGGAAGCTCGTCGATCGTCGCGTCCGAGTGTTCCCCCGTGCGCCGGTAGAACGCGATGATCTGATCGCGGGTCTCGTCCTCGGCCGCCCACAGATCGCTGCCGTCGGAGTCCTGCCACCGGGGCAGCGGTTCCGGGGAAGGGCGGTCGAAGACCTCGCCGAAGTACCTGGCCTCGACGGTGGCCACGTGTTTGACGAGGCCGAGGAGGTTGGTGCCGGTCGCTGTCAGAGGTCGGCGGGCGTCGTATTCGGACAAGCCGTCGAGCTTCCAGAGCAGCGCCTCGCGGTCCCGCCGCAGTCTGCCGTGCAGGTTGTCCTTCGCGAATTCATCGATCATGCGGCATGAGCCTGCCATGGACTGCCAAAGGCCTCACGATCCGTATGCGGTCCGCAGTCGCCGGTGCCTTCGCTGTTGCCGTCACCCTCACTGTCACCGGCGCGCCCTGCGCAGTCGGGAGTTGCTCGCCGTGGGGGACGTGCGGTCGCGGGCGTTTCCCCTGAGCGAGTGGGCGAAGCCGTACGCGGTCGGAAGCCATACGGCGACGGCGATCCACAGCAGCACCCTGCCCAGGGTTTCCAGCCACCCGACTCCGGCGGCTGCCGAGACCGACAAGGAGGCCACTGCCGTCATGCCGAGCGGGAAGACCGTCGCCCAGCGGCGGACGTCGTAGCCGAGGCGCGGGCGGGCGAACTCGCCGCACAGCAGGACCGCGTACCAGGCCAGATCGAGCGCCAGCAGGACGAGCGTGGTGGTCCGCAGCATCGTGGCCGCGCCGCCCGACCAGGCGCCCGAGGCGAGGAGCTTCGATCCGGCGAGCGCCGAGATCGCCAGGGCCCCGCCCGCGATCCAGTGGTCGCCCGCGCCCGTCACCACCTGGCGTACGTCGAAGCGGGCCAGGGCGTCGACGTACAGGGCGAGTCCCAGCAGGAACAGGCCGAGAGCCACCCGAGCGAGCCAGTCTCCGGTCTCCGGCGCGAGGACGGCAGCCAGGACCGCGAGCCCTTGGGTGGCCACACAGATCAGGAACACGGCGCCCGGCGCCCGCCGGGGCAGGTGCCGGAGGACGGCGATCAACATCAAGGGCCACACCACCGCGGCGACGACCAGGAGCGACACGGCCACCGGAGTGAGGCCGAGGAGTTCGAACCGGACGCCGAGCACCGTCGTGGCAGCAACCGCAGTGAGTGCCGGAGGGGTGTCGGCGGTCACCTCCCAGCGGCGCCGGTCCTCCAGGAGCAGCGCCGTGAAGCCGCACGCCAGCAGCAGCCACAGCGCCGTGGCCAGCCACAGTGCCACGACGGAGACCGCCTCGAAGCCGGTCAGGCTCAGACCGACCGACAGGATGCCGGTGGCCATGACCGCAGCACCGGCCACCGGCGGCCAGGACGCCCAGTGCCCGGCGTCCCGGTTCGTGATGTGCCTGCGCTCGTGCTCGTGCATGTCCCCATCGCATCGCTGGTCCTGGCGCCCCGCCAGTCGTCGGGGCGGAGGAGCGGGCGGAATGGGCACTCCTTCGGCTCTACGGGGCGATGCCCGTACGGCGGTCCACGGAACCGGACACCCCCGGCTTCCTGGTCGCCCGCCCTCGAGCGGTCGTCCGTGTCACGTGCGGACACGGGGGAGCGGGCGCTGGTTCCAGCCCGCCACCACCGGCAGCCCATGCTCCGTGGACAACCGGCCGACCGTCGCCGTCGTGAGGAGGAACAGTCGTCCCTCGGACGCCGGCAGGCCCAGGTAGCGGGCGGTGAGGACGCGCAGCAGATGCGCGTGCGCGACCACCACGCCGTCCTCCTGCGAGGTGGCGAGGAGTGGCGCGACGCGCGCCAGCACCCGGTCGGCCCGTCGCCCCACGTCCTCGGCGGACTCGCCCGGCCGCCCGTCGGCGTGCGGGGGCACGCCGTCGGCCCACAGCGACCAGTCGGGCCGGGTCTCGTGGATACGGGCCGTGGTCAGCCCCTCGTACCCGCCGTAGTCCCACTCGCACAGGTCCTCGTCCGTCACCGCACCTCGCAGTCCGGCGAGTTCCGCCGTGTGCAGGGCGCGCCGCAAGGGACTGGTGAGAACGAAAGACAGGGAGCGGCCCTCGAAGAACGGGGCGAGCGTGCGTGCCTCCGCCTCGCCGTCCGGGGTGAGCGGCAGATCGGTACGGCCGGTGTGGCGCCCGGTGGCGCTCCACTGTGTCTCGCCGTGACGGATCAGGAGGAGGTCACCCATGGCGGCGGTGCTCCTTTCGTCGACCCGACGACGTGTCCCTCGGCTGAGGTGTCCTTCGGCTGACGTGTCCTTCGGGTGACGTGTGCGCCGTTCGTGCGTGGGCCCGTATCGGCGTGGGGCGGAGGCCGGGGCAGGTCATGTTCTCCAGCGTGCGGCCTCGGCTCTTGTCACGCACGTGCGGTCTCGAGGCTTGGCAGGCACGTGCGGCCTCGGCGCTCGTCACGCATGCGAGGACGAGTCCCGTCACGGCCCCAGGACGTCGACGTGATCGCCGACCGCGACCACGAGGACCCGCGAGCCCGGTTCGATCGTGCGCCAGCGGTGCCGGACGCCGCCGGACACCAGGAGCGTGTCCCCGCGTCCCAGCCGGTGCGTCCGGCCGTCGGCCTCCACCTCCACCGAGCCGTCCGCCACGTACATCAGCTCGTCGTTGCGGTGCCGGAACTCGCGATCCGCCTCGTGCTCGCCGACGAACTCGAGCGCGTGCAGCTGATGGCGGCCCCGTACCACCGGCCGGACGCGGGCCTCCCGGTCGAGGCCGCTGTCGTCGTCGGCGCGCACCACGTCGATCGTGCGGGTGACGTCCGAGGTCGAGAGCAGCTGCACCGCCGTGGTGCCGAGGGCGTCCGCGATCCGCTGCAGCGACCGCATGCTCGGGCGAGCCCGGTCGTTCTCGATCTGGCTGAGGAACGGGGAGGAGAGCCCGCTGAGCCGCGCCACGTCGGCGAGGGTCAGGTCCAGTGCGCGGCGCCGGCGGCGTACGGCAGCCCCCACCCGCGGGGTGTTCGCGTGCTCAGCCTCCATGAACGTCCCGCCCTTTCCCGCCCCAAGTCGCCGTTCTCACTGGTCGACGGCGCCTTCCACAGCGCCTGACGGCACCTTACGCGGCGCGACGAGGGAACTCGGAGACGGTTTCGTACTCCCGACACACGCACGTCACACAACGGTTCTACCGTCAAAGTCGGTTGCTGTCATCAAAGAAAGTTTGAAGCGAGGATCCTGACGTGCCCTCCGTGCCTTCTGCGCCCTCCGTCGACCAGAACTCACGCCGCCGTCGTCCCGTCGGCCTCATCGCCCTGGACGAGGCGGCCGTGTCCGACGGCTACACCCTCTACGCACCGCTCACCGGCACCGGGGAGGTCCATCTCATCGATCTCCACGGCCGTACCGTTCACAGCTGGAAGCTCCCGTACCGCCCCGGCCGCCACGCCCGCCTGCTCGCCGACGGCACCCTTGCCTACAACGGCGTCCTTCCGGGGGAGCGTGCCCTCTTCCCGATGTGGCACAAGTACCGGGGCGGCGTCATGCTCCGCGCTGCACCCGACGGCACCGTCCTGCGGGAACACCGTGACCCCCTCCAGCACCACGACGCCCATCACCTCGACGACGGGCGCATCCTCTACACGGCCCTGGAACCGCTGACCGGGGCCGGCGCCGCGACGGTACAGGGCGGTGTGCCGGGCTCCGAGGCCGACGGCGACGTCGTCTGGGCCGACACCATCGAGGAGGTCGGCCCGAACGGCGAACTCCTCTGGTCCTGGAAGGCGTCGGAGCACCTCGACCGCGCCTCCTTCGCTCTGCACGAGGGCTATTCCCGCGAGCACTGGCCCCTGATCAACAGCGTCACGCCACTGCGGGACGGCAACATCCTGGCCAGCCTGCGCAGCGTCTCGGCCGTCGTCGTCATCAGCCGTCGCACCGGCGAGATCCTCTGGCGCAGCCGTCCCGGCACGGTCAGCCAGCAACACGCCCCCACCGAGCTGGACGACGGTAGGCTGCTCGTCTTCGACAACGGCGTCTTCCGGCCCGGACACGACGTCCCCTACTCCCGCGTCATCGAGATCGACCGGGCCACCGGCGACATCGCGTGGGAGTACCACGACCCGGCGCGCGAGTTCTTCTTCGCGCCCTTCATGGGCTCGGCGCAGCGCCTGCCGAACGGCAACACGCTCGTCACCGACTCGCCTTCGGGGCGGCTGTTCGAAGTGACCAAGGACGGCTACCTGTGCTGGGAGTACGTCGTCCCGCACTTCGCCGGCTACGGCGAGAGCGAAGTCCGGGGCCTCTTCCCGTCCGAGCCCAACGCCGTCTTCCGCGCCTACCGTTACACCGCGGCCGACATCCCGTGGCTGGAGGCGACGGCATGACGACCACCTCGGCGTCCAGGCCAAGGCCCAAGTCCCCGTCTACGTCCACCGAAGCCGTCGAAGCCGTCGAAGCCACCGCAGTCACCGCAGCCGTCGCAGCCGTCGACGCGACGGTTCCGTGGCGAAGACTGATACCCCTGTCGGCCCAGCACGTACTGGCGATGGTCGCCGCCCCGGTCTCCACCGTCTTCCTCGTCGCCGGCACCCTGAAGATGCCGCCCGGCGCGACAGCCTCGCTGCTCAGCGCCGTCCTGCTGCTGTGCGGAACGGGTGCCCTGCTCCAGTCCCTCGGCGTGTGGCGGATCGGCGGCCGCCTTCCGTTCGTCATGCTGCCCGGCGGCGCCGCGACGGCGCTGTTCCTCCAGATCGCCCAGGAACACGGGGCGCCGACCGCCGCCGGCGCCGTCCTCCTGGCGGCTGCGCTGCTCCTGGCCGTCCTGCCCCTGTACGCCCGTGTCGTACGGCTCTTCCCGCCTCTGGTCATGGGGGTGACCGTGCTGCTCATCGGGATCGCGATGATCCGGGTGGCGGCCCGACTCGTCACCGGCCCGGACGGCACGGGCGAGCCCCGCGCGGTGCTGCTCGCCGGGCTCACGGTCGCGGCGACCGTCGCCGCGTACGTCTTCCTGCGCGGCGTCTGGCGCCAGACCTCCGTCCTCATCGGGATGGCGGCGGGCACCGCAGTGGCCGTGGCCACCGGCCTGGGAGCATTCGCTCCCGCGGCCGGCAGCGGCTTCGCGCTGCCCGCCTTCCTGCCCTTCGGGACACCCAGGTTCGACCTGCTGGCCGCCCTTCCGCTGCTCGTGTTCAGTCTCACCACCCTGGCCGAGATCACCGGACAGACCGTGCTCAACAGTGAGACCGTCGGCCGGCCGCCGGCTCCCGCACGGGATGTCCCCCGCGTCGCCCGCGCCGACGCCGTCGTCTCCCTGGCGGGCGGGCTGTTCGGCACATCCCTCATGGTCACCAGCGCCGAGAACATCGGCATCGGCCGGCTCACCGGGGTCCGCAGCCGGTTCGTGACCGCCGGGGCCGGAGCACTCCTCGTCGTCCTCGGTCTGGCCACACCCGTGTCCCGGGCGTTGGCCGGCATTCCCGAGGCCGTCGTCGGAGGCTCCGCCCTCGTCGTCTACGCCGTGATCGCCGTCATGGGCGTCGAGATGCTCCGCCGTGCCGATCTGTCCGGCACCGGAACGGGCTCGCTGACCGCCGCGCTCGCGCTCACCGTGGGACTGCTGCCGCTGCTCACTCCGGACCTGTACGCGGGGTTCCCCGGCTGGGCCCGCACGATCCTGGGCAGTGGTGTCGTCGCAGGCACGCTGACGGCGGTGCTCCTCACCGCGCTGCTCGGCCGGTTCGGCCCCGCACGCCGTGAAGCAGACCCGCCGGACCTGCCGGACGCGCCGGACCCGGCGAACCATCCGGACCCACGCGAACGGCAGTGACCGCCCGGGAAGCGGCGGCCCAGGTCAGCCGTGCGGTGTCGCACCGCGCCGGTTGAAGGGGAGCCGGCCCAGGACGACCGCCATGCCGCACGTGTCGGTGAGCGCCGAGAACACCAGGCCCCCGGCGATCCCCGCCGAGAGCACCTGGAACGCGGGGTGGACGAGCAGTCCGAGAAGCAGGCCGAGCAGGACCAGGACCCCTGCGGTGAAGCGCACCTGACGCTCCATTCCCCAGACCTTCCGTACGGGCCCCGGCGGGTACTCGAGCGGATGGCCGGCCGAGGCCCATCCCCGGGTGCCGCCGGTGAGGCTCGCCGCGGCGACCCCATGGGAGGCGAGTGCCGCGACGGCCTGCTCGGAGCGGACGCCGGAGGCACACACCAGCAGGAGCGGCCTGCTCGTCGTGGCGTCCCGCAGGGCGGTCACCCGGTCCTCGATGTGCTCCAGGGGGACGTTGACGGCGCCGGGCAGACGGCCCGACGCGAACTCGCCCGGCGTGCGGACGTCGACCACGTTCAGCTCGGCCAACCGAGCCTCGGCTTCGCCGACGGTGAGGGGGAGAGTGCGGAATGCGCTCATGACGAACCTGCCCTGGCAGTGACCGGGTACGCCCCCGCACCGGTAGCGGCGGGGGGCCGTTCCCCGGATGCTAGACGTGCGTCGGCGCACGGACCTGACGACGGGCACTGCTGCCACGAGGCCGCCATGACTTCGCCACATCGCGGCAACATGCCGAGCCGCCGCGCCGTCGGGTGCACCTCTGCCGACATGCCCGCCGGCCTGGCCACGGCCGGAATCGGACCGTCCGGTAACCTCCCTTGTTCCAGGGGAGGGAAACGTTCATGCAGTATGCGCGCACGCGCGGCCGTCGTCTCACGGCGGCCGCCGTCACCATCGTCCTCGCCGCCACCGGCGGCACGCTCACCACGCTTCCGGCCACGGCCTCGCCGGTCACCACGCAGGACGATCAGGCGACCGCGGTGCCGTTCCCGCGCGACGCCGAGATCGTCGGCGCCGGCCGAAGCGGGTTCCTGTCGCAGACCCGGGGGGAGACGCCCCAGTTCCGCTGGACCCGGTACGCCGACGGTGCCTCGACGGTCCTGCCCGGCGCATCCGCGACCGCCTCCGCCTCGCCTACCGCCGACGGCTCCGACCTCGTGGTCACCGGGAACCGGGGCCTGCTCACCGTCAGCTCGATGCTGAAGGTCCACGACATGGCGAAGCCGGACGCGGCCCCGGTGGAGATCGACCTCGACGCGCTCGGCGACTACGTCTACTCGGGCCTGACCGGTGACACGCTCCTCGTCGAGCGCTACGAGGACGGCAACGGGGTGCAGTACGCCACCACCCTGGACGCCGCCACGCTCGCAGGGGGCAGGCCGGTGTTCCGGAAGCTCGTCGGGGGCGGGCAGATCGACTGCGACAACGGCGACGGCGGCTGGGCCGCCGGGGGTGGCGCGCTCTACGACTGCGACATCGCCGACAACCCTGCCAAGATCCTCGTCGACCTCGCCACCGGCGACGACCACTGGTATCCGACGGGTTGGGGCCAGTGGGCCTTCGACGGCGCCGTCTCCGCCACGTACGTGGCCTGGCGGGAGGGGCGGAGCCCGGGCGGCCACGGCGTCTTCGCCCTTCGGCGCGGCACCCCGTACTCGGAGATCTGGATCCCGTCGGACGCCGAGCTGACCGACCCGATCCACCTGGTCGGCGGCTGGATCGCGTCCGGCCAGAAGGCGCACCTCGGCATGACCGGCGCGGTGGGCCGCCCTGCGGTCCGGCCCTTCACCCTCCAGTCGATCGAGACGCGTGAGAAGGCAGTCGTCCTCACCGCGGTCTCCTCCGCCGTCCCCGGTCCCGACGGCTCGCTGCTGGTGCGCGGCGGCTCCGCCGAGCACGGCGAGGGGCTGTACCGGATCTCGCCGCGCGCCGACGGCGGGCGGCCCGACGTCGAGCTGGTCGCGACCACCGGGCAGCCCACCGATGTGACCCTCACCGGCTCCACCGTCCCGACGGCGCTCACCGGCGCGCAGGTCGCGGGCGGCACCCCCTTCGCGTTCGACCTCTCCCGCGGCGACGTCCGGGCGACGCTGACCCTCACCCACATCGCCAGCGGCGCCCGGACCCTCGGAACATGGGAGCCCGCCGGCACCGGGGCCCGCAGGCTCTCCTGGCGCTGGGACGGCCACGACCTGGGGTCGGAGACGCCGCGCCCGGCGCGGGGCGGAACGTACGAGTGGCGGCTCACGGCCTCCCCCGACGAGGGAATCGGCCCCGACCTCGTCACCTCCGGTCGGTTCACCGTGAACCGTCCCCCCGCGCCGCACGACTTCGACGACGACGGCACCGTGGACCTCTTCGGGCGGGAGCCCGGCGGCCTCCTGCGGACCTTCGGGAGCCGCCCTGTCGCGACGGGCGGCGCTGTCACGGGCACCGAGTTCGCGTCGGTCGGCGGCGGCTGGCAGGCGTACGACCGTCTGGAGACGGCGGGGAACATCGCGGGTACGTCCGCCCCCGACGTCCTCGCCCGCGACACCGCAGGTGTCCTGTGGCTCTACCAGGGCAGCGGGAACCGCTCGAAGCAGCTCTCCGGCCGCACCCGGATCGGTGGCGGCTGGCAGACCTTCGACCGGCTCGCGGCCGGCAGCGACGTCACCGGCGACGGCCGGCCCGACCTCCTCGCCACCGACAGGTCCGGCGTGCTGTGGCTCTACCCGGGTACGGGGAAGGCCACCGCGCCGTTCTCCGCCGGCAAGCGGGTCGGCGGCGGCTGGGCCGTCTACAACGAGGTCGCCGCCGTCGGGAACCTCGCCGGAGGCCCGGCCGGGGACATCCTGGCCCGGGACAAGGAGGGCGTCCTCTGGCTGTACCTCGGCAAGGGCGACGGCACCTTCGCCGCCCGCACCCGGGTCGGCAGCGGCTGGAGCGGCTTCCTGAACCTCGTCGGCGTCGGCGACGCCAACGGCGACGGACACGCCGACCTCATGGCCGCCGTCACCCCCGGGGCCGCCACCGGCGTCACCTTCTACCCCGGCACGGGCAACTGGAAGTCGCCCTTCAAGGCCGGGACGAAGACCAACGTGACGAGCTGGGCCCGGTACGACGTCGTCTTCTAGCACCGCCGTCCGGGACGCACGGGAGTGCGTCCCGGCGAGGCGGCGGCGCGTGGCGCCAGGACGCCACCGGCCAGGAGGGATTCGCCGTCGGGACTGGGCCGGCTACTTCCCCGAGGACGCATCGCGCGTCCGTGAGCATGCGCGGTGGCTGCGTGAGGTCTCCGGCCGCTGATACGAAGCTCTCCTCACTCGGTGGTCATGGGGGCGGGCCGGGTGGCGCCCGTTCGGCGAGGGTGCGCCACTGGCCTCGCTGGGAGGGCGCGGATTCGCCGGAGCGGCGTCCGTCCTGCCGTGGGGGCAGGACGGACGGTGGCGCGATCGATCAGCGGTCCCGGGACAGTTCCAGCAACTCGGCGAAGGTTCCGCCGCCATGGGCGAGATCGTCGTACCGGCCCTGCTCCGTGATCCGGCCGTGCTCCATCACGATGATGTGATCGGCGATCCTGGTGTTCTCCAGGCAATGGGTGACCACGATGGTGATGCGGTCGGCGGCGATGGCCTTGATCCGTTCGAAGATCTGGTGCTCACCGCGCGGGTCCATCTGCGAGGTGGGCTCGTCGAGGATCAGCAGCCCTGGCCGGCGGTACAGCGCCCTGGAGCACGCGATGCGCTGCCACTGGCCGCCGGAGAGTTCCGTCCCGCCGAAGATGTCCCGGGCGAGGAGGGTCTCCAGGCCCGCGGGGAGATCGTCGACGGCGTCACGCAGACCGACCGCTTCGATGGCCTCCCACACCGGAACGTCGTCGTGGGTCCGCGGCTGGCCGAGGGTCACGTTCTCGCGGACGCGCAGGGGCCACTGCGCGAAGATCTGCGGCACCAGACCGGTGTGCGCCCACACCGTGGCAGGGTCCACACCGGTGAGATCCGTGCCGTTCCACGTGACCGCCCCCTTGTCCGCCTGGTAGATCCCGGTGAGCAGACGGGTGAGGGTGGACTTCCCCGAGCCGTTGGCCCCGACGATCGCGAGGATCTGGCCGCGCCGCAGGGTCAAGGAGACGCCGTCGACGGCGGGTTTGTTCTTGCCCGGGTACTGGTAGACGACCTCCTCCAGGCGGATCTCGTCGACCGGTGCGGTGAGCCGGTGCGGGCCACGCTTGGGGGCGCGGGCGGCGGCGTCGTCGAGGAAGGTCTGCATGTCACCCAGATACAGGCTGGTGTGGAAGGCCGCGGCGCCGTGGATGACGACCTGGGACAGTGCGGCGAGCGTGGTCTGTACGGCGACGACGGCCGTCGCGGCGACCGCGAGGTCGATCCGGCCGGACACCGCCAGCCACGCCAGAGCACCCCACGTCGCCAGCAGGAACACACCGCCGGCCAGCGCGGACGACAGGCCGATCCGAAGGGTCCGAGGTGCGGCGGCCAGGGTGCGCCGGTCACACCGGTCCGACAGAGCCCGGTACCAGTGGACGAGATAGTCGGTCATCGAGTTCGCGCGGACCTCGTCGCTGTACTTCGACTCGGTCGCCCACCAGCGCATCATCCCGCGCACGTTGCGGTCGGCGATGTTGCCGTAGTGGATCTCGTAGTCGACCCGCGCGCTGAGGACGGCCCCGACACCGGCAGGCAGGACGGCGAGCAGGAGCAACGGCAGCATCAGGGGGTTGAGCACCGACAGCACACCCCCGGCGGTGACCATGCGGATCACCGCGGACACGAGCCGCTGCGCGTCGGTCACCATCACGTGGGTGCGCATCACACCCATCTCGGCCGCTTCCCGCCGGTCGGAGAACCCGTCCTCCGCGTACGCCACCGCCTCCACCCGGCACACCGCCTCGACCAGAGCCGAGTCCGTCTCCGTCGTCAGCCGCGGCGTGATCCGCCGCTCCGCGTACGCGGCCACCGCCCCCGCCGTACGAGCCGACGCGGCGGCGAGCGCCACCACCAGCAGAGCAGGCAGTGCGCCGCGCAGCCGGTCCCCGGCGGTGCCTGCCCCGAGGACGGGCTCCATGGCGCGGGCGGTGAAGGTCAGCAGCACGGCGGCCGAGACGCCCGTGACCAGTTGGCAGCCGAGGAGGAGCTGCACGGCCCGCCTGTCGATCCGCCACGACAGCCGCGCGATCCGGCCCAGGACGGCGGGGATCTGCGCGCACATGCGGCGGAAGGAGACTTCGGCGAGCGGATTGATGGCGTACTGCCCGCTGTAGGTGATCTCCGCGGGCGCTGGGGGCGGTGGGGGTGCTGAGGGCGGTGAAGCAGTGTCCTGCTGGTCGTTACTGGCGGTCGAGGTCAACGGCGGGTCCTCCTGGACGGTCGTCGGGCGGGTTGTGAAGCTCAACGACGCTGCCGGTATATCGAACTGGTGTTTTTCGGTCTCTGTCGGAATCCCGGGATTCGGCGCGTGTCGGAGCGTGGAGAATGCATCGACCCGTGTCCCGCAACAGGGCCACGGGATAAGGAGGTTGGCCGAAACGCCGACGGTGACGTTCGCGGCGCCAAGACGGGCGCGTCGGTCTGACGGCTCCCGTGATCACGCGGGGCCGGCGGGCGCGAGTCCGTCAATCGAGTGGCGTGGAGATCCACCTCAGTGTCAAGCTGTCTGCACACCGAAGGGGTGTAGCTCAGATGGCCAGAGCGCCGGTCTCCAAAACCGGATGTCGCAGGTTCGACTCCTGTCACCCCTGCCAAGGCAATGCCTCGCCGCGCGGGACAGCCGGCAGGCATACGTCGGCCGAGGTCGCCGTTCGCCCGTCCCGGCCGGAACCGCATCCTGGGGCGGCGGTCGAGCGGCCCGGCCCCGCATCGTGGGATCTTCACGTCGTCGTCGGCCCGGATGCCGGTGGCCGTAGGCTCTCGGTGAAAGGCAGGCGCGGTGGACATCACGGTGCAGTGGATTCAGTCGTCGTGGACGAAGGAGTCCCGGGGCGGGAAGGCCGCTGCGCGCAGGAACGCGGCACCCGTCGGTTTCACCCTGCCTCAGGTGCCCCCTGGCTTCGCCCACTGCGTCGTGATGGCCGAGCGTGACGACTTCGAGCCGCGTTCGAGCCAGAAGGACCTTCGCGAGATCGGTGTCAGCCTGAGGGAGGAAGGGGATCGACTCCGCGTACTCGCTCGCGTGGAGCCGCTCTACGGATTGCCTCCCAGGCCACGCAGGCCGCCGGCGGTTCGGCTGCTTCCCGGGCAGTGGGTCCGCTGGCAGCTGAACTACCGGTTCACCAGCGCCGCGGGAATCCGCGGTTGGTCGTACTGGCTCGATACGTTCAACATCGCTTACGGTCCCGTCGACCGAGACGTCTTCCTCTCGGAGCCGACCGTGGTCGTCGATGAGTGCGGGCCCGTCCGATAGAGCAGTCGGACCGATGCTCTGTCCAACGTTCTGTCCGGCGCCTGGACTCAGAGCGGGAGCACGGGGCGGGTGGAGAAGTCCTCGCACAGTCCCTCGCCGTCCGGGCCGTACACGAACTCGGCCATGGAGGGATTGCGGTTGGCAGTGGCCAGGGGGAGCCATCCGAGAAGGCATCCGTACCCGCCGCACACCGACTCGCCACCGTCCCCGCCGTGGACCGCGGTGGCGTCGCCGGTCAACTCCGTGCGGTAGGTGTCGTAGGCGATGCGCAGGCCGAAGGCGTTCGGCTGGTTCTGCGGCCCGTCCGAGTCTCCGTACGGGATGCGGTCGAGGGGGCAGTCGTTCCCCCATCGGAACAGGGTCGCGGCGCCGGCGCCACAGGCGTGCTCTCACTCGTCCGAGCTCGGCATGCGCAGGCCGCGAGACGCGAGCACGGCCGGCATGTCCGCCGGGCGTTCGGTCAGGCCCTCGTCCTCCACTGCCATGAGCACGGTGGCAAGCGTGACGTTCCGACGGGGGCTGAGCACTTGGGCGAGATGGGCCTGGAGATCAGGACCGTGACCGAAGCCCTGGTCCACGCTCTCCGCGTAGTCGGCGGCCTGTGCCGGTGTCGGCTGCCAGGCGTCGAGGTCGAATCCGAGCGTCACGGTGCCGCCGGGGATCAGCGCGAATTCCTGGGAGTTCCGCTCGATCCGGACACGATGCAGCGGAGCGTCGAGGTGCTCGACGGTCTCGACGGCGGTCACCAGGCCGTCGACCGACTCCGCGGCCTCGCGGGCGACCCGGCGTGCGGTCGACAGGTCGAACGACCGCCACTGGTCAAGACGGATATCGGCGAGGGGCATGCGCATGTGCCGCAGTGTTGCACGGACCCCCGACACGTCACGGCACGGCAGCGTGGACGGACGGCAGCCGAAGCAGGGTGATCAAACCACGGGCGCCGCCAAGGCGCCCGCCCGCCCGCATCCGAGGGGATGACCGTTTCTGCGGTGGGGTGCGGTGCAGTGAACGCCACACAAGGTGAACAGTGGGGGCAATGAGCCATCGACGTAAGGGAGTTGCCGGAGGGCCGCGATAGGTTGAGGGCGTGACCGACATCGAATCGCGCATCGACACCTCCCGGCCGCACACCGCCCGGATATGGAACTACTGGACCGGCGGCAAGGACAATTACCCGGTCGACCGGGAGGCCGGCGACCGGATCCGGGAGCTGCACCCCGGGATCGGGGAGTACGCGAAGGCGGACCGGCTGTTCCTGGGGCGGGCGGTGCGGCACCTGGCCGAGCGCGAGGGCATCCGGCAGTTCCTGGACATCGGCACGGGGCTGCCGAGCGCCGACAACACGCACGAGGTCGCCCAGCGGGTCGCCCCCGACGCGCGTGTCGTGTACGTGGACAACGACCCGCTCGTGCTGGCGCACGCCCGTGCCCTCCTGGTCGGGACTCCCGAGGGCCGCACCGACTACCTGGACGCCGACCTCCGGGACGTCGACACCATTCTGGCCGCCGCGACGAAGACGCTCGATCTTTCGCAGCCCGTCGCTCTGATGCTGCTCGGAGTGGTCATCTTCGTCGAGGACGACGAGGAGTCGTACGCGATCGTCCGCCGGCTCATGGACGCACTGCCGCCCGGCAGCCACCTCGTCCTGTCCCACACGGTCACGCACCCCGACATGGCGGATGTCGACGCGGCGGTCGCTTTCTGGAACGAGCACGGCACGCCGAAGCTCACCCAGCGGACTCCTGCCGCCGTCGCGCGCTACTTCGACGGCCTGGAGCTGCTCGACCCCGGGGTGGTGTCCTGCTCGGCGTGGCGGCCCGAGACCGTGATGCCGGACGTTGCGATGTACGCGGGCGTCGGACGTAAGTGAGGTCGGGGGGGCGGGGCCCGAGTACGTGCCGCGATCACCGGTATCGGATCGGCGCCGACCCGCCTCCTCGAGACCGTTCGTAACTGCCTCGCGTAGGGGCAGCCTTGCGATCTATCCTCGCGGCCATGACATCACACGATGTGTCCGTCGGCTCCCGGATCGCTCCCGGTGGTGCCGGTCTGGTGATCCGGCAGGAGACCGCTGACGATCACCGAGACGTACGCGACGTCCATACGCGCGCCTTCGGTGACAGCGAGCGGGTCCCCGGGCTCGTGGAGGCACTTCGCGTGGCGGAGGCCGTGTTGGCGCCGATGTCCTTCGTGGCCGTCGTCGACGGCCGGGTCGTCGGGCATGTCCTGCTGAGCGCGACGCGGTTGGACGCTCCGCGCCGGATCGTGGATGTCCTGTCGCTTTCGCCGCTGGGCGTGGTCCCGGAGTTCCAGCGTCAAGGCATCGGTACGCAACTCGTCGCCCATGCCCTCGAGGCGGCCGAGAGTCAGGGTGTGCCGTTGGTCTTCCTGGAGGGTTCGCCGCACTACTACGGCGCGCGCGGCTTCGAGGGTGCCGGCGCGGCGGGCTTCCGTTCGCCGTCGCTGCGGATCCCTGAACCCGCTTTTCAGGTCGCCCGGTTGTCCGCTCACGAACCGTGGATGACGGGTACCTTCGTCTACTCGGAGGCCTTCTGGGCCTTCGACTGCGTCGGCCTGCGCGACCGCGAGGACTGAGAGGACCGAGGGGACACTCGAACCGACGGGACCGAGTGGGCGGCCCAGCCTGGCGGGATGCACTCTCATCGGAGCTTCGAGAACCCTCCCGCGCTGCCGCACGAGGCGGTGGTGGAGGCGTTGGAACGAGCCTTGGGGGACCGCTCGGCGGAGGATGAGGCGGCGAGCGTCCTGGTCGGGACCGCTCTGAACGACTGCGATGCGGACTTCGTCGAGCACTGGTGCAGGGAGGTCGGGACGCGGGCCGTGTCGGGCAGTCCTCTGCCCGGGCCGGCCGGCCGGCCTGTGCCTGGGACATGCCGCTCGACGCTTCGGCCATCTGAGCGATGACGCGCTCGCGCTGGCGGAGTCGCTGGCGGCGCGGGCCGAGGCGGACCCGTCGGACGTCGACGGTCGGGCTCTCGACGGCTATGACGACGTCCGGAGCTTCCTGCACCTGTGGTGAGGCGTCCACGGGTGGCGCCAGAGGGCGCCCGTCCTGGTCCACGACACGGGGGATCAGTTGCCGCACCCAGCCGAGCTGGTCAGTCGTCTTCGTCCGACGAAGGCATCCGGGGCCTTGAGCGTCAAGGCGTACCAGCCGCGTCGCCCCGGTGCCCCCGCCCCGTTCCGGGCCACGCCGGCGGGCAGGTTCGACCCGAGCCCGAAGGACGCGCGAGCGATGCCGGAAGGCCCGCTGCTCGTGGCGGTCGTCGAAGGAGCGGGCGACTGGTCGCCGGAAGTCCGCCCGCCCGGAAGCGCCCCCGAGGAGAGGCGCTCCGGTTTCTGGCGCCGCATCGGCAGGTCCTGGCCCCGGCGCAGTCCAGGGGCAGTTCGCCGAACCGCCCCCGGCAGGGTCGGTTTCGGCCACGCCCCCTCTGAGAAAGGGCCGTTCGCCGTGGCGGGCGGCCCTGCTTCCGTTGTGCCGAGGTCACGACCGAGGCGGGCGGCTCTGCTTGCGTCGCGCCGGGGCCGCGGCGCGCGTCGCTGACGGTTCGGGTGCCCGGCGCCGGGAGCGGCTGGGGCTTCGGTGACCGCTGCGACGGGCGGCTCGGGACGAACCTCGGGTAACTCGTAGCCGCAGAGGGGTTGTCAGTGCAATTTCACATTACTATGTTACACCGCACACGGTTCGATGAACCTTCGTCAAACACCGTGCGCACCACAACAGTTCTCGTCACACCCCATTGACGTTCCCCCACCACTCATGGAGTTCTGTTGTCCATCCACAGACGTGTGCGTTCGTCCCTGCTCACCTCCGCCATCGCCGTGACCCTCCTGGCCTCCTCGGGCCAGACCGGCGTCTCCGCGGCCGACACGGACGCCCGCGCCACCGCTGTCCCCGCAGCGGCGACCGGCGCTCCGGCCCCGCGGGCCGAGCACGGAACCAACCCGTTCGACGAGGTGGAGCGCCTCGCCACCGCTCCCCGCAAGACCTTCGGGCCCGCGCCCGCGCCCGGCGGCCTCGCCACCGGGCGCGTCCCCGGCCGGGCCCCGGTCACCTCAACTGCCGCGCGGACCCTCGCGGTCGAGGCCAGGACGACCGCCGCAGGCGTTCCCTGCACGCTCGACGGGATCACCGGGCTCGGCCCGGAGCAGTTCGCCGACTTCCTCGCCGACCCCGCGGTCCTCGCCGACGACTGTCTGCGCGGACTCGTCTGGACCTGGGACGCCCGGCTCGCGCCCGTCATGTCCGACGCCCACGTCCAGGCCGTCGCCCGTCGAATATCCGGCCTCGCCGCCTCCCACGACGGCCGCAACTCCTCCCACCTGGAGGAGATGTTCACCTACCTGCACGCCGTCGCGTACCACGACTACTCCCGCGACGAGATCGACACCACCGACGCGCCCACCGTGAACGCCGTCCGCCAGGCCGTCGCCGACTTCGGCAACGCGGCCCGCACCTTCGACGTCACCAAGAACAACGCCGTCACCCTGCGCGAGGCCCTCTACGCGGCCAGCGCTCCCGGACTCCGGCAGCACCAGCTCGGTCTGATCAAGCGGGTCCTCGCCACCATGGACCCCTCGCACCCCGCCACCCACCACGACCCGTCCTGGGCCGGGGCCGCGCTCGCCGCGCTCTCCGTCAACTACCTGGGCGTCTACCCGGGCAACCAGGACGCCGCCTTCCAGGCGGCGGCCGCCGCCGACCCGGCGTACCGCGCCCTCTTCAAGGCCTTCGCCGGCTACGGCCACCTGAAGGGCACCGCCAACGACTGGGTCGCCCGCGACGCGCTGAGCGAGTACGGCCGCTTCGGTGAGATCCCGAGTCTGAAGACGGAGGTCACCGCCGAACTGGGCGGGCTGCTCGGCCAGGTCGTGACCACCTTCGGCCGCGGCAGCCAGCAGTGGGCCAAGATCGTCTCCTGGCTCAACTACTTCGACGCGTGCAAGCCGTACGGCGTCTGCAAGGCGGACATCGAAGCGCAGATCTTCCCGTACACGTACACCTACGACAACGGCGCGATCAAGGTCCGCACCGGGCTCGACCGGGCCACCGTCGACCAGCTCTATTACGCGAGCAAGCAGGTCAAGGCGCAGTTCCACCGCGTGGTCGGCACCGAGCAGCCGCTCGCAGGCGACCCCAACACCACCCTCACCATCGTCCTGTACGGCTCGCGGGCCGACTACGAGAACTACCACCCCATCCTGACCGGGATGGACACCGACAACGGCGGCATCTACATCGAGCGCGGCGCCACCTTCTACACCTACCAGCGCCGCGTCCCGCAGGACTCGTCGCTGACGCTCGAAGAGCTCTTCCGCCACGAGTACACCCACTACCTCAACGGCCGCTACGCGGTGCCCGGCTTCTTCGGCGAGGGCCCCTGGTACCAGGGCGACCGCACCACCTTCATGGACGAGGGCACCGCCGAGTTCTTCGACGGCGCCACCCGCAGCGACGGCATCAAGGTCCGCAAGTCCCTGGTCCGCGGCGTCATCAACGACACCGCGGGCGGCGGCCCCCGGATGAACCTCCGGCAGATCCTGAACGCCACCTACGACGGCGACGGCTTCCGCTTCTACAACTACGCGGGAACGTTCTTCGAGTTCCTCTGGAACGAGAAGCCCTCCCTGATCCGCGAGATGTACACCCATCTGCGGAACAACGACGTCGCCGCGTACGACGCCTGGCGCGTCCGCCTCGGCTCCGACACGAACCTCCAGCGCGACTACGACCGCTTCCTCGACACCCAGATCGCCCAGGTCGACACGCTGTACGTCCCCCACACCACGTTCACCCCCAACGCCCAGCTGCGCGACGCGGCCCTGGCCACGGTGAAGTCCACCTTCGCCACCGCCACCTACAACACCCCCGACTGCGTCGAGAACGGCGAGCCGGGCAAGCGCCGGTTCGTCTGCACCGGCCGGATCACCGCCAACCTGTCCGACGCGGGCAGCGCGGACCAGAACTTCAAGGACATGTCCGAGACGGTCGACTACTTCATCCTCGACCGCGCGGGCGCCGCCTCCAACAACCTGGCCGACATGAACTGCTCCTTCGGGCCGATCGACATCTGGTCCACCAGGGTCGCCGGCACGTCGAGCTTCAGCTGTGAGGGCCCCCTCCGCAGCTGACCCACCCTGTCCGGACCGGGTCCCTCCACGGGGAGGGACCCGGCCCGGCGCGCCGCCGGCGTCCGCACCCGGGCGCCCGGCGCACATCCCGAAATCCCCTCCCGGAGGCCGTACTTCGTGAGCACCACCCCGCACACGGTCCGCACCACCGACTACCACACCGCCGGCGAACCCTTCCGGATCGTCGACGAGGACCTGCCCCCGGTCCCCGGCGACACCGTCGCCGAGCGCCGGGCCACCGCCCTCACGACCGGGGGATCGGGCACGGACCCGCGCCCCGGCCCCCTCGACGACCTGCGCCGCCTCCTGTCCCGGGAGCCGCGCGGGCACGCGGGCATGTACGGCGGCTTCATCGTGCCGCCCGACGACGACGGCGCCCACTTCGGCGTGCTGTTCTGGCACAAGGACGGCTACTCCACCGCCTGCGGCCACGGCACGATGGCCCTCGGCGCCTGGGCCGTCGACACGGGGCGGGTCCCGGCCCCCGACGACGGCGACGTCTCCGTACGGATCGACGTGCCCTCCGGCCGTGTCACCGCCGCAGTGCACCGCGCGGCCGGCCGCACCGCCGGCGTCACCTTCCGCAACGTCCCCACCCGCATCGTCGCTCGCGACGTCAAGGTGACCACGACGCTCGGCACCGTCGGCGCCGACCTCGCCCACTCCGGCGCCCTCTACGTCTCCGTCGCCGCCCGCGACCTGGGCCTCGTTGTCTCCGTGCCCGCCCTGCCCGAACTCGTCCGTGCCGGACGGGAGATCCGCGCCGCGCTCCCCGCGCACGACGTGTACGGCGTCATCCTGTACGAGGAGCTCCCCGACGCCCCCGAAGGACTCCACCAGCGCAATGTCACCGTCTTCGCCGACGGGCAGGTCGACCGCTCTCCCTGCGGCTCGGGCACCTCCGCACGCCTCGCCCTGCTCGGTGAGGACGGCCGTCTCGCCGTCGGGGACACCCTGCGGCACGAGTCCGTCGTCGGCACCGTCTTCACCGGACGCCTCCTGGCCGCGGGGGTCACCGAGGTCAGCGGAACCACCCACCGCACCGGCACCCACGCCTTCGTCCTCGACCCCGACGACGCACTGGGAGCGGGGTTCCTCCTGTGAGCCCGCCCCTCTTCCTCGACGCCGCCACGATGGCCCGCCTCATGGGGCCGGCGGCGGTGACCGACGTCCTCGCCGACGTCCTGAGGGCCGGACTCGACCCCGACGCCGGACCTCCCCGCACGGCCGTGCCCGTGCCCGCCGGCGAACTCCTCCTGATGCCCGCGGCCTTCGGCTCCTTCGCCGGCGTCAAGGTCGCCGGAGTCGCCCCCGGCAACCCCGGGCGCGGTCTGCCCCGCATCACCGGCTCCTACCTCCTCCTCGACGGCGCGGGCCTCCGGCCGCTCGCCCTCCTCGACGGAGCCGCGCTCACCGAGTTGCGTACACCGGCGGTCTCCGCCCTCGCCGTCCGCTCCCTCGCACCCGCCGACCGGCCCCTGCGCCTTGTCCTCTTCGGAGCGGGCCCCCAGGCGTACGGCCATCTGGAGGCCCTCGTCGCCGTCCGGGAGGTCGCCGAGGCCGTCGTCGTCGCACGCGAACCGGTCGGCGGGCGCGCCCTCGCCGGGTACGCGCGGACCCTCGGCGTGCTCGCCCGCACCGGCACGCCCGACGAGGTGGCCGGGGCCGACCTCGTCGTCTGCTGCACCACGGCCCGGGAACCGCTCTTCGACGGGACCCTGGTGGCACCCGACGCCACCGTCGTCGCCGTCGGCTCGCACGAGCCGACCGCCCGCGAGACCGACACCGCGCTCGTGGTCCGGTCCCAGGTGTACGTCGAGGCGCGTTCCGCCGCGCTGAGGGAGGCCGGTGACCTGCTCGTCCCCCTCGCGGAGGGGGCGATCGACGCCGAGCACATCGCGGGCGACCTCGCCGATCTGGTGACCGGTCGCAGGGAACCGTCCGCCGGTCGGCCGCGCTTCTTCAAGAGCGTGGGCATGGCCTGGGAGGACCTCGCCGTCGCCACCGCCCTGTACGAGGCGGCCCGTTCGTCCTGAACACACCGGTGCCCCGGTCCCGCGCGCGGGACCGGGGCGTTCGCGTGCTCAGACGCCCTCGGGGAAGTGGCAGGCGACCTCACGCGCCTGGCCCGGCACGAGCGTCCGCAGCGGCGGTGCCTCGCCCCGGCAGATCTCCCGCGCCTTCGGGCAGCGCGGATGGAAGGTGCAGCCCGGCGGGGGAGCGGCCGGACTCGGCGGGTCGCCGAGCAGGGTGATCCGCTCCCGGCTCCGCTCGGCCGCCGGATCCGGCAGCGGCACGGCGGAGAGCAGCGCCCGTGTATAGGGATGGGCCGGGGCTGCGTACACCCGTTCCTTGGCGCCGATCTCCACGATCCGGCCCAGGTACATCACGGCCACCCGGTCGCAGACCCGCTTCACGACGGAGAGGTCGTGGGCGATGAAGAGGTAGGCGAGTCCGAGTTCGCGCTGGAGCCTCTCCATCAGATTGACGATCTGCGCCTGGACGGAGACGTCGAGGGCGGAGACCGGCTCGTCGGCCACCACGAGCCGGGGGCCGGTGGCCAGGGCGCGGGCGATGCCGATGCGCTGGGCCTGTCCGCCGGAGAACTCGTGGGGATGGCGGTCGATGTGTTCCGGGATGAGGCCGACCAGTTCCATCAGCTCCACGGCGCGCTTGCGCGCGTCGGCCGCCGTGACGCCCTGGACGAGCAGCGGGTCCGCGATGATCCGGGCCACGGTCTGCCGGGGGTTGAGGGAGGAGTGCGGATCCTGGAACACCATCTGGAGGTCGCGGCGCAGCGGCTTGAGCGTCCGCTGCGACAGATGGCTGATGTCCCGTCCCCCGTACGAGACGGTGCCGGAGGTGGGTTCCAGGAGCCGCACGATCGCGCGGCCCGTGGTCGACTTGCCGCAGCCGGACTCGCCGACGAGGCCCAGGGTCTCGCCCGCCGCCACGTCGAAGCCGATGCCGTCGACGGCCCGGATCGGGGCCGAGCCCCTGCGACGGCCGGGGAACGTGATCGTGAGGTCCCGTACGCGGAGGAGGGGTGGTGCGTTCGTGGTCATGGGGCGACGCCTTCGTACGCGGGGAAGTGGCAGGCGGCCGGGTGTCCGTCCGGGCCGACGGGGAAGGGGCGCTCGGACGCGCAGCGGGCCCGCTCCTCCTCGGAGCCGGCGGCGGCGCGGGGACAGCGGGGGGCGAACGCACAGCCCGGAGCCGGTTCGAGCAGCGACGGCGGGCTGCCGGGGATCGCCCGCAGCGGGGCGTCGTCGGGGTCGTCGAGGCGGGGCAGCGAGTCGAGCAGGCCACGGGTGTACGGATGGGCGGGCGAGGCGAACAGGGCGTCCACCGGGGCCTGTTCGGCGGCCCGGCCGCCGTACATGACGAGCACGTCGTGGGCGACCCGGGCGACCACCCCGAGGTCGTGCGTGATCATGACGACGGAGAGGCCCCGCTCCTGCTGGAGGCGGGCGATCAGCTCCAGGATCTGGGCCTGGACGGTGACGTCGAGCGCAGTGGTGGGCTCGTCGGCGATGAGCAGGTCGGGTTCGCAGACGAGGGCCATCGCGATCATCACCCGCTGGCGCATGCCGCCGGAGAACTGGTGCGGGTACTCGCCGGCCCGGCGCCGCGGTTCGGGGATGCCGACCTCGGCGAGTGCCTCGACGGCCCGCGCGCGGGCGGCTGCCCGGCGCGAGCCGAAGTGGACCCGGTGATGCTCGGCGACCTGCTCGCCGACGGTGTAGTAGGGGTGGAGGCTGGACAGCGGGTCCTGGAAGACCATGGCCATCCGTCGGCCGCGGAGCCCGTTGAGTTCGCGGTCGGACAGGCCGATCAGCTCCTGTCCGGCGAGCGTGACCGAGCCGGAGACCTCGGCGCCCGTGTGCAGGCCCATGACGGCGAGCGAGGTCACCGACTTGCCGGAGCCGGACTCGCCCACGATGCCGAGCGTCCGGCCGGGCAGCACGTCGAAGGCGAGGGAGTCGACGGCCCTGACGGGGCCGTGCTTCGTGGGGAACGTGACGGTGAGGTCCCGTACCGACAGGAGGGAGGCTGAGTCGCCCATCAGTACCTCACTCGCGGGTCGACGACGGCGTACAGGAGGTCGACGGCCAGGTTGGCGACGACGATGAAGGTGGCGGCGAGCAGGGTCACCCCGAGGATGACCGGCTGGTCCCCGGTCGACAGCGCGCCGTAGAAGAGCCGTCCGATGCCGGGCAGCCCGAAGATGGACTCGGTGATGACGGCGCCCGCGAGGAGCCCGCCGAGGTCCATTCCGAAGATCGTCAGGATCGGCGTCATCCCGGCGCGCAGACCGTGCTTGACGACCACGGTGCGGCGCGGCAGACCCTTGGCGCGCGCGGTGCGGATGTACGGCTCCGCCATGGACTCGATCATCGAGTTCCGGCTCTGGCGCGCGTACATCGCGGCGTAGAGAAGGGCGAGTGCCAGCCACGGAAGCAGCAGGTTGGAGGCCCAGGAGAGGGGGTCGGTGCCGAGGGGCACGTACTGCGGGTAGGGGAGCAGGCCCGTGACGCGGATCAGACCGTAGATGAGCATCACCGAGGTGAAGTACACGGGGAGCGAGGCGGCTGCGACCGCGCCGACCATCAGGGCGCGGTCGGTGAGCGTGTCCTTGCGGAGCGCGGCGGTGACGCCCGCCGAGAGGCCGAGGAGCAGCCAGATCGCGGCGGCGCCGACGGCCAGCGACGCGGAGACCGGCAGCCGGTCGACGAGGAGGTCCCACACGCCCTGGCTGTTCTCGTAGGAGTAGCCGAGGCACGGGAAGTCGCAGTGCAGGGAGTACTGGCCGGTGCCCAGCGTGCGGCCGGTGAAGATGCCGGTGACGAAGTCGGCGAACTGACGCCACAGCGGGGCGTCCAGGCCCATGTGGGCGCGGATGGCCTCCAGGCGTTCGGTACTGCACGCCTTGCCGCAGGCAGCGGCGGCGGGGTCGGAGGGCAGGACGTAGAAGACGGCGAAGGTGACGGCGGCGATGGCGATCAGCACGCCGAGCACGCCGAGGAGACGCCGGCCGAGGTACAGGATCACGCGCCGCCTCCTCGCGGGTCGAGGACGTCGCGCAGCGCGTCGCCGAGCAGGGTGAAGGCGAGCACGGTGAGGAAGAGACAGAGGCTCGGGACGGCGAAGTACATGGGGTCCGTCTCGTAGTAGGCGACGCTCTCGGCGATCATCTGGCCCCAGGAGGGCGTCGGCGGGCGGACGCCGACACCGAGGTAACTGAGGGCGGCCTCGGTGGCGATCATCCCGGGGACGATCAGCGTCGTGTAGGCGATGACGGGCCCGGCGACGCCCGGGAGGATGTCGCGGACGAGGATGCGCAGGGGGCCGGAGCCGCCGACGCGGGCGGCGTCGACGTACTCGCGGTGCTTGAGGGACAGGGTCTGACCGCGGACGATCCGGGCGATGCCCGGCCAGCCGAAGAGGCCGATCACGGCGGTCATGAGGACGATCCGGTTGACGTCCCGGGCCACCGACATCATCGCGATCATGAAGATGAGGGAGGGGAACGACATCGTGAGGTCCATGAGCCGGGAGAGCGCGGTGTCGGTGCGGCCGCCGAAGTAGCCGGCGGCGATACCGGCCGCCGTCCCCGCCACGACCACGACCGCCGTCGCGGAGAAGGCGATGAGGAGCGAGACCTGGGCGCCGTGCACGACCCGGGCGAACAGGTCGCGGCCGGTGACGGGTTCGACGCCGAGCCAGTGCTCGGCCGAGACGCCGCCGAGCGGCCCGATGGGCAGGCCGCCGAGGTACGGGTCGACGGCGCTCTTGTCGAACTCGTCGGGGCCCCAGCCGCCGAGCGCGCCGATCAGCGGGGCGGCCGCGGCGAGGAGCGCGAAGAAGGCGACCACGCCGAGGGAGAGGCGGGCGGTGGGGCGGCGGCGGAGTTCGGTGCGGACGAGTTGCCAGGGGCTCCGGGCGGTGGGTACGGACGGCGGGGAGGCGCCGGTGGTCGCGGGGAGCGGCGGGGTGGTGGTCACGTTCGGCCTCAGTTCCCGCTCTTCGAGGGGTCCTTGAGGCCGACGGTGGCGTAGTCGAGTTGGCCGCCGAAGGAGGTGTGGCCGAAGGCGCCGGCGATGTTGGTGCCGATGAGGAGGGGCTTGCGCTCGACGACGACGGGCGCGGTGGGCGCCTTGGCGAGGATCTTCCCGTCCAGTTCCTGCCAGGCCTCGGCGGCCCGGGTGGCGTCGGCCATCGCCGCGATCTCGTCCATGCGCTTCATCGTGGCGTCGTCGCGGAAGAGCGAGTGGTTGCCCGAGTTGCCCTTCTCCTTGATGAACCGGCCGTCGAAGACGAACGGCAGGAACGTGGAGCCGGAGGGGTAGTCGGGGCACCAGCCGGTGTAGACGAGGTCGGTGCGGTTCTCCGTGTCGCCGATCGTGTCGTAGAAGGCGGAGGGGTCGACGGTCTCGATGGTGACCTTGATCCCGGCCCGGCCGAGGGACTGCTGGATCGCCTCGCCGACGGCCTTGTCGCCGTTGGAGACGGTGATGCGGGTGGTGAAGCCGTCCGCCCTGCCCGCCTCCTCGAGGAGCTTCTTCGCCTTCGGTACGTCGCCGGTGAGCGGGATGCCGAGGGTGTCGGGCTGCTTGCCCCCGAACAGGAAGCCGGGCATGAGCGCGGTGGCCGGGTCGTTGAGGGCGGGGCCGCCGGAGGCGGTGAGGACGGCCTCGCGGTCCAGGGCGTACTGCACGGCCTGCCGGACCCTGAGGTCGTCGAAGGGCGCGCGCCCGGTGTGCATCTGCACCATCTCGGTACAGCTGGTGGACTCGGCGAGGAGACGGGCCTTGACGTCCGGCTTGGTGAGCACCTTGGGGGTGGACTCCGGGCGGAGCTTGTCCCAGGGGACGGCGGAGGCGTCCGGGCCGGTGGCGGCGATGAGCCGGTCGTCGATCTGGTTGGCCTTGAGGCCCATGGTGACGACGACCCTGTCCGGGTACGCCTTGCGCACCGGGTCGGTCTTCGGGTCCCAGTGGGGGTTGCGGACGAGGACCAGCTGCTTGTCGCGGGCGTAGGAGTCGATCTTGTACGGGCCCGAGGAGAAGGGCCTGTTGTCGTACTGGGGCCCCTTGTCCTGCGACGGGGGCACGGGTGCGAAGGTGGGCAGCGTGGCCGCGTAGGGGAACTCGGCGAAGGGCGTGCGGAGTTCGAAGACGATCGTGCGGTCGTCGGGGGTCTTCACCGAGGCGAGGTGCTTGCCGCCCGCCGGGCCCTGGTAGCCCTCGGCGCCGGCGAGGTAGCGGGCGGCGTAGTCGGGGCCGCCGGGCAGGTCGGGGGAGAAGGACCGCTCCACGTTGTGCTTGATGTCCTGGGAGGTGATCGGGGTGCCGTCCTCGTACTTCAGTCCCGGCTTGAGCTTGAAGGTCCAGGTTCTGGCGCGGTCGGAGGAGACGCCCAGGCTCTCCGCGAGGTCGGGGACCAGTTCGCCGCCCTGGGCGCCGGGTTCGGCCTTGTACGTGACGAGGGTCCGGTAGAGCAGGCGGGTGCCGAAGTCCATGTCGCCCATCACCCAGTTGCGGGCCGGGTCGAGATGGGTGAAGTCCTGGTTGGACAGGACGGTGAGGGTGCCGCCCTTCTGAGGGGTGCCGCCGAGGACCGCCCCGGTGTTGGAGGTCGCGGGGTTCCTGCCGTTCCTGTCGCTCGCGGACGTGCCGCCGCCGGAGCAGCCGGTCGCGGCGAGGGTCAGGGTCGTCACCAGGGCCGTGGCCAGGGTGCGCGTGCGCTTGTTCATGCGGGTCACTCCGGGGGAGCAGTCGGACAGCCTGAGGCGGCTGGAATGTGACCGGTAACATAGTAATGTGAAATTGTACTGACAAGGTATCGGGAGGGCCGTTACCCATCCGTGTCCGGAAGGGGTCGCTGGGGGCGAGTGTGGGATCGGGTGGGGTGGAGCGAGTGCTTGAGGATGTCCGACTGGGGGTCTTGGCAGAGGGAGTGCAATGTGAAATATTACTGCCGTGCCCACGAGACAGACCTCGGACGTCATCGTCATCGGCGCCGGCGTAGTCGGCGCAGCCTGCGCCCACTACGCGGCCCTCGCCGGCCTCTCCGTCACCGTCGTCGACCGAGGTTACGTCGCCGGCGGCACGACCGGAGCGGGTGAGGGCAACCTCCTGGTCTCCGACAAGGAACCCGGACCGGAACTCCGACTCGCCCTCCTCTCCACCGCGCTGTGGACCGAACTCGCCGACAGGCTCCCGCCCGCCGTCGAGTACGAGGCCAAGGGCGGCCTCGTCGTCGCCTCCGGCGAGACGGGACTGCACGCCCTGCGCGAGTTCGCGGCCCGCCAGGAGAAAGCGGGTGTCGTCGCGCACGAGGTGCCCGGTGACCGGCTCCACGACCTGGAACCCCACCTCGCACCGGGCCTCACCGGCGGCTTCCACTACCCCCAGGACGCCCAGGTGATGCCCGCCCACGCCGCCGCGCAGCTCCTCCGAGCCGTCGGCGACCGGGTCCGCCTCGCGCTGGGCGAGGAGGTCACCGGCCTCCTCACCGGCGCGGGCGGAGCGGTCCGCGGCGTGCGGACCGCCACCCGCGAACTCCACGCCCCGTACGTCGTGAACGCCGCGGGCACCTGGGGCGGCGCCCTCGCCGACCTCGCGGGCGTCCACCTCCCCGTCCTGCCCCGCCGCGGCTTCGTCCTCGTCACCGAACCCCTGCCGCGCGTCGTCCGCCACAAGGTGTACGCCGCCGACTACGTGGCCGACGTGGCCAGCGGCTCCGCCGCGCTCCAGACCTCGGCCGTCGTCGAGGGCACCCCGGCCGGGCCCGTCCTCATCGGCGCCAGCCGCGAGCGCGTCGGCTTCGACCGGACCCTCTCCACCGAGGTGCTGCGCCGCCTCGCCACCGGGGCCACCGCACTGTTCCCCGTCCTCGGCACCGTACGGGCGATCCGCACCTACCCCGGCTTCCGCCCCTACCTGCCCGACCACCTGCCCGCCATCGGGCCCGACCCGCGTGTCCCCGGACTGCTGCACGCCTGCGGCCACGAGGGCGCGGGAATCGGCCTCGCACCGGTGACGGGACAGATCGTCGCGGCCTGTATGACCGGCGCCGAACCTCCCCTCGACCTCCACCCGTTCCGCCCCGAGCGCTTCGACGCCACCGCCCCCTGAGGCGCGCACCCACCGTCACGAGAGGAGGGCCCGTGGCCCGCACCCCCATCGACCTGGTCAGGGCACAGCCCGATCCGCCGTTCGAGATCACCTTCGACAGCCGGCCCGTCCCCGCCGTGCCGGGCCAGACCCTCGCCGCCGCCCTGTGGGGCGCGGGCATCCTGGCCTGGCGCACCACCCGGGACGGAGGCCGCCCGCGCGGCGCGTTCTGCGGCATGGGCCAGTGCTACGACTGCCTCGCCACCGTCAACGCAGTGCCCAACCGGCGCGCCTGTCTGGTCCCGGCCCGCCCCGGCGACGTGATCACCACCCAGGAAGGGCACGGCCATGACCGCCTCGGCGTCTGAACCCGAAGACGCGGCCGGGACGACCGGGGCCGGTTCGGTGTCCGCCGGGTCCCGTTCGGTGCCCGCCCCCGAAGACGCGGCCGGGCCTTGTCCGGCGCCCGCCCCCGAAGGCACGGCCGGGACGCCTCCGGCGCCCGAACCGGCGAACCCGCCCCGGACCGCCGCCGACTCCGTGCCCGACGCGCGTCGATCCGCAGACGCGCTGTACGACCTCGTCGTCATCGGAGCAGGCTCCGCAGGGCTCGCCGGAGCCGTCACCGCCGCCGAACTCGGCCTCACCGTAGCCCTGCTGGACTCGTCGGCCCAGCCCGGCGGGCAGTTCTACCGGCACCCGTCACCCGGCCTGGGCGCGCTGCGGCCCGAGGCCCTCCACCACGGCTGGTCCGCCTTCACCGACCTGCGCCGACGCCTGGACGCGAGCGGCGTCGACCACCTGACCGCACATCATGTGTGGTCCGTCGCGAAGGACACCGACGGGACATGGACGGCGCACGCCCTCACCGGCGCGGACGGCAGCGCGGACGCGCCCGTCCGGATCCGGGCCCGCGCCCTGCTCCTCGCCACCGGCTCCTACGAGCGCCAACTCCCTTTTCCCGGCTGGACCCTGCCCGGAGTCGTGGGCGCCGGGGGAGCGCAGGCGATGCTCAAGTCCGGGCTCGTGCTGCCCGGCCGCCGCATCGTCGTGGCCGGCAGCGGCCCGCTGCTCCTCGCCGTGGCCTCGTCCCTCGCCTCGGCCGGGGCGAGGGTGCCGGCGGTGGTCGAGGCCGCGGGGTACCTGCGGTACGGGCGCTCCCCCCGGGCGCTCGTCACCAACCCGCGCAAGGCGGTCGAGGCCCTCGTCCACACCGCGGCGCTGGCCCGTCACCGGGTGCCCGTCCGGCTCCGCAGCGCGGTGACAGAGGTGCACGGCACCGACCGGGTGGAAGCCGTCACGGTGAGCCGCCTGGACCGCGAGTGGCGGCCCGTACGGGGGACGGGCCGCCGGATCGCCTGCGACGCCCTCGCCGTCGGTCACGGCCTCGTGCCCCAGATCGAGCTGGCCGTGGCGGTCGGCTGCACCACCCGCGCACTGCCCGACGGCACCCTCGGCCTGGCCCTGGACGACCTCCAGGAGAGCTCGGTGCCCGGTCTGTGGGCCGCGGGCGAGACCGGAGGCGTCGGCGGGGCCGAACTCGCCCTGACCGAAGGGGAACTGGCGGGCAGGGCGATCGCCGAGCGGCTCCTCGGCCGCCCCGCCCGAGTAGGTGCGGCCGCGGGACTCAGGCGGCGCCGGGACCGCATGCGCGCCTTCGCCGACGTCATGTCCGCCGCGCACGCCCCCGGCCCCGGCTGGACGGGATGGCTGAGCGACGACACGGACGTGTGCCGCTGCGAGGAGGTCCCGGCGGGCAGGATCCGCGAGGCGGTCGCCGAGTGCGGCGCGCGCGACGCCCGGACCGCCAAACTCCTCACCCGGGCCGGCATGGGGTGGTGTCAGGGCCGCATGTGCGGGACGGCCGTGGCGTGCCTCGCAGCCGCCGGGGGCGCCGGAGCCACCGGAGCCATCCCTGAACCGCCGGCCGAACGCCGCCCGTTCGCCGTCCCCGTCCCGCTGTCGACGCTGGCCGCGCTCGACGGACCGCCGGACCCGGCTCCCGCGTCCGACGGTCCGGAAGACCCAGTCCCCTCCTGAGACCTCACACCTCACCGAAAGGCCGTCGAGATGAACACCACCACCACCACCTGGACCACCGACCGTCCCTGGCGCGGCATCATGGTCGCCACCACCCTGCCCTTCAAGAAAGACCTCTCCGTCGACTACGACGCCTACGCCGAACACGTGGCCTGGCTGATCGCCAACGGCTGCGACGGCGTCGTCCCGAACGGCTCCCTCGGCGAGTACCAGACCCTGACCGCCGACGAGCGCGCCCGGGTCGTCCGTACCGCCGTCGAGGCCGCGGGCGACGGAGCCAGGGTCATGCCGGGCGTCGCCGCGTACGGCAGTGCCGAGTCCCGCCGCTGGGCCGAACAGGCCGCCGAGGCCGGCTGCGGCTCCGTCCTGCTGCTGCCGCCCAACGCCTACCGGGCCGACGAGCGTTCCGTCGTCGCCCACTACGCGGACGTCGCCGGGGTCGGCATCCCGGTCGTCGCGTACAACAACCCCATCGACACCAAGGTCGACCTCGTCCCGAGCCTGCTGGCGAAGCTGCACGCCGCCGGCAGCATCGTGGCCGTGAAGGAGTTCAGCGGCGACGTCCGCCGGGCCTACGAGATCGCCGAACTCGTCCCGGAACTCGACCTGCTGATCGGCGCCGACGACGTCCTCCTGGAGCTGGCCCTGGCCGGCGCGGTCGGCTGGATCGCCGGCTACCCCAACGCCCTGCCCGCCAGCAGCGTCGAGCTGTACCGGGCCGCCGTCGCGGGCGACCTGGCGACCGCCCGGCCGCTCTACTCCTCGCTGCACTCCCTGCTGCGCTGGGACTCCAAGGTCGAGTTCGTCCAGTGCATCAAGCTGTCCATGGACATCGCCGGCCGCCGCGGCGGCCCCACCCGCCCCCCGCGTCTCCCGCTCACCGGCGCGACCGAGACCGCCGTACGGACCGCCACCGAGAAAGCCGTCGCCGACGGCCACCGCTGACCGGACCACCGACGGGACCCACCGACGGTCACCGTTGCCCGGCCCCGGCTGACCGGACCTGCTGACGGGACCCACCGACGGTCACCGCCCTCCGGCCCCACCGACGGGACCCACCGACCGGACCGAAAGGAACTCCGTGCGTACGCGTCATGTCTTCCACGCAGTCGACTCCCACACCGAGGGAATGCCCACCCGGGTCATCACCGGAGGCGTCGGCGTGATCCCCGGCGCCACCATGGCCGAGCGCAGGCTCCACTTCATCGAGCATCTCGACCACCTCAGGACGCTCCTCATGTTCGAGCCGCGCGGGCACGCGGCCATGAGCGGCGCCGTCCTCCAGCCCCCCACCCGCCCCGACGCCGACTACGGCGTCCTCTACATCGAGGTCTCCGGCCTCCTGCCGATGTGCGGCCACGGCACCATCGGCGTCGCCACCGTCCTCGTCGAGACCGGCATGGTGCCGGTCGTCGAACCGGTCACCACGGTCCGCCTCGACACCCCGGCGGGTCTCGTCTCCGTCGACGTCCTGGTGGAGGACGGCGCGGCCAGGTCCGCCACCTTCACCAACGTGCCCGCCTTCTGCGTGGGCCTGGACCGGGCGGTGGACGTCCCCGGCCTCGGCAAGGTCACCTACGACCTCGCCTTCGGCGGCAACTTCTACGCCTTCGTCGACCTCGACGACCTCGGGCTGCCCTTCGACCGCGACCGCAAGGACGACCTCCTCACCGCCGGACTCGCGATCATGGACGCCATCAACGCCTCCCCGGACCGCCCCGCACACCCCACCCGCCCCGAGATCTCCGGACTCAAGCACGTCTACCTGACGGCACCGGGCTCCGACGCCACGCACTCACGGCACGCGATGGCCATCCACCCCGGCTGGTTCGACCGATCCCCGTGCGGCACCGGCACCAGCGCGCGGATGGCCCAGCTCCACGCACGGGGCGAACTCCCGCTCGACCGCGACTTCGTCAACGAGTCCTTCATCGGCACCCGGTTCACCGGCCGGCTGACCGCCGGGACGGAGGTCGGCGGGCTGCCCGCCGTCGTCCCCACCGTCACCGGCCGCGCCTGGATCACCGGCACCGCCCAGTACTTCCTCGACCCGGACGACCCCTTCCCCGGAGGCTTCCTCCTGTGATCCCCGACGTGTCCACCCTCGTCTCCCACAACCCGTCCGACCCGGCCGACGTGCTCGTCAGCCTCCCGGCACCCGGCGCCTTCGCGGCCGCCGACGCCGTCGAGCGGGCCCGGGCCGCCCAGCCCGGCTGGCTGCGCGCCGGCGCTGCCGCCCGTTCGGCCGGGCTCGGCACCGTCGCCGCGGCCCTGGAGGCCGCGGCCGACGAGCTCGCCGCCCTCGCCGTACGCGAGGTGGGCAAGCCCCTCACCGAGGCCAGGGCCGAGATCGCGCGCACCGTCGCCATCTGGCGCTACTACGCCCAGGCGCCCTTCGCGCCCACCGGCTCCGTCCACGAGACCGCGGCGGGCCCCGGGCTGCTCCTGAACCGGCGCCGACCCCACGGCGTGGCCGGGCTCGTCACGCCCTGGAACTTCCCCTTCGCCATCCCGAGCTGGAAGGCCGCTCCTGCACTCGCGGTCGGCAACACGGTCGTCCTCAAACCGGCTCCCGAAGCCACCGCGTGCGCCCTGCGCCTCGCCGGGATCGTCCGACAGGCCCTGCCGGAGCACGTGTTCGCCGTCCTGCCGGGCGGCCCCACCGAGGGCAACGCCCTCGTCTCCGCGGCCGACGTCGTCTCCTTCACCGGCTCCACCCCCGTGGGCCGCGCCGTCGTCCGCGCGGCGACGGCGCGGGGCATCCCCGCGCAGGCCGAGATGGGCGGCCTGAACGCGGCGATCGTCCTGCCCGACGCGGACATCGGGCAGGCGGCGGCCCACATCGCCGCCGCCGTGGCCGGGTTCGCCGGCCAGAAGTGCACCGCCACCAGCCGGATCGTCGCCGTCGGAGCCGCCCTCGACCCCCTGCGCGAAGCCCTCTCCGAGGCCTTCCGGGCCGTCCGGGTCGGCGACCCCGCCGACCCGGGGACGGTGTGCGGACCGCTCGTCCACGAGAGCGCGCGCGAGCGCGTGGTCGAGGCCTGGCAGGGGCTCTCCGTCCTCGCCGGCGCCACCGTACCGACGACACCCGGCTGGTACGCGGCCCCGACGCTGGTCGAGAAGGTCCCGCCGGGGCACCGACTGCTCGACGAGGAGGTCTTCGGGCCCGTCGCCGCGCTGCTCCCCGCCGACGACCTCGCCCACGCGGTAGGGATCACCAACTCGGTGCCGTACGGCCTCGTCACCTCGGTCCACACGGCCGACCTCGACGCGGCCCTGTACGGACTCGACCTCGTCGACACCGGCATGATCCGGATCAACGCCCCGACCACCGGCGTCGACTTCCACCTGCCGTTCGGCGGTGCCAAGCAGTCCGGTCACGGCCCGCGCGAGCAGGGCAGGGCGGCCCTCGAGTTCTACACGTCCTCCCGGACGTACACCCTGGCACCCGCGGGCGCCGCGACGTGACATCGTACGGTGGTGACGCAGAACGAGCCGAAGGGATCACCACCTCCATGGGGCACCTGACCCACCGAGACCTGAACGCCTCCCGGGAGCGGCTCCGCGACCAGGTCGCCCACGCCCTGCGCGCCGCTCTGATCTCCGGCGAGCTGCGGCCGGGCGTGGTGTACTCGGCCCCCACCCTGGCCGAGGACTTCGGGATCTCCGCCACTCCCGTACGTGAGGCGATGCTCGACCTGGCCCGTGAAGGGCTGGTCGAGCCCGTCCGCAACAAGGGGTTCCGGGTCACCGAGGTCGACGAACGCGACCTCGACCAGTACACCGAGATCCGCGCGCTCATCGAGATCCCGACGGTCGGCCGTGTCACCCGGTCCGCCACGCGCGAGGACCTGGAGGCGCTGCGGCCGGCGGCCGTGGAGATCGTGCGCGCCGCCCGCGAGCACGACCTCATCGGCTACCTGGAGGCCGACCGCCTCTTCCACCTCACCCTGCTCGGCCTCGCGGGCAACGAGCGCCTGGTCGAGACCGTCGGCGATCTGCGCAAGCGGTCGCGCCTGTACGGGCTCACCGCGCTCGACGAGAGCGGTGACCTCGTTCCGTCGGCCGAGGAGCATCTGGAACTCCTCGACCTGATGCTCGCCGGGGACGCCGAGGGCGCGGAGGCCTGCATCACCCGGCACCTGGGTCACGTCCGTTCCCGCTGGGCCAAGAGCGAAGGACCGGCGGAAGGCTAGGCCCTGTCCGGAGCGTACCGAACGTCAGTCACGTACCGAGGGAGCGATGCCCACGTGTTCACTCTTCCCATCGGCGACCATGCCCGGCTGTGCCCCCTGGGGCCCTGGCAGGCACCGGAGTTCCTCGCCCACATCGACCGGGCGCGGGACGCCGTCGACCCGTGGATCCCCTGGGCGACGTTCAGCACCGACCTGCCCTCCGCCACCGCAACCCTCCAGCGCTACGCGGACCGGCTGGCCACGGACAACGGCGGGATCTTCGGCATCTGGCTGGACGGCACCCTGGTCGGTGGCGTCATGTTCACCCGCTTCGACAGCGCCTCCGGCGTGTGTGAGATCGGCTGCTGGCTCGAGAAGGCGGGAGAGGGACGGGGCCTGGTGAACCGGGCCTGCCGGGTTCTGATCGACTGGGCCTTCACCGAGCGGGGGATGAGCCGCGTCGAGTGGTGGGTCGCGGCGCACAACGCCCGCAGCATCGGGGCCGCGCGCCGCCTCGGCATGACGCGCGACGGTGTGCTGCGGCGGCATTCTCCGTACCGAGGTGTGCGGCACGACATCGAGGTCTGGGCCGTCCTCTCCGAGGAGTGGCCGACCGCCGGGGAAGGGTCCGCGTCAGGCGTCCAGGCCGAACTCGACCGGCTCATGGGTGTGTTCGTCGGTGCCTTCACGAACACCGGCGGCAGGCGGCCCGACCTCGACGTCATCCGCGAGGTGTTCATCCCGCAGGGACGGATCATCGCGAACGTCGGAGGCGAACCCGTGATCTACGATCTCGACGCGTTCATCGAACCCCGGCAACGGATGCTCACCGACGGAACCCTGACGGAGTTCTCCGAACGGGAGGTCGCCGCGCGCACCGAGATCTTCGGATCGATCGCCCACCGGTTCAGTGAGTACCGCAAGTCCGGCTACCGCGACGGTGAGTGGTTCGAGGGTTCCGGCCACAAGACCACCCAGTACCTGCTGACTCCGGGGGGATGGAGGATGTCCTCGCTGGCCTGGGACGACGCTCCCGCCGCGGTCACCGTATGACCCCGGGTGGGTGAGGCGAAAACTCCTCGCCGCGCCGGTGGGCCGGATGGCAGGGTGCGGAGCATGACGCCCCCGTACCAGATTCGTGCCGACTACGACGCTCGCACGATCGTGGTCTATCAGGCCTACTCGCCTGCCATCGCCGACGCCGCACTGCGCGCCGGCCGTTTCGTCGCGCCGTTCTCGTTCCGCCGAATGACGTGGATCAAGCCGTCGTTCATGTGGCTGATGCACCGCAGCAACTGGGCCCGCAAGCCTGGCCAGGAACGCGTTCTCGCGGTGCGGATCACCCGGGAGGGCTGGGAGGAGGCCCTGTCCCAGGCCGTGCTGACGACCGCCGACCCGGTGTCGACGGCCCAGGCGGCCGTACATGTCCAGTGGGACCCGGAGCGTTCGCCGCGCGGGGCGGCTCTGAACCACTACAGCATCCAGGTCGGCATCGGTCGTCACCTGATCCGTACGTTCACCGACGACTGGATCGTCGGTCTGACCGACCTCACCCCTCAGATCCGCAAAGCCTCGACACTGATACGGACCGGGCACGCCACCAAGGCGCAGCGGTTGATTCCTGCGGAGCGCGTCTATCCGATGCCCCGGACACTGGAGGGTGTCGTCTCCCCGGTGAGATGACGGCCGGGTGACGGCGGACCGGTGAGATCCGCCCACGATCACCAGCACTTTCGATACGCGTCTCAGGAGGGGCTGCCGCCGTACGGCACGGTGATCAGTTCCATCAGGTGGCCCGCCGGGTCGATGAAGTACACGCCGTGCCCGCCGTCATGGCGGTTGATCGCGCCGGGCTGTTTCCGGTGGGGGTCGGCGTAGTGCTCGATGCCGTGCTGCCTGATCCGTGTGTACGCCGCGGCGAACTCCTCTTCCGAGACGAGGAAGGCGTAGTGCTGGGGGGTGATCCTGTCCGCTGGGATCGTGGCGAAGTCCAGAGTGACGTGGTTGCTCAGATCGACCGCGACGAACGGCCCCCACTCGGCGGTGATCTCGAGACCCAGAAGGTTCGCGAAGAACTCCGCGGATTCCCGGTTGTCCCGGGCGTGGACGATCGTGTGGTTCAACTCGACTGACAAGGAATGCCTCCGAGGGCATCTCCCGACACCTCCATGCCGCACCCGGTTGGTGACCGGCACGCGATGTCGCTGTAGATCCTAGTCGCTGCTGTCCGTGCCGCTGCTGTCGGTGGGCTCGTACGCCCGCATGTGTATCTGCGGCGGGGCGTCGGGCGGTGAGGTTCAGACGCTGAGGGTGATGAGGGCGGCGATCGCGGGGCCGAAGGCGCCGCCGAGCTGGTAGCCGAGGTTGAACAGGCCGATGGCGGTGGGGCGTTGCGCGGCGGGGGCGGCCTGGGTGGCGTAGACCGCCAGGGTGGCCTGGCCGGCGCTCGTGGTGAGGACGGCGAGCGTCGCGGCCGGCAGGAGCAGCGACGGCCAGGGGGTCAGGAGTGCAAGGAGCGGCGCCAGCGCTCCGGTGGTGAGAAGGATGGTCAGGATGCGCGGTCGGCCCCACCGGCCCGCGGCGGCGGCCAGGGCCATGGAGAGCATGGAGCCGGTCAGGAGGGCGACCAGCTGGCCGGTGCCGATGGTGGAGGTGGACCAGTCGGTCCGGTCGCCGAGCAGCTGAGGGACGGTGAAGAGGAGGGTGAAGTACGAGGTCGAGAAGGTGCAGGCGAGCAGGGTGGACAGGACGAAGGTCCTGGTGCGCAGGAGTGATACGGGAACGAAGCCGGTGGGGTGGGTGCGGACGTGCAGGGCCAGCAGCGCGGCGGCTGCGAGGGAGCCGGCGATCGCGGGGAGCGGGAAGCGGGGGATGAGGACCAGGGACGTGGCGAGGAGGACGAGGAGGGCGGCGCCCCGGCCGTCGAAGGGGGTGGTGTCGCGGGGAGCGGAGAGGTCGGCGCGGCGTGCGACGGCCGGCACGGCGAGAAGCGCGACGGCTCCGACGACGAGGGAGAGGCGCCAGGAGACGGCACCGGCGATGGTGGCACCGAGCAGCGGGCCGACGGCGCCGAGAATCCCGAAGCCCGCGGTGATCACGCCCATGCGGCGGACCGAGCCCGCCAGGCTCATGGCGACGGTTACGAGGCCGGCGCCGCCTATCGCCTGTGCGGCGCGGCCGGCCATGGCGAGGGGGAGCCAGGGTGCCGCGGCGACGACGGCGGTGCCGGCCGTGATGAGCACGGCCGCGAGCCGGAGTGTGACGCCCAGTCCGCGGCGGCGCAGGAGTCCCGCCATCAGGGGCGTGCCGACGGCGACGGCCCCGCCGAAGACGGTGACGAGCCAGGTCGCCGTGGCGGTGGGGACGCCGAACGATGCGGCCATGTCGGGGAGGATGAGGACGGGGCTGTTGGCGCTCGCGGCGAGGGGCGTGGCGAGCAGCGCGAGCCACAGGGCGGGGATACGACGGGGTGCCTGGTGGGTGGGCCGGAGCGGACGGGCGCGGTCGAGCGGGGACGCGGCGGACTCCGGAGGAGAGGTGTGGGGGCCGTCGTCGTAGGCCGGTCGCGGGGCCTCGGAGGGGCGCAGGGCGTGTTCGGGCATGAGATGCTCCCGTCATTCAACCTTGATAATCTCAACGTTGAGATAAAAGCAGCGAGATTCTCTCAACGTCAAGTGTCTTAATGTTGAGAGGTCTCCTTGGAGGGGAGTGCGGCGATGAGCGATGCCGTGGACGCGATCATCGGGCAGTGGGTCAAGGAGCGCCCCGACGTGGCGGACGACCTGTGGCCGGTGGAGCTCTTCGGGCGGATCCAGCGGCTTGCCCGGGTGATCGACAAGTCCGCCAAGGCCTCGGCCGCCGCGCACGGGGTGGAGCACGGGGAGTTCGACGTGTTGACCACGCTGCAGCGCTCGGGTCCGCCCTACGCCCTGACCGCAGGGGCCTTCCTGAAGGCGTCCATGGTCACCTCGGGCGCGATCACGAACAGGATCGACAGGATGGAGGCGAAGGGCCTGGTCGAGCGGGTCCGCGACGGCGAGGACCGCCGCACCATCAGGATCCGTCTCACCGAGCACGGCCACGAGGTCACCCGCGCCGCCTTCGCCGACCACCTGGCGAACTACGCGCGACTGCTCGCCGATGTGGACCGCGACCTGGTCGCGAACACCGGTGCGGGCCTGCGGCAGGTACTGGAGGCCCTCGGCGACACCGGCATCGAGTGACGGCCGGACGTCGCGCGGGCCACGGAGTGTGCGGGTGGTCGGCTCGACCCGGCGGCGCCCCGCCCTGCGCGATGCCGCCGTCCGCCCTCCGCTCAAGCCTTGCCTTGCCTATCGAATCTCGATAGGTTCCCATCGTGAATCGATGTAAGGAGGGGTCATGGGGAAGCTGACAGTGCGTGCGTTGCGTGCCGTGCTTGCCGTGGTGCTCGCCGGCACCGTGGGCGTACAGGTGTTGATGATGTGGATGTTGGTCAGCGGGAGTGACCCGGAGGACGGCTCGCTCCCGCTCACCCCGATGCGGGTCATCGTCGTCCTGGGGATGCTGTCGGCGCAGGTCGCTCTGGTCTCCGTGTGGCGGCTGGTGGCGATGGTGCGACGCGGAACCGTCTTCTCCCATGCCGCGTTCCGGTACGTGGACGGCGTCATCGGCGCGATCGTGGCGGTCGCCGTCCTGTGGTTCGCGGTCACGGTCCTCAACGCGCCGGGCCAGCGGGAGGATCCGGGCGTCACCGTCATCATGGGCGGGATCGGCCTGGCCATTCTGGGGGTCGCGCTCATCGTCCTCGTGCTGCGGATGCTGCTCGCCCAGGCCGTCGAGCGCGATGGCGAAGCCGCGCGGATGCAGGCCGAGCTGGACGAGGTCATCTGATGCCGATCGTCGTCGACATCGACGTGATGCTGGCCAGGCGGAAGATGTCCGTGGGCGAGCTCGCCGGCCGCGTGGGGATCACGCCTGCGAACCTGGCGGTGCTCAAGAACGGCCGCGCCAAGGCGGTGCGGTTCGCGACGCTCGCCGCGCTCTGCGAGGTGCTCGAGTGCCAGCCGGGCGACCTGCTGCGCTGGGAGATCGAAGACGCCGCCGACGGATGACGTCCGCGCAGGGCGATCGGTGACGTCTCCGCCGGGGTGCCGGAGCTCGCGGACCGCCCGGCTCACGGACGGCCCGGCCCGGGAGGCCCGCGGCTCGGGGGGCAGCGGATTCATAGGGCCCGGCCACTCGGGAGGGCTCGGCTCCGCGGGAGGCCCGCTGATCCGGAAGGCCCGGCCACTCGGGGAGGCTCGCCTACTCGGGCAGCGGGCGGTCGTCGATGACGTTCTTCATGACGAGGGTGGAGGTCAGGCGCTGCACCCCGGGCAGTCGGGCGAGCTGGCGGTCGTACAGCTCCTGGAACGCGACCAGGTCGGCCGTCGCGATCCTCAGCAGGTAGTCGGGCTCGCCGAACAGACGCTGTGCCTGAAGCACGTGCGGAACGGCGGCCACGGCCTCTTCGAAGGCCGTCACGGTGTCGGCGTCCTCCCAGCGCAGGGTGGCGAACACGAGGGCCTCGAAGTTCAGGCCGACGGCGGCCGGGTCGACGACGGCGCGGTAGCCGCGGATCGCGCCCTCACGTTCGAGGTCGCGCAGCCGACGGTGGCACGGCGAGACGCTGAGCTTCACGCGAGCGGCCAGCTCGGTGATGGTCAGGCGGCCGTCGAGCTGCAGCTCGGTAAGAATCTTCCGGTCCAGGGCGTCCATGGAGAAGATTCTCCCTCACAGCGCGCGATCATGGGGTAAAGACGCAAACACCTTCGGGCATATCCGGCCTAGCCTTCCCTCCAGAGCAAGAAGTGTGAGAGGGAACGACGATGGATACGACGACGCTGGCGGCCTTCCTGGCCGTGGACCTGCTCCTGGTGTTCACCCCCGGCGCGGACTGGGCGTACGCGATCACCGCCGGTCTCCGGGAGCGTTCGGTCGTCCCTGCCGTCACGGGGCTGCTCGCCGGGCATGCGGCCTACGCGTTGGTGGCCGTGGCGGGCCTGGCGGTGATCGTGGCGGGTTCCCCGGCCGCGCTCACCGCCCTGACCGTGGCGGGCGCCGGCTACCTGCTGTGGCTGGGCTGGGGTGTCCTGAAGCAGCCGGCCGTGCCGGAGGCGGCGGGAGGGAACCCGCAGGCCTCCCGCATGCAGGTCATGCTCAAGGGGGCCGGGACGAGTGGACTGAACCCGAAGGCCCTGCTGCTCTATTTCTCACTGTTCCCGCAGTTCATCGACACCGCCGACGGCTGGCCGGTCGCCGCGCAGACCGGTCTGCTCAGCACGATGCACCTGGCCGCGTGCGCCGTCGTCTACCTCACTGTGGGCGTCCTCGCCCGCACGGTTCTCAGGACCAGGCCCTCGGCTGCCCGGATCGTCACTCGCGTCAGCGGTGCCATGATGATCACCCTGGGCGCCTTCCTACTGGTGGAACGCCTGGCCGGCTGAGGCCCCGTCCCGCTCCGCCCGAACTCACCCGAGCTCCGCCCGACACGGTCCCGAAGGAGAGCATGCACGTGGAAGACCAGTCACAGGCCCGGGCGCGGCAGGAACACGCGAGCCCCGCACTCCGGAAGCGCATCCAGGACAGCTTCGAGCTTCAGGGCCTCATGGCCCACCTCGGCGCGCGTCTCGCCCACATCGGCCCCGGTCGCGTCCACATCGTGCTCCCGGCCCGCCCTGAGGTGACCCAGCAGCACGGCTTCGTCCACGCCGGTGCCACCAGCGCCATCGCGGACAGTGCCGGCGGCTACGCGGCGCTCACCCTGTTCGACGAGGACTCGGACGTCCTCACCGTCGAGTACAAGATCAACCTTCTGGCGCCGGCCGCCGGCGACCACCTCGAAGCGATCGGCACCGTCCTGAGGTCCGGACGCACCCTGACCCTGTGCCAGTTGGAGGTTTACGGCGTCCAGGGCGACGGCGAGCGGAAGCTGGTCGCCAACGGCCAGCAGACGTTGATCCGTGTGAGCAGGACCGCCGGGTGACACCGCGGCCTGCTCTTCCGTCCAGGCTGACGTGGTGGCTGCGGCCCTTGTCTTCCGTCGGCCGGTGCGCGGCCGCGAAGGCGTGTCGGCCGAGCCCCCGATAGCGGCTGCCGGGGGCAGACGCCTCCCTGACCTGCGCCCTGCGCCGGACCTGCGCCTGACCCGTGCCGGACCTCTGCCACCCTCTGCGGCCCCCTCCGGCTCCCGAGGCGCTTTGTCCCTCTTATGTGGATATTCTGTCCGATGTGATCGAGTCTGGACGGCTACGGCTGGGGCTACGCCGGCGCTATGGCCCAGGGATGTTCGTGCGCCTCTCGCCGGTCCTCCTGACCGTCGTGATCGCCGCACTGGCCTACAACACGCCGCCGGAGATGGCTTTCAGCCGCCTCCTGCCGGCCGCACCGGCCCTGGCCGCCGCCATGTGGCCGGTTCTCCCCACTGTCCTGCTCGGCACGGTCTGCCTGGTGCTGATGATCGGCCTCAGCCTCGTCTTCCCCGACCTCGGGACCTGGTGGACAGCCGCGGGGATCATCGCCGTCACCGTCGCCGCGGCGTACGGCAGCCATGTGCGGCTCCAGCGGGAGCGCACCCTCCTCCAGGTACGGCTCGTCGCCGACGCGGCGCAGCAGGTGGTGCTGAGTCCGATGCCGCGCCGCTTCAGAAACGTGGAGATCGAGTCGCTGTACCTCGCGGCCGCGGCCGAGGCACGCATCGGCGGGGACTTCTACGAGGCCGTCGACACGCCGTACGGCGTCAGGCTGCTCATCGGTGACGTGCGGGGCAAGGGTCTGCCGGCGGTGGGGGCGGCCGCGGCCATCGTCAACGCCTTCCGCGAGGCCGCCTACAGCGAGACGGACATGGTCGACGTCGCACGCAGGCTCGACGCCACGTGCACCAGGTACAACGGCGCCTTCCCTCCTGAGGGGACGATGGAGCGCTTCGCCACGGCGCTCCTCGTCGAGATCCCGGAGGCCGGAGGGCGGATCGACGTCCTCAACTGCGGACACCCGCCCCCGTTGATCCTGACCCGCTCGACACTGCGCGTCCTCGAGTCGCCGACCCCGTCGCCCCTGCTCAGCCTCGCGGACCTGCTCGGCGACCACTACAACGTCGACACCTGCGCCTTTGAGCCGGGTGACCTGCTCCTTCTCTACACCGACGGGATCGCCGAGGCCCGCGATCGGCGCGGCGAGTTCTTTCCCCTGGCAGCCTGGACACGCCGACAGCCGCTGACGCCACCCCGCGAACTCCTCAAGTCGCTTCACCGTGATCTTCTTCGCTACACCCAGGGGCGTCTCGACGACGACATCGCCGCCCTGGCCGTACGCCTGAGCGAGCGCTGAGCGGCCCGGTCCCGATGAGCGACGCGCCGCCGTCAGCGGCAGCGCGCGGCGCCTACCGGCTGGTCTCCCGGCCCAGTGGCCAGTGCCTCGACGTCGCCACCGGCTCGCGGCTCCCCGGCGCGGACGTGCGCCAGTGGCCCTGCAACGGCCTCCAGCCCCAGCTCTGGATCCTCCGGCACCTCTGACCTCCCCGCGGCACCCCGAGAACCGACCGTCCACCTTCACCCCCACGAAAGGTGACACGCATGCCACCTCGGACACCGACCCCCACCGGCCGCCGCACGCTCCCGTGGGCAGCCGTGTTCGCACCCTCGCGGCACTCCTCGGCTCGCTCGTGACGGCCGCGCCGCCCGCAGCGGCGGCTCCCGTCCTCTGCGACCAGTACGCCTCCACGACGATCAAGGAGGGCCGGTACGTCGTCCAGAACAACCGCTGGGGCGCCGCCACGCGTCAGTGCGTCGACGTCCGTGATCGGGGCTTCGCCGTCACGGTCGCCGAGCACGACAAGCCGGACTCGGAGACCCGGCGGGGCAGTCCGCTGCCGGTGGTGCAGTTGCCGTAGTGGCAGCCGGCGTAGATCGAGGGGTATCCGGCGGGCACGTTGTTCGTGGGGTCTCCCTGGACTTCGCGATCAGCTCCTTCACCGACGACGCGATCTCCCGCGGCCGGATCCAGTCCTCCTGGTACATGACCAGCGTCCAGGCGGGCTTCGAGCCGTGGATCGGCGGCGCCGGCCTCGCCGTGGACGACTTCTCCTTCACCGCCGACGGCGGCTCCACCGGTTCGCGCACCCTCGTCGGGCGCCAGAGCAAGCGCTGCCTCGACGTCGTCGACGGCAACGCGGCCGACGGCACCCCCGTCATCCTGTGGGACTGCTGGGGCGGCGCCAACCAGAAGTGGGTCCTGAACGCCGACGGCACCCTGCGCAACCCCCACTCGGCGCGCTGTCTGGAGGCGGCGGGCCAGAACACCGGCAACCGCGCCCGCATCCAGCTCTGGGACTGCTGGGGCGGCGAGAACATGAAGTGGGACCTGCGATGAGACGCCGCGTGCTCCCCGCGGGCCGCGGCACTCTGCTCGCCGCGGCCGTGCCCGGCCTCGGTGTCGCCGCCACGGCTCCCGTACGGGGCCCGGGCGGCGGGTCGGCGACCGTCCGGGTGACCCCGCGCGAGGGCGTCCACCGGGACCGGCTCGCGAGGTGCACCGGCTATGCGGAACTCGACCGGCTCGCCCTGCGGCTCGGCTGAAGACCGCCCAGGCGCCCGGCGTCCGGCTCCACGGTCGCCGGGGGCCGGGACGGCAGGTCCCGGGCCGTCGGGCGGCCCAGATACCAGACGGGCCCGGGGTCGGGCACGTCCAGCGGCTCGAACCCCAGCCGGTCGTAGAACGCCCGGGCCGCTGTGTTCGCCTGCACCATGCACAGGTGCACGGCGGGCACGCCGTCCGCGTGCAGCGCCGCGAGGAGCGTGTCCATGAGGGCGCGCCCGTACCCCCGCCCCTGCCAGGAGGGCAGGAGGTCGATGTGCAGGTGCGCGGGATGGGCGGCCAGCTCGCCGCGGACCATGCGCTCCGGCGTGTGCAGCAGGACGGCCATCGACTCGGCGGGAGTGGCGGCCTCCCCGGCGGGCGCGGGGAACCGCTCCGCCACCCCGGGGAGCCACTCGTCGCGGAACCGGGCGGCGAAGTCCGCGGTGTCCGGCGCCCCGAGGACGTAGCCGACGGCCCGCCCGGCGCCGTCGTCCAGGACGAAGGCGAACTCCGGCTCCAGCTCCACGTAGGGGTAGGCGAAGATCACGGGCATCAGCTCGGGATCGGGGTAGAGAGGGGAGGAGTCACCTCCCTCGTGGGCCGTCCTCACGCAGATGTCCGCGAGTTCGACGCGGTCCGATGGCTGGTAGCGGCGGATGAACGGTGCTGTCTCCATGGGGGCGACGATCTCAGAATGGGAGCGCTCCCGCAGCGGGTTTACGCCTGAGCGGCCGACCGCGTCAGCCCCAGGGTGTAAACCCGTGGGTCCATGCTCGCGCGGCCCGGTCAGACGGTGGGCCGATGCCGCGGGGGAGGGGCACGTGGCAGCGTTCCCCTGTGCCCACGGACCGTCGGTCTAGGCACATATGACGATCCGTCACCACAGGAGGCCGACCCATGACCACCACACCGTTCATCAGCCGCGGGGGCGTGACGCGCCGCAGCGTGCTGGGAGCCGCGCTGGCCGCCGGCGCCGCCGTACCGCTGGCCGCGGCCGCCCCCGCGTGGGCCGGGCCGGCCCCGGCCGCCCCCACCGGGACCCGGCTCATGCTGCCGCCGCCGACCGGGCCGCATCCGGTGGGAACGGTCCCCTTGCACCTCGTCGACCGGTCCCGTCCGGACGGCATCGCGGGCCCCGGTCACTTCCGCGAGCTGATGGCCACCGTCTGGTACCCCGCCCGGAACGTCCAGCGGTACCCGGTGGCGCCCTGGATGCCGGCCGGTGCGCTCCAGGTGTTCCTCGCCGACGCGGGGTTCGGCGATCTGGCCCCCATCGGACCGCTGACCGCCGGCCATGTGGGCGCTCCCCTGCTGCGAACGGGCCGTCGGCTGCCCGTCGTCGTGTTCTCGCACGGCGCGCACAGCCACCAGGGCGACCACACGATCATGGTCCAGGAGCTCGCCAGCCATGGGTACGTCGTGGTGACGGTCGCTCACCAGTACGACACGTACACCGAGTTCCCCGACGGCCGGGTCGCCGTCCCGCGGCGCGACAGACAGGCCCCGACACTGCCCGGGGACTTCGCCGCCGACCTGCGCTTCCTCCTCGACTGCGTCGGGCGGCTCGCCGCCGGGTGCAACCCCGACGTCGACCGCAAGGACCTGCCGACCGGGCTCCTCGGCTCCCTCGACCCGCGGCGCATCGGCGCGCTCGGCTGGTCGAAGGGCGGGACGGCCACCGCCTGCGCCATGCTCGCGGACGAGCGCATCCGGGCCGGGCTGAGCCTCGACGGCCCGATGCAGATGAACCCGCCCCTCGCGGGCGACCTGCACCGGCCGTTCATGATGATGTCGGCCGAGTTCACCCGGGCCACGGCTCCCGAGGTCGCCGCGTTCTGGTCGCACCTGCGGGGCAGGCGGCTGGACATCCGGGCCCAGGGCGCCGCCCACCTCTCGTACGGCGACAACGAGGCGCTGTTCCCGCAGGTGGCGAAGTTGTTGGGATGGAGCGGGAAACAACTCCAGGACGTGATCGGGACCCTCGATCCCGACCAGGCGGTGAAGATCCAGCAGGCGTACCCGCTCGCGTTCTTCGACGAGCACCTGCGCCACCGCCGCGGGCATCTGCTCGACGGGCCGTCCCCGGCCTTCCCGGCCGTGACGTTCCTGCCCTGATCGAGCGGGGGTGCGGCGGTGCGCCGCCTCGTGGCTCTTGGGGCGGGGGATGGCGAGGGGCGCTGAGGGGACGCTCAGGCGACTGCGAGGGGACTACAGGGGGGACTACGGGAGGTTACGAGGGGACCACGAGGGGATGGGTCGTCCCGTGGAACAGGGGAGCGGCTCGGGTGCGCGGACGGTCCTATCCGGTGAGGCGGGCGAGTGAGTCCGGTGCGCCGTCGAGGAGTTCCCGTACCAGCGCGCCGACCTGGTCCGTCTCCAGCAGGAAACCGTCGTGCCCGGAGGGGGACCGGATGACCCGGACCTCGTCCGCGGACGGAATCCCGTCCGCCAGTTCCTCCTGCTGGGCGAGGGGATAGAGGCGGTCGGAGTCCACCCCCGCCACCACAGTCCGCGCCTGCACACGGCCGAGGGCCGCACGACGACCGTTGCGGTCCCGCCCGATGTCGTGGGTGTTCATGGCCTCGACCAGGGTGACGTAGCTGGCCGCGTCGAACCGCCGGAGGAGCTTGACGGCCTGATGGTCGAGGTAGGACTCGACGCGGTACCGGCCGCCGAGCCAGGGCTGCTCCCCCTCCTGGGCCTCGTGGCCGAAGCGGTCCTGCAGTTCCAAGGCCGCCCGGTAGGTGATGTGGGCGATACGGCGGGCGATCCCCAGCCCTGCGTGCGGTCCGTGCCCGGGTCCGGCATCGTGGTAGTCACCGCCCCGCCAGTGGGGGTCGGCGCGGATGGCGTGGAGCTGCGCGGTCGCCCAGGCGATCTGGTCCGCGCTCGCCGCCGCCGGGCAGGCCAGCAGCAACAGCGAGGCCACACGCCGGGGTTCGCCGACCGCCCACTCCAGCGCGCGCATCCCGCCCATGGAACCCCCGATCACCAGGGCCCAGCGCTCGATGCCGAGCGCGTCGGCGAGTCCTGTCTCGGCACGCACCTGGTCGCGTTGGGTCAGTCGGGGAAAGGCGCCGCCCCAGGGGCGCCCCTCGGGCCCCGTGGAGGCGGGCCCGGTGCTTCCCTGGCAGCCGCCCAGTACGTTCGGCGCCACCACGAACCACCGGTCGGTGTCGAGTGCCCGGCCAGGGCCGACCAGCGCGTCCCACCAGCCGGCGGTCTGGTGGCCGGGGCCGGCGGCGCCCGCGACGTGGCTGTCACCGGTCAGCGCGTGCAGGACGAGCACGGCGTTCGAACGGTCGGGCGCGAGGCGCCCCCAGGTCTCGTAGGCGAGCCGCACTCGCGGGAGCTCGCCGCCCGCCTCCAACGCCAGTGGGTGCGCACGCTGGTGCCACTGACGTCGGCCGGGCGGATCCCCCTCCCGCCATGCGCCGGTGGCGGGCAGGGGGACTTCGTTGGCCGAGGTCACTGAGGTCACTGAGGTCATCGGGGTTGCCGGGGCGACTGAGTCGGACGAGTCGGCCGACTCGGTTGAGGTGGCTGAGGTGACCGAGGTGGCTGAGTCGGAGTTCAGGACGCTTCCTTCGCAGCGCGGAAGCCGGCTTCCAGATCGGCCGTCAGATCGGCCGGATTCTCGATGCCCACCGACAGCCGCACCAGCCCCGGTGTGGTGCCGGTGGCGGCGAGCTGCGCCTCGTCGAGCTGGCTGTGCGTGGTGGAGGCGGGGTGGATGACGAGACTGCGTACGTCGCCGATGTTCGCGAGGTGACTGAACAGTTCCAGTCCGTCCACGAACCGCCGGCCTGCCTCCAGTCCGCCCCGCAACTCGAACGAGAGCACGGCCCCGGCGCCGCGCGGCAGATAGCGGCGCCCCGCCTCGTACCAGCGGTTGGACGGCAGACCGGGGTAGTGCACCGCCGAGACCTCGTCGCGCTGCTCGAGCCACTCGGCCAGCGCCTGGGCGTTCTCCGAGTGCCGCTCCAGGCGCAGGCTCAGCGTCTCCACGCCCTGCAGGAGAAGGAACGCCGAGTGCGGCGCGATGGCGGGGCCGAGGTCGCGCAGCAGCTGCACCCGCAGCTTGACCGCGTACGCGCCCGCCCCGAGATCGGGCCAGTAGCGCAGACCGTGGTAACTGGCGTCGGGCTCGGTGAAATCGAGGAAGCGCTCGGGGTGCGCGCCGAAGTCGAACGTGCCCGCGTCGACGACCACACCGCCGAGCGTGGTGCCGTGTCCGCCGAGGAACTTGGTGGCCGAGTGCACGACCACGTCCGCCCCGTGTTCGATGGGACGCAGCAGGTACGGCGTGGGCACGGTGTTGTCGACGATCAGCGGCAGGCCCGCCGCGTGTGCGACGTCGGCCACGCCCCGGACGTCGAGGACGTTGCCGCGCGGGTTGCCGAGGGTCTCCGCGAACAGGGCCTTGGTATGCGGCCGTACGGCGGCTCGCCAGGCGTCGAGGTCGTCGGGGTCCTCGACGAACGACACCTCGATGCCGAACTTCGGCAGGGTGTGGTGGAACAGGTTGTACGTGCCGCCGTAGAGGGAGGCACTGGAGACGATGTGGTCGCCGGCCGAGGCCAGGTTCAGGATCGCGAGGGTCTCCGCGGCCTGCCCGGACGCGACGGCGACGGCGGCGACGCCGCCTTCGAGGGCGGCGATGCGCTGCTCGAAGGCGTCCTGGGTGGGGTTGTGGATGCGGGTGTAGATGTTCCCGGGTTCGGCGAGGGAGAAGAGGTCGGAGGCGTGCTGGGTGTCGCGGAAGACGAAGGAGGTGGTCTGGTAGATCGGGACCGCACGGGCGCCGGTGGCCGGATCGGGGGACGTGCCGGCGTGCAGCTGCTTGGTCTCGAAGGACCAGGTCGGCGTCCCGGCTCCGGCGGGCTCGCTCTCGGGGGTGTGACCTGCGGTGAGGGCGTCGATGGAGGGGCTCATGGGTCTCCTCGGAGGTGGGGGTGAGGGCGATGGATGCGGGCGAAGGACGAGGGTGATGGGGGTGGGGGGTGAAGGGTGCGGCGAGGGTGGCCGGGTGTCCCGGTCAGCGCCTGGAGATGCGGACCACGCCGGTCTCGGTGCCCTGGTGGAGGGTGCCGTCGGGGGCGGCGGTCCCCCGCATCTGGAGCGGGTTGTAGACCAGCCCGATGCCCAGATAGGAGCTGCCGAGCTGGACACCGGTGGTCGGGTCGAGGACGGCGTGGTGGTACTGGGCGAAGGTGTTCAGTCCGGCGCTGCCGGTCGGCCCGGTCACGGAGACGGTGTAGATCTTCCCGTCGGCGAGGGAGAGCCGCGGCAGGGCCGCGGACTTCACCGAGCTGTTCCACACCACGCCGCAGCCGGTTCCCTGGGCGTTGACGTCGATCCGGCTGAGACCGCCGTCGAAGTTCGCGGACGACGGCTCGCTTGCGGGAGCGCCCTCGGGCAGGGCCGGGTAGGGATATCCGTAGGTGTTGGTGACGAACACGCTGCGGCCCGAGGCGATGACAGCGTCCTCGGTGCCGCTGCGGGCGTACTGGGTGAGCACGGGGATCCGGCAGATCGGTTCGGGTCCGCCGGCCGCCCGGTAGACGAGCAGGTTCCCGTGCGGGGCGGCGTTGTCGACGATGGTGACGTACTCGGTGCCGTTGCCCGGTCCGAAGAAGCTCGGGGTGGTCCCGGTGCCCCAGCTGAGCTGGCCGGGCTTGCGTGCCGGGCCGCGGTCGTAGGGAGACCTCCAGTCCACGACGGGAGTTCCGTCGGGGGCGGACGACAGGAGGTAGAGGGCGTGGTCGGTGGCGACGGCGGTGCGGCCGGGGACCGTGGAGATGCTGTTCTGCACGCCTTCGCCGGTGCTGATGCTGCGTACGGCACCGGTTCCGGTGTCGACGGTCCCGATCACACCGCCGCTGGTGGCGAACCAGACCTTGCCGTCCCAGGCGGGCGTGAGTCCGACGATGTTGTCCCCGGCCGGGACGGCGTTGCCCAGGGGTGTCCTCTGGTCGACCCGGAGCGTCCAGCCGGATCCGGTGCGCTGGTGGCCGATGCGGACGAGATCGTTGTTGCCGTCGACGACGACCAGGCGGTCCTCGTTGTCGAGGTAGGCGTAGACGCCGCCGAACAGACTGCCCTTGGGCAGGGCGAGCGAGGCGAGGTCCGCTCCGGTGGCGGGGTCGAGCAGGTGGACGGTCGGCGTCTGGCCGAAGATGGTGGTGCAGAGGGTGACCACGTAGCCGTCGCTCCCCACGACCACGGTGGGGCAGGCCGAAGCCAGCGCCGTACGGGAGTACTTGACGGCGGCAGTACCGGGTCCCGGGTGGGGCGTGGTGCCGCTGGAGGCACTGTCACCGTGCATCGTCGCGGCGCCGTTGGCCGCGGTGACCGGGTTCTGTGGTGGCTGGGGACCGAACGGAGCGGCCGGGTCGGCGGCGGAGGCGGGGGCGCCCGTGAACCCGGCGGCGCTGAGGGCCACGGCGAGGGCGAGGGCGAGCGCGGCGAGGCGCCCGCCGGCGGGCGGGGAGAACGGCATCGGGGATCCTCGGGAGAGGGGGAGGGAGAAGCTGAAGAATGTTGCGCTGCGGACAGTGCGACGAGCTGCGCACGGCACCGACGAGCGCCGTGAGGCGGGCGGGTGCCTCGGGTGTGGCGGGCGTTGCGAATGTGCCGGGCGCTGTGGGAGCTACCGATGTGGTGGGGGAGCGGCGGACGTTGTGGAACGAGCCGACGCGGCGTCAGCCGATGGTGCGGCCGGGCCCTGGTTCCGTGTGGCGGTGGCTCTTCGGAACGGCTCTGACAGGGACGCTAGCCGCCGCTCGGTCGCTCCGGATCTCTCCGGGGCTGCCGGCCACAGCTTGTTCATCCCGTTCATGCTCCCGCAGTACGTGGGCAACACAAGGCGAGCAAGGGGCGGCATGGCTCTTCGTGACATCGCCGCAGTCGGGCAGACCCCGGAACGAGCCGCGCTGGCCGACCTCGGCGAAGCAGGCGCCGGCGACCGCGGGGCCGCGGCGGGTGTAGCCCGGGTCGAGGCGGCCGGTGTACCGGTCACCCGTGCCGGGCGCCGGGGCGGGCTACGATCGGCCATCTCCCGTACGACGCTGACGGCACAGGTGATCTGGAAGCGCGACCGGCTGACAGCCGACCAGTACGTCTCCCTCACCAAGGCGTTCACAGATCACGGGGTCCTGCCACCCGACCACACCCCCGGACAGCTCGACACCTGCTCGGGTCATTGATCCTGTGGTGGGTCGTGATCAGCTGACGGATGAGGCGTGGGGGCGGAGAGCGGTTCTGCTGCAGGGAGTGGGGCCCGGTCCTGCGGCGGGCTGACCATCAAGGTCCACCTCGTCTGCGAGGGCCGGAGCCTGCCCCGGACCGTCTTCGTCACGCCTGGCGACGTCGACGATTCGACTCCGCGACGCGGTTTCCTCATCCTGGTACAAGACCATGTACCTCTACCACTCCGGCTTCCATGCGACGCAGGTAGGGCGCTGTCCGCCAGTTGCGATGAATTCCCTGGTCGCCGCCCTGACGAGATCCACGGGGATCTCGCAGTGCTCAGGCAGTTCGCGCATGTGGTGCACGAGAGTGTAGATGGGCTCTTCGCGGGTCGCGGGAGATCCGACCGTCGCGAAATTGCCCTTCTCGTCCATGAAGGTGAGAACGCCGAACCCGGTGTCTCTGTCCACTCCGACGATGAGTTCGTGGTCGAAGTGTCCGCCTTCGAGGCGTTCGCGTTCCGTGGAGAAGACCTGGGCGAGGGTTCCGGAAGGACCGTAAGGTGATTCGGTGGCAGCCAGATCGGCGATCATCCTGTCCACATCATCCGGCGTGGCGATGCCCCGTGGCGCATCACAGTGGCTCGCCCAGTAGAAGGCCTTCGCCTTAGCGCTTTCGGTCAAGATCCGCTCCAGACGTGATGCAAGCGGTGACGCCGGAGTCGCCTCGCTTCCCATGAACTCTCACTACTCCCGCGCTCTTCCTGAACGTCATCCTCGGCGTGGCCTTGACGGCGGTCGGAGTGGCCATCGCTCCGTGGCTGTTCCCCTGCCGTGAGGGGCAGGTGGACGCGGGTCTTGCTGCTCCGGTCGCGTCCAGGACCGTATCGGACCGACCGATCGCCCAGCCGGCAGGGTCCTGCGGGCGGGGGTGGCGAGAGCGATGTCGCCGGAACGTGGCTGTCAGTGTCTGCCGGTAGGTTCTGTCCGTTCGGCCCGACCGGTGACCGTATGAGCTGAGGGATTCGTCGTAGTGAGCATCTACCTGCACTTTCGAGCTGTGGCTGAGTCCGAGATCCGGGACGACCACACCTGGCTCGCTGCGTTCATGTCGGAGACCTGGGAAAACGCCGACGACGAGTACGCGGCGGGCATAGCCCACTCGATCAACAAGGGCTGGGACGCTGTCAACGACCTCTATGCCGCAGCCGATGCCCTCTACAAGGACGCCGACGAGCCCTGGAATCTGGTGATCTACGGCGGTCGCCCTGTGCTCCACGACGCTGACGCCGACCTCTTCGATCCCCCGATGATGCTGTTGGAGTCGCCCGAGGTGTCACAGGCCGCGCGATTCCTGGAGACAGTCTCTTTCGACGACCTGTGGAACGTCGTCGATGCCCGGTTCAGTAACCTCGGCTGGACCAGGCAAGAGCACCTCGAACATCACCGAGGCCTCCGAGAGTTCTACGGGCAGGCGGCTACGGCAGGCCACGCCGTGGTCAAGGCGGTGTGGGCCTGAGACGTGACCGCCTGCCGGCTGTGACCGCGTGCTGGTCACAGCCACTCGCCGAGCTGTGACCAGCACGGTCATCTCGTAGGGCGTCAGGCCCCGGGATCATCCTGGCGTCGCACGAGTCCAGGAGTACCTCAAGCGCCAGCCGCGTCGGTGAGGGGCACGACCGGGGTGCCCGAACCGGAGTACCCCCATGCCCGGTTGCCCAGAATCCCGTGACGATCCCGTACGTCGCCTTCATCCGCTTGTCCTCCCGCACGAGCGCATGATCGACACCGTTCCAGCACGGCCGTCACGGCTGGAAGAGGGCAGGACCGTTTGGCGGCGCCGGGGGGCTGGACCGAAGCCGGTGCCTGACCCCGCCTGCACGAAGTGCTCCTGGCCGAGCTACGCAAGGCCGGTCTGCTGGACATGGACGATGTCGCGAGCGACGCCTCGCACGTACGGGCCCTGAGAGGGCTGACGCGCGGGTCACGAGCCGGGTGAGCGATGATCATGCGATGGATACGGGTATGTGGCCGGTGCTCCCGGACGCTGAACGGGATCAGTGGAACTACCTCCCCGGGCGGACCCTGGGGCCGCTGCGCATGGACATGCACCAGGAAGAGGTCATCGCAGCCCTGGCTGCGCACGGCTTCACCGCCCAGCCGGACGGATGCAGCTCAGAGTGGGTCCCCGTGAGCTTCGCCAAGGAAACCGCCTCCACGAGCCGGGCAGCGGTGGAGTGCTACTTCTACTCGGACGGAGAGCTGGCCTACGTTCACGTCGACGGACGTCTCGGCCCCCAGGTGACCTGCGAGGGAATTCGACTCATCGGCCGTGTCCCGTCGCAGCTCGCGCAGGAGATGGAGGCCTACGCGACCAAGAACGACTCCGACCTGCGGTTCGGCCCCACCGGCGACTTCTTCTGCGACGGCTTCCAGCTCGAACTCGGTGCCCAGCGCGCCGGCGACCACGTCGTGTCCTGGGCCCTGTTCTTCGTGGCGGGAGACGACCACTCGGTGACGCGCGACAACGCCCCCGAAGCGGTCTGGCACCACTGGTAGCCGGCACCACGCTCACCTGCGGTACGTGGCCTGGTCGACGGCTGCGGGATCACCGCAGGGATTCCACGCCGTCGCAGATGGGTCCGGATCGCGCGGGACGAGTACGCCGCGTCGGCCAGGGCCACATCCGGAGTGGTCCCGGGCCGTCCGGCCGGCTGCGGCACCCGCGGGCGCGCCGTCACATCGGGGAACGCGGGCGCGTCACCAGCTTGGCCGGGAACACCTGCGTCCTCGTCCCCCCCCGACGAGGACGACCCGCTCCGGTTCGCGTCGGTGGCCGTCCTGGACGAGGGCGGCTACGAGATCGTCCGTCGCGACACCACCCGCAACGAGCACGAGGCCACCACAGCGACCAGGATCAACGGCATCGCCCACGACCTCAACTCCGTTCGGCCGCCCGCGCCTTCCCCGGACGGCCGACCAGTCAGCTCACCGATTTCCAGAACACGGCTCAGCTGAGCGTCTGCACCGCGGCCGCGTCGTACGGCTTGAGCTCGTCGGTCCGCCCTGCCAGCACCTTCGCCGCCCACTCCGGGTCCTGGAGAAGTGCGCGGCCGACGGCGACCATGTCGAACTCGTCCCGCTCCAGTCGGTCGAGGAGATCGTCGATGCCCTGGACCGGGGCGCCTTCGCCCGCGAAGGCGTGGATGAAGTCGCCGTCGAGGCCGACCGAGCCGACGGTGATGGTGGGCCTGCCGGTGAGCTTCTTGGTCCAGCCCGCCAGGTTCAGGTCCGAGCCCTCGAACTCGGGGATCCAGTGGCGGCGGGTGGAGGCGTGGAACGCGTCGACGCCGGCCGCGGCGAGCGGGGCCAGGATCGCTTCCAGCTCCTGCGGGGTCTCGGCCAGCCGCGCGTCGTAGGCGTCCTGCTTCCACTGCGAGAAGCGGAAGATCACCGGGAAGTCGGACGATACGGTCTCGCGGACCGCGGTCACGATCTCGGCGGCGAACTTCGTACGGGCCACGGGGTCGCCGCCGTAGGCGTCGGTACGGCGGTTCGTCCCCGCCCACAGGAACTGGTCGAGCAGGTAGCCGTGGGCGCCGTGCAGCTCGACGCCGTCGAATCCGATGCGCTCGGCGGCCGCGGCGGCCTCGGCGAAGGCGCCGATGACGTCGTCCAGGTCGCTCTGGGTCATGGCCTTGCCCGTACCCTCGGTGCCGTCGGGGCGGACGCCCGAGGGGCCGACCGACGGGGCGTCGGCGTAGGGCGCCTGGCCCTGCTTGCGCACCATGCCGATGTGCCACAGCTGCGGCACGATCGTGCCGCCCGCCGCGTGCACGGCCGCGGCGACCTTCGCCCATCCGGCCAGCTGCTCCTCGCCGTGGAACCGCGGCACGCGGTCGCTCTGCCCGGCCGACTCGTGGCCGACGTAGGTACCCTCGGTGACGATCAGGCCGACGCCGGCGGCGGCGCGGCGGGCGTAGTACGACCGCACATCCTCGCCGGGGACTCCGCCGGGGGAGAACATCCGCGTCATCGGCGCCATCGCGATGCGGTTCGGGACAGTCAGGCCGTTCAGGGACACGGGCCGGGACAGGATCTCGGCAGCGCGGGAGGTGGGGGACGCGGTGACGGTCACAGGGACGCTCCTCGTGGCAATTACTTGACAACCTTGATGCTTGAGAACTTCATGCAACACGAAGACGGTAGAGGTCGATGCTTGAGATCGTCAAGTATCACCGGCTAGAGTGAACCTCATGACAGAAGCTCCCCGCCCCGACACGGCCCAGCTCATGGAGTTGCTCTCCGTGTCGCTCGGCGTCTACTACGGCGACTTCACCGTCGCGGCGGCGAGCGAGAACCTCACGGCGAGCCAGGGCAGGGCCCTGACCGTGCTGCGCCGGGGACCCGCCGCGATGCGCTCCCTGGCCGAGACCATGACCTGCGACGCCTCCAACATGACCGGGATCATCGACCGGCTGGAGAAGCGCGGCCTGGTGCGCCGCGAGGCCGGCGCCTCCGACCGGCGCGTCAAGAACGTCATCCTCACAGCCGAGGGAGAGCGCGTCACTGACGCGATCCGCGCGAAGATGCGCACGACGCGGGAGGGCCTGGACAGCCTCAGCGGTCAGGACCGGGACGCCCTGTACACCCTGCTGGAACGAGTCTTCGTCTCCCCGCCCGCAGCCTGACCCCACCGCGGCCTCGTGTCCTCGTGATGAACGGGTGACCGCCTGACCGCACCGGCGGCCTGGTGCCCTGGACGCGGCGCTTCCAGGGCGCCGCCCTCAGACGTCCCGGCCTCGGCGGACGGAACCATGTCGGTGGCAGGTGTCCAAGTCGACGATTCGTGAGCTCTGCACACCCCTGGCCAGACGCGACCGCCCTGACGCGCCCCGGCGCGGCGCGACCCGACGTAACCGACCGGCCCCGACCCGACCCGTGTGACGCGCCCCGACAGGCCCGACTTGACCCGTGTGACGCACCCCGACAGGCCCCGACCCGACCCGTGTGACGCGCCCCGACCGGCCCGACCCGCCATCCCGGACCGGGAAATTGGTTTGTGCTCAGGTGGCGCCCCCGACAGGATCGGGACCGCCCATGAGTTCTTCCCGGCGCCGCGGTCCGTCAGTGTGAGCTGCCACATGCGGAGGACACTCACATGACGGAAGGCGCCATGCCCGCATCACACGGAACACCCGCACCACACGCAACGCCCACCCTCTCGCCCGCCCACATCACCGCCGTGCTGCGGATTCTCGTACTGTCCACGTTCGTCGTCCTCCTCAACGAGACGATCATGGTCAACGCGATCCCGCGGCTCATGCGCGAGTTCGAGGTCACCGCAGCAGCCGCAGGGTGGCTGTCCACGGCCTTCATGCTCACCATGGCCGTCGTCATCCCGGTGACGGGATGGTTCCTGCAGCGTGTGACGACACGCACCGCCTTCAGCCTGGCCATGGCCTTGTTCCTCGCCGGTACGGCTCTGGCCGCGGCCGCGCCCGCCTACCCCGTGCTCCTGGCCGCCCGCGTCATCCAGGCCGGCGGCACCGCGGTCATGATGCCGCTGCTCATGACGACGCTGATGACCCTCGTGCCCCCGCACGACCGCGGACGCGTCATGGGCAACATCACCCTCGTCATCTCCGTCGCACCCGCACTGGGCCCTGCGGTCTCGGGCGTGCTGCTGCAGCTGGGTTCCTGGCGGCTCCTGTTCCTGGCCGTGCTGCCCATCGCCGGAGCCATGGCGATCTTCGGTCGGCGCAAACTGGTCAACATCGGTGAGCCGCAGGCCGGGCCGATCGACTGGCCGTCCGTCCCCCTGGCGGCTGCGGGGTTCGGCTCCCTCGTCTACGGCCTGAGCGGGCTCGGTGCCGGGGACGCGGCGCAGGCCCCCATCCCGCCGGAGGTCATGACGCCGGCCGGAGTCCTGCTGGTGGGCCTGTTCGTATGGCGACAGCTGGCGCTTCAGCGCTCGTCCACGCCACTGCTGGACCTGCGAGCCCTGACATTCCGTCACTTCTCCGTGGCGCTCGGCCTGATGTGCCTGTCCTTCATGGCGCTCATGGGTGCCTTCATCCTGCTGCCGATCTATCTGCAGGAGGTGCGCGGCCTCAGCTCGCTGGAGACCGGGCTGCTCCTCATCCCCGGCGGCCTGACGATGGGCCTGCTCGGACCGCAGGTCGGCAAGCTCTACGACCGATTCGGCGCACCACGTCTCGTCGTACCCGGAGCCGTCCTCACAGCGCTGTGCCTCGCGCTGTTCGCGCTCACGGGCGCACAGACCTCGCCGTGGCTGGTACTCGCCCTTCACGTGGCCCTGAGTGCCGGGATGGCGTTCGTCTTCACCCCCGTCTTCACCTCCGGCCTGTCCGTGCTGCCGCCGCACCTCTACCCCCACGGCTCCGCCATCCTCGGCTCGCTCCAGCAGGTCGCCGCCGCCGCCGGTACCGCCTTGGTCATCAGCGTGATGACAGGACACGCCGCCACGGCGGCAGCCGATGGTGCCGGCGCCACCGGCGCCCTGGCCACGGGCATCCGATGGGGATTCGGCATCGGCGCCGTGATCGGCGCCCTGGCCGTGCTGGTCGCGCTGTTGGTCCGTACGCCGCCCGCTCCGCAACAGCCCGCTGAGGCGGAGGCACAGGACGAGGACGGCACGGCGACGGACAAGACCGCCCCCACACCCATCTGACACCTGGGGGTGCGACCCGGCGCCCGACGCGGCCCATCACCGTGTCGCGAGCGCCGGGGACGCGTCATCGCCTCGGTCACCGCTGTCACGAGCCATTCCCCATGCGCCGCGGACAGGACGGGCACGGTTCCCGCGCTACCGGCTGGACGACCACACGCTGTTCTGAGGAGTTCGTCTCAAGGGGCGCACCCGGAGCCGGACGGCAGGGCCACGACTCAGGGTCCGGGGCGCAGCGCGTAGTCCCAGGCGCCGGGGTTGCGGTAGTGGTTCTTGTGTCCTGCGGTGAGGACGTGGCGGAGTTCCGCGACGTGCGGGGTGCCCCGGGGCAGAGCCAGTTGGTTGAGGACGGTCAATGCGACGGCAGGTTCCAGGTCGCCGTAGACGTCGTGGTAGCTCGCCCGCAGGCCGCGGAACAGGGCCGGGTGCAGGGCGGGGAGCCGCGCGGCGGTGCGGTACGTCGGCTCCTTCACGGACCAGCGCACCGGGCCGGAGCACTCCAGCACCCGGCCGGCTCGGCGAAGCACGGCTTCCGAACGCTCGGCCACCACGCGGTCGATGTCATTGCCGAGCACTTCGGCGAAGGCCGTCGCGGATGTGGTGTGGTCCTCGAACCAGTCCACCCACAGCGAGTACGTGACGGCCTCGGCGTCCCTGTCCGCCTCCAGGCGCTGACGGTAGCCGTCCCACAGCACGTCGGCCGGCAGCGGACCCTGAGCGCTCCGGTCCGCGAATCGGATCTCACAGGTGACCCAGTACGCGTCGAGAAGGTCGAGAAGCCCGAAGGCCAGACTCACCTGGTCGGCGGGATCCAGGTCTTCAGCGAACACATCGCCGGCCCAGGACTGCGCCACCTGGGCGGCGGTGAGCAGCACGTCCGGCTCCTCGTCGCACACCCATCCCTCGTGCACCTGCCGGACGCCCTGATCGGTTAGCCAACGCCGCGCCGCCTCTGTACCTCGCACCTCCACCGGCGAAGTATGACGGGCCTCGCAGGATCCGAACGGGACGGCCTGCCCGGGCAACGAAGGCGAGTGGTCACCCGCGATTGTCTTTCCGCTCATCGGATCGTCGGGCTGATGGTGCGGGCTGGGGAGGGTGTTCGCTCGTACCTGTGCCGGATCCAGGGGATCCGAATCCGCCTGCCCCAGAGAAGCGGCACTCCTCCCGGACGAGCAAGAACCCCGCCCCGGCCCGGCACGCCGCAGAACCAGAGGGTGTTCATGCCTGCCACATGGTCCCAGCGGAAGTTCAGGGCCACGACAGACCGCACAAAGATCGTTCCGGAGTTCGCCGGGCGCAACTGCACCACCGGGCCTCCCCACAGAGAGGGCAGAACCGCGACCGGGTGCGAGGTCCACGGATGGTGGCGCAGCCGACGGCGTATGCGCACCGCGTTGAACACCGTGCACCCCCCGAAGATCGCTGCGGAGATGAAGAGCACCCAGAGAACAGCCATGAGCGAACCGAGCCACTCCACGCCCGCCTGGCCGGCGGCAACGCCGATCGCCGGACTGCCGACAGTGCCGACCAGGCCGGCCCCGAGCCACACCCAGGCGATGCGCCAGTACCGCCGGAAGCCGCTCCGCGTCGCGGCATGCTGCCAGGCCGTGGACTCCGTCCGTACCACTGCACTCCCTGCTCCACCCTTGCGCCACGCTTGCCGTCCACAGCGTGGCAGACCCGCCACCACGTGTCGTTTCCTTGCTCCGGCAGTCTCGGGCAGGTTCACGATGCCAGCCCCGCGCACAGAATCAAGATCCGAAGGAAACGGCCAGGACCTGTCCGGTCGATCACGGGTGTGGGCGGTCGGGGGATGATGCGCGAGCGAGCACCATCGTCACGTTCCTCGTGGCCCCGGACGCTGCTGTTGAGGATCCACTTGATCCACCTGACCCAGCGCGCGCCACACTGCATAGCATCGGGGCTGCTTTCGACCGGCCTGTTGCCATGTGCCGGTGGTGGCACAGGAGTGGGGCCCGCAGGTGGTTCGTGCGGGCCCCACTCCCTTCCTCGTCTATGGAGCCGAGTACGCGATCGAGAGCGCAACGCGGCAGTACATCAGCGTTCTGCGGAGCGTGTGCGGGGCGGAGAGGGCGCGACGGCCGTGGCGAGAGGTGCGGGGTTGCCAAGGAACAACGAGGACCGCTGCCGGCGTCGGGCCGCACGCCATGAGGATGGAGGTCGTGACGTGGCCGCTGCCGTCAGCGGGTCCGCCTGTGCCGTCGCCCGTCCCGAGGGGTCGGCCGCGGCCACCGCCAGGAGGCGATGAACGGCCCGAGAGCGGTTGGCGAGTGTGAGGCGGCGTCCGTGCCGGGGCCACCAGTCGAGGACGGCGAGGAGGCTGGAGTCGCAGAAGGCGACCCGCGCGGTGTCCAGTACGAGCCCGGTGTAGCCGTCGGCCGCTGCCGAGGCCAACAACGCACGCAGCGGAGCGATGCTGTAGCAGTCGATCTCTCCGATGAGGCGGACGACCAGCGTGGTGCCGAGCGTCGTGCAGGAGTCGACGACTATGACGCCGGGCGCGTTGTCCGCGCCCGAGTCACGCACGACGGGAAGGGCAGGGGCAGCGAGCGAGGCGGGCAGTATCGGGGCCGTGCTTGAGGTACTCACAGACCCATCAACGCCTTGCGCACGGTGTGGGGATTCGAGGCACGCGGCTCTTTCACCCCATCTGAGCAGCAGCGATACCCAGCACGAGCGAAAGATGCCACCCGTACGGGTCAGATGGGAGAGTCTGTTCACCGGCTCCGAGCGGGGGCATCGAGCAGACACCGGGGCGTGGGCCGAGCCCGTGGGTCGAATCCGCGGTCGGATGGTCACGACAGCGCTGGCGGTCCCCGGAGAGCACGTCTCGGCGACGTGTCGAGAACGCTGTCGAGTGAAGTGCGGTGGTTCGACCGGCGTGGACGGGGCAGCCGAAGGTTCCAACCCGAGGGGAGTGACCGGTCATGACCACAGGAGAGCCGTCCACGGCAGTGGTGGGGCGAGCGGACAGCGCACGGGTCGTACGGGCAGGTGCTCGCGCGGGCTTCGTGGCGCGAGGGGTGCTGTACCTTCTCATCGGCGTCCTGGCGGTACGCATCGGCCTGACAGGCACGAGCGAGCAGGCCGACCGAGGCGGGGCCCTCGTGGAGGTCGCCTCGACGCCGTTCGGGTCCATCCTGCTCTGGAGCCTCGGCATCGGCCTCGCAGGGATGGCGTTGTGGCGGCTTTCGGAGGCGGTCTTCGGGGCCTCGGGGCCGAAGGGCGACCGGCCCGGCAAACGCGCTCTGTCCGGTGGCCGGTTCGTGTTCTACGCAGTGTCCTGCTTCCTCGTCCTGTCCTTCGCGACAGGGGACCGGGACAGTGGCGCGGGCTCGACCGACAGACAGAGCCATGACCTCACGAGCCGCCTCCTGGCGCTGCCGGGCGGCCCGTGGTGGGTGGGGGCGGTGGCCGCGGGAATCCTGTGCGCGGGGCTGTGGATCGGAGGCCGGGCCGCGTTGCGGAAGTATCGCGAGCATCTGGAGTGGCAGCGGATGTCCATGCTGCAGCGGCGCTTCATGGACGTGACGGGTACAGCGGGCGGCGTCGCACGCGGGCTCGTGTTCGCCGCCGTCGGCTTCTTCGGCCTGAAGGCGTCGAGTGAGTCCGATCCGGACGAGGCCAAGGGCATGGACGACGCGATCCGCTCGTTCGCCGAGGCCCCGGTGGGCCCGTGGCTGCTGGTCGCCGTGGCCGCCGGTCTCGTGCTCTTCGGGGCGTTCTCCTTCGGCCAGTCGAAGTGGCGTGAGGTCTGATCCGCCCTCCCCTGTACGGGCATCCCGCTCCCGGCTGAGGACGCTGCGCGCGCATGCCGCTCTTCCTGCCGCTCTTCTGTTGCCGGCCGGAGCCTCGTTGCTTCGGCCGGTTCGGTCGGTTCGGTCGGTTCGGCGGGTTCGGCCGGTTCGACACGGCGGATCGCTACCGGCGGTGATACCGCCGTCCATTGGCTCATCTCACTTGTGACGAGATGCCATAGGGGTCATCCGGGTGTCTTTCTCCCCGCTTCGCAACGGAACGCGGCGTTCACGTCGTCGTCATCTGCACGTTGCACGACGACCGAGGAGACGCTCATGACCGAGTTCCAGGCGCTCACCACGACTCCGCGCGCACTGTCGGATCTCGACCCGTACCGATTCCCTGCCGTGTACGTCGAAGACCGGACCGGAGAGACATCGGCGGCCTTCGGCATCATGGACTATGACGACTACCTCGAGCCGGAGCCCGCGCCTTCGGGCAACCTGGCCGACCGCCTGCAGCCGTCCGACTGCCTCCCGTCGACCGATCGCCGCCGGTCGGCCGACCGGCTCCAGCCGACCGACCGCCGCCGACTGGAACTGCAGGCCGCTCTCACCACGGCGGGTATCGCACCCCTGCCGGGCGACCTCGACGCCATCGAGGTGCTGTGCACCCTCGACGACACCACCCACAACGTGCTCCGTCGTTGGCTCGGCAACGGCCTGCTCGAGCCGGCCCCTCGGTCACGAGAGCGGGCTTTCTGACTCCGTTCGCGGTCGCGGGCTGCGACGTCGGCTGTGAGGCTGTGAAGGTCAGGTCGCCGACCTTGAGACCCGAGCCCGGTCCCGACCCCGGCCCCGGCCTGGTCCCGAGCCCGGTCCTCCTCCGCCGGCGTCGGCACGCAGCGGCCCTGGGCGGGTCCCTTCCGCGAGGCCGGCCGCCGCCGAGGCTCGCTCGCTGCCTCGTCCGGCGGTGTCGCCGCGCACGGCGACGCCCCGCGCCGTACGTCGCGCGGGGCGTCGTTCGACCGGTCCGCCGGACCGGGTGAGCAGCCGTCAGCGGCGGCCGCGCAGCTTGGAGACGAGGCGCTGCACCTGGGTGCGCCTGCGGGGGTCGGCGGCGGCCCGGCGGACGGACGCCGCCGCGCTACGGCCCTGAGGACTGTGGGTGAATCGCTTGATACGGGTCAGCAGTGCGCTCATGGGAATCTCCTTGGATCGCGAGGGCGGGATGTTCCTGCGGGGATCGCCTACCGGAAGAACGCCAGGTAGTAGTCGACGAGCTTCATCCGGTGCGGCTGCTCGTCGTCGCGGTCGCGGTCGGGGCCGGGTTCGAACGGCGGGGACGCCTCGATCTGCTGCTTGGAACAGCCGATGTGGACCCTTTCCGTGCCGGGGTCGACCGCGGTCACGACCCCCGCTGGAACGATGACGCGTCTGCCGGGGATCCAGGGGGCCGTGTCCACCACGACGTGGGCGCGGCCGACCGTGGGCTCGTGCGTGTCGACCGTGCCTGCGAACCCGTCCGTGGCCTCGACCCCGTACCCGGTCAGATCGAGATGCGCCGCATGGGCCGCGGTCTCCCTGTAGGTCCAGATGTCGTAGGCCATGGCTACCTTCTTCCGTCGAGGACGAGGCCACCGGGGTCGGTGGCTTCGTGTTCGTGACTTCGTGTTCTGTTACTCCGTGTTGCCCGTCGTCGCCGTCGCACACCATCGGGATCTGCCGGATCGCAAAGTCCTCCGGCCGGCGGGTCGGGGACATGGCGAGCCGCCCGCCTGCCTCCCACCCCGGACGGCACGTCCAGGAGAGGTGGGGGAGGCGCGTCCGGCCCTCGCGGGTCGGCGAGCGCGCGGGCGAAGCCGACCGAGCAAGCGAAGCCGACTGAGCAAGCGAAGCCGACCGAGCCCGGGAGCGCGGCATGATCCCCGGAAGGCCGGGTACCCGGACGCTGTCCAACCCGCATGGGAGGGAGCAACCATGGGTCTGGGACTGTTCATCATCATGATCGCCGTCGGCGCCATCCTCACCTTCGCGTCCGACTGGGAGCTCGAAGCGGTCGATCTCGATCTGGTCGGCCTGATCCTCATGGCGGTCGGGTTCCTCGGAACCGCCGTGTACACAAGCGTCCTTCGCCGCCGCCGGATGGTGGTTCCGCCCGTGGCCCCCACGGTCACGGACCAGGACCGGCGCGACCTGCTCTGAGGGGGTCCGCACCGGCGGTGCCGAGACGCACACGACGAACAGCGACAGAGGAGTGACAGTGATGACCGAGCACATCTGGTCCTACAGCAGCGAGTCCGGCCACCTGGCGGGCACCGACCTCACCGGATGGCGTGTCGAGGCGGCCGACGGGCACATCGGCAAGGTGGACAAGCACTCCGACGAGGTGGACGACGCCTACCTGGTCGTGGACACGGGCGTCTGGATCTTCGGCAAGGAGGCGCTGATCCCGGCGAGTGCGGTGACCCGGGTGGACCTGGAGGAGTTCACGGTCCACCTGGCCCTGTCCAGGGAACAGGTGAAGGACGCCCCTGAGTTCGTCTCCGACAAGCACCTCGCGGACCGGCAGTTCCGCGAGGAGATCGGCCAGTACTACCGCATCGGCGGACCGTTCTCGGGCGGCACCGGTGCCATCTGACACGGCGCGGTCGGGGCTTGGAGTCCGCTCGGACGACGGCGTGGGGGGGGGGGGGGGGGGGGGGGGGGGGGGGCGCGCCCCCCCCCCCAGAGAGGACGCCGCCCGGATCACCCCCCTCCCCACCCCAGAAGGGAGCGAGAGGTGAGCTAAGGGTGT